>CAZECJ010000231.1:0-3444 GCA_964510645.1 uncultured Verrucomicrobiota bacterium | reverse complement strand
GCCGAAGAGCTCGAGCAGGCCATGTCCGTGCCCGGCGCGGCCTCCAATCCCCGCATGTTCAAGGAACTGGTGCGCGAGCACCAGCGCCTGCGCGACCTGACCCGGGCCGCGGATGAACTGCAGCGCCTGCGCCGGACCCTGGCCGACAACGCCGAACTGCTCGGCGAGAGCGCCAGCGATCCGGAGCTGGAGGAAATCGCCCGCGCGGAAAAGGCGGAGCTGGAAGCCGCGATTCCCCGCGCCGAGCGCGCGCTGATGGCGCTGATGCTGCCGGCCGACCCCGACGACAGCCGCAACACCATTCTGGAAATCCGCGCCGGCACCGGCGGGGACGAGGCGGCTCTCTTCGCGGGCGACCTGTTCCGGATGTACTCGCGCTTTGCCGACTCCAGGGGCTGGAAAACGGGCATCATCGATGCCTCGCCGTCCGAACTCGGCGGATTCAAGGAAGTCATTTTTTCCGTCGAAGGAACGGACGTCTACAAGACGCTGCGCTACGAGAGCGGCGGGCACCGCGTGCAGCGCGTTCCCGAGACGGAGGCGCAGGGCCGCGTCCACACGTCGGCCGCGACGGTGGCCGTGCTGCCCGAGGTCGAGGAAGTCAGCGAAGTGGAAATCAAGCCCGAAGAGCTGCGCATCGATCTGTTTTGCGCGTCCGGGCCCGGCGGGCAGAAGGTCAACAAGACCGAATCGGCCATCCGCATCACGCATCTGCCCACGGGCATCGTGGTGGCCTGCCAGGACGAACGCAGCCAGAACCGGAACCGCGACAAGGCCATGAAGGTGCTGGCCTCCAAGTTGCTGGATCTCCGGCGCCAGCAGGACCACGACAAAATGGCCAGCGAGCGCAAATCGCAGATCGGCTCCGGCGACCGCAGCGAGCGCATCCGCACCTACAACTTTCCCCAGAACCGCCTGACCGACCACCGCATCAATCTCACGCTCTATTCCCTCGACCAGATCATGGAAGGCAAGCTGGACGACGTCATCGGCGCCCTGCAGTCGAAGGACGTCGAGCTGCGCCTGGCCGAGCAGATGGGCACCGCCGGCCGATGACTGTCGCCGCGCGCCGCTGGAAGACGCTGCTGTCCGACGGCCGGATGCGCCTCGAACGGGCGGGGATCGCCGAAGCCGAAAACAAGCTCCGCTGGGTCGCCGCGCATCTGCTGGGGTGCGGCTTGCTCGACGTCCTGCGCCATCTCGATGAAATGCCGGCCCCGGAGGTGGCGCGGGCATTCGATGCCGCCGCGGCGCGGCTGGCGACGGACGAACCCGTCCAATACGTGATCGGCGAAACGGATTTCATGGGGCTGAAGATCCGTTGCGATGCGCGCGCGCTGATCCCGCGCCCCGAGACCGAAGGGCTCGTCGCGTGCGCCGAGGATTTCCTGCGCGGCCGGGAACGGCCCGTCGTCGTCGACGTCTGCACCGGCACCGGCTGCATCGCCTGCGCGCTGGCCAAGCGCGTGCCGGGCGCGCGGGTTCTGGCGACGGACCTCAGTCCCGCCGCGCTGGAGCTGGCGCGCGAGAACGCCCGCGCGCTGGGCGCCGAGGTGGAGTTCCGGCCGGCCGACCTGCTCGCGGGCGTGGCCGCCGCTTCGGCGGATCTGGTGGTTTCCAATCCGCCCTACGTGGCCACCGCGGAGATCGCGCGCCTCGACCGGACGGTGCGGGACTTCGAACCGGGCCTTGCGCTGGACGGCGGCGCAGACGGATTGCGGACGATTTCGCGGCTTGTCGCGGAGGCCGCGCACGTGCTTAAATCAAAAGGAACGTTGATGATGGAAATCGGCGAAGACCAGGCCGAAGCCATCGAGGAGATTTTGTGTCAGACGCCCCGCCTCCAGCTCCAGCACCTGAAGTCCGACTTCGCCGGAAAATGTCGCGTCGCGACGGCCGTCCGGACCTAGGTCCGTCCAACTATCCCTTCGCCACGCCCCAGCCCAAGGGCAAGGGGCCCGTCGTGGCGCTGCTGGCCCTGCTGGTGGTGGCGGGCTTTTTGCTGCAAGCGAATTGGATGCAGCGCGCGCGGGAAAAACCGGCCTCCGACCTCGTGGCGCCCGGCGGGTTTGCCGACAAGCTGGGCCGCTGGATGATGATGAAAAAGGGCGTCGATCCCGCCGCGGTCGCCGGTGCGCCGGGCGTCGAGACGATCGAATGCGGATATTGCATGGGCACGGGCCACGTGCTTTCCGACGAAAGCCGGAAAGCGATCTGTCCCGTCTGCCAAGGCGTCGGATCCCGCCTGATCCGCTATCTCGACGAGTCCGACCGCATCTGTCCCAATTGCGTGGGGATGGGCCGCGCCGAAGACGTCGAAACCGGCGTCGTGGGCGTTTGTCCCCGCTGCGGGGGCCGCGGTCTCGTCCGCCGTCCGGCGCCGGACGCTTCCGCGCCGGCCGAGAATTGATCCCATGTTCGACCGTCTTTCAAACCGCCTCCAATCGGCCTTCCGCAATCTGCGCGGGGTGGGCCAGCTTTCGGAAAAGAACGTCCAGGACGCCTTGCGGGAGGTGCGCTTGGCGCTCCTCGAAGCCGACGTCCACTATGCCACCGCCAAGGACTTCATCGAGCGCGTCAAGGCCAAGAGCCTCGGGACGGAGGTGCTCTCCGGCGTCGCGCCCGGCCAGCAGATCGTCAAGGCCATCCACGACGAACTGGTCGCGCTGCTCGGCGGCCAGCAGAAGGATTTCAATCTTTCCGCGATTCCGGCGGAAGTGATGCTGCTGGGGCTGCACGGCTCCGGCAAGACGACCACCTGCGGCAAGCTCGCGCGCCAATGGAAGCAGAAGGGCAAGAAGGTCCTGCTCGTCGCGTGCGACATCCGCCGTCCCGCCGCCGTGGACCAGCTCGAGGTGCTCGCCCAACAGGCGGGGGCGGGGATCGTCAAGCCCGAACCCGGCGAAACCGTCCCCGATCTCGGCCGCCGCGCGTTCAAGTTCGCCCGCGAAAACTACTACGACATCGTCCTCTACGACACCGGAGGCCGGTTCCAGATCGACGAGGAGCTGGTCGGGGAATTGAAGGCCCTGCGGGAAGCCACCGAGCCGCAGAACGTCGTGCTGGTGCTCGACGCGGCCATCGGGCAGGAATCGGTGAGCGTGGCGAAGACCTTCCACGACGCCGTTGGCCTGACGGGTTTGATCCTCACCAAGCTCGACGGCGACGCCCGCGGCGGCGCCGCGCTTTCGGTCGTGTCCGTCGCGCAATGCCCGATCCTGCGCATCGGCACGGGCGAACGCGCGGAGGACCTCGAGCCGTTCCATCCCGACCGCATGGCCTCGCGCATCCTCGGCATGGGCGACGTGGTTAGCCTGGTCGAGAAGGTGCAGGAGACGCTGGACGTCGGCGAAGCCGAGCGGATGCAGGACAAGCTCAAGACGAAGCAAGGGCTCGACCTGAACGATTTCCTCGCCCAGATGCGCCAGATCAAGAAGATGGGCT
>CAZECJ010000230.1:0-3468 GCA_964510645.1 uncultured Verrucomicrobiota bacterium | reverse complement strand
GCAGGAGCAAAAGCAAAAACCGTGACAAACAACTTACCCATATTGTCCGTGTTATGGTTAGTTCTTAATTAAAACCTCTTTCCCAAACTATTTTAAGTCTCTTGCTATTTTTTTGGAAATCAGCTATTTTATCATTTGTCCATTCAACTTTTACTCCTTGGTAATCATAGAATTCACACATTGCACAGGAGGATACCCCAATTGAGATTAAATAATAATAGTCTTTATTCCATTCGTATGCATATACTACTGTACCAACATAATAGGCTGGGGTTTCCATTTGAGAAATCTTTTCCTTTAACCAATCTGGAGTTTCTGGATATTTTTTGTCCTTTTCGCATGAAAATAACATGAGGGAAAAAATAAACAACAATGCTACTTTTTTCATGATAATTGGGTTAGTGTTAATGTATTCACAGAAAAAATCACGCCAATCATTTGTTAATCAATAATCAAAGATAAATAATCCTAGAAAATGAGTTGCAATTCACTCACCAGAATAAACTTGTCACGGTGATAAGTCCCGATAGATGAGCAAGATTTGTCTTTTTAAAAAGAAATGTGTCAAGATTCCCAATCCTGTCAGCCGAGTAGAAGTAGTCTGGTTATGGTTAGTGATTATTATATTTTATCGGTGTAACTATTTTATTTTTCTAAATGCAGGAATATCTTTTTTTGTGTCCAGATACTTAGAAAATTTGCCAATATTAAAAGTCAAATTTGGTTCATCAAACTTGAAGTAGTAACTACCTCCTTGCATTGAACTAGATAATCCATCAATCACATGAATACTATCTCCTGAAATTGTGTATGAATAAGGAGTACTTCCAATTTTTGGTAACCAATAACCATTGGTCTTAGCAAAGCCTCTAGAGAAATAGAATGATCCTGTTTTACTGTTTGAATTGAACCTTATAGTATCAACACCGAGACTAGTTTCTACCCATGAACCCACTAGTCCTTTTGGAAGTGTACTTGGATCAGGAAAAGAAATTTCATCTTTCTGGCAAGAAAAAAGAACAAATGAAAATATAATCAGAGAGGCTAACTTTTTCATGATTTTAAGTTTATTGGTTAAATGCTCACAACAATAATCAAGCCAACTATTTGTAATTCATTATTCAAAGATAACGATTATGAGTAAATATACCGATATTGTCCCATCAGTCAAAGAGTCAAGTCCGGCAGTTGTTTCTATAATTGACCTCGGATTCTTAGTTATTACCCAGTGTTAAAACCTGTCTAATATGCGTCGGATAGGTCGGGCGGGTTGCCCCGCCTTTCCCTCCTAAGAACCGTACTTGCGACTTTCACCGCATACGGCTCAAGCACCCTAAAGGTAACAAGGTTACCCGGCAATTCAAAAGTCAGGCGGCCATTCTCAGGGCATATCTTCTCCGATAGTACTTGTCCCATAGTGCACAGTATGGGTTAGCTTTACCATTGATAAGGACGTGTCGTTTGATATGAGTGTCAGAGGCATGTTTAAGTAAGATCTCTGTACCATTATCAAAAGTACCAAAGAAGTTCCATTTACGGCGGTCAATAGTTTTAAAGTAGTTGTCCGCAATCCAATAGTGTCCTTTCTTGGCATGTCTTCTTTTAGCCCATTTCCAGAGGTAGAACCATATGAACCTGTCGAGGTCGCAGAAGTATCTGCTAGCCACGATGTGTTTATGATAGTTCGTCCATCCGGTAATCACAGAGTTTAATCTGCGAATGAGGATGACAGTAGGAGAACCCCAGTGTTGTCTGATGATTAGCTTAATCTTTGATAGAACGGACTTAAAATTTTCCTTTGAAGGTCTGATCAGCAATTTTCCATTAGAGAACTTTCTGATATTCTGACCAAGGAAGTCGAACCCGATATACACATTAGTGATTTTGGTTTTAGTCTCCGAGAGTGTCAAACCTCTTTCAGTTAGAAAGTTTACGATTGTGGGTTTAACAACGTTCATTAGAACCTCCTCGTTTACTCCAGTCACAATGAAGTCATCGGCATATCTCACAAAATGGATCTTATGGTAGTTCCTTCTGCAACCATCGTATTTTCTGATACGAGTGTTAACACTTTTGTATATGGTTTCTTCCAGTCCGTCCAGTACCATATTTGCGAGAGTAGGGGAGATAATACCACCTTGTGGGGTTCCTGCCTCTGTAGGAAAAAGTTTGTTCTTGTCAATAAATCCAGCTTTAAGCCACTTGGTAACTATTAGTTTATCAATGAGTACATTATTGACTATCCAGTCATGACTGATATTGTCAAAACACCCTTTGATATCACCTTCCAGTACCCACGTGGCGCTGTCATTTCTTGAAAGGTGTATGTAACACCTTTCGATAGCGTCATGGCAACTTCTCTTTTGGCGGAAGCCGTATGAGGAGAAGTCAGCAGTTGTTTCTGATACCGGATCGAGAGCAGAGAGGAACAGCGCTTGCATAGTTCTGTCGTTCATTGTAGGTATTCCGAGGGGTCTTTCTTTACCATTCTTTTTCTTGATATAGACCCTTCTCAGAGGCTTAACAGTATATCCTTTTCTACTTAGCGATTTAGCAGCTTTCAGTTTTTGTGTTGGGGATTTCCATAACACCCCGTCTACTCCGGGAGTGTTCTTTCCTTTGTTTTCAGTTACTCTCTTAACAGCCAAAAGTTTTGCTGCGAAAGAGTGCGTTAGTAACCATTGCAAGGCTCGTGCCTTGTTCTGGTTTCTTTCGCTGATTGCCTTTGCAATACGTCTCTGCAATGACCTTACGATCCTTTTAACCTTGTCCCAAGGGATAAAGTTCCACGCTGTGGCGAACGTCTTAAGAGCACATCTTTTTGGGAGATTCATTTGCTTCCTTAAGTTAAAGTCTTACTACAAATTTCTTGCAACAGAGCACCAGATAAAATTTAGCCTGCTTTCACAGCGGGGCAAATTCTGAACCCCTATCTACCAAATTACATGATAGCCTTCGCTTTCTTTATCCTCCTTTACCTGCGCAGTATTGTACTCCCGTCGCCGAGAGCCTACCCCTATGATGAGGAACCATTCAGGCTTAACACGTTCCGCTAATATAACAGGATGGGTTAGGTGCTGCCTACTACACCGAAGGGACTAAGTCCATGTATGATATGCGCCAAAATTCATATCCAACCCTTATACCTTTTGGTCAAAGCGTGTCACCAACTTTCGCTTTTCGTTATGACGATGCTTGCAGCAATTCACATGTGTTCACCATACCACCCAAGCCAGCACCTCCCGATTGTTGTTACCGGAAAGGTAACCTTGTCCCGACAGCTTCACACCCGGAAATCACTCTCCACGCATGTGTCGGTAGGCTCATCTGATGGAACAGAAGGTTAACTCGTGTTGTAGAATGTTGTCATAATACACTGGTTAACAGTTATATAGAGCGACTTCGTGTCGCACAATTCATTAACACTAACGGCCCGGCGGTTGAGGGAGTAAACGTTACCCGACGAAG
>CAZECJ010000229.1:0-3503 GCA_964510645.1 uncultured Verrucomicrobiota bacterium | reverse complement strand
GGATTCGCAGGCGGCGTGGGACGCCGCGCAGGCCTGCCGCGGCGAATTCGTCGTGAAAATCGCCGGCGAAGTCCGTCCGCGTCCGGCCGACATGGTCAACGACCGCATCGCCACCGGCGGCATCGAAGTCCGCGGCACCTCCATCGCCGTGCTGAACAAAGCCCACACGCCGCCGTTTCCGCTCGACGACCGCAACGCGGAGAACGTCAGCGAGGACCTGCGCCTCGAATTCCGCTATCTCGATCTGCGCCGCTCCGCCATGCAGCAGGCGCTCATGCTCCGCCACCGCTTGATCCAGACGGCCCGGAACTACTTCGACGAACAGCAATTCGTCGAGGTCGAAACGCCCATCCTGACCAAGAGCACGCCCGAGGGCGCGCGCGATTACCTCGTGCCCAGCCGCGTCTGCCCCGGCACCTTCTTCGCCCTGCCGCAAGCCCCGCAGCAGTACAAGCAGCTGTTGATGATGTCCGGCATGGACCGCTACGTGCAGATCGCCCGCTGCTTCCGCGACGAGGACCTGCGCGCCGACCGCCAGCCCGAATTCACCCAGATCGACATCGAAATGTCGTTCGTCACCGCCGAAGACATCATCGAGATCATCGATGGACTGATCGTGCGCCTGATGAAGTCTGCCGGCCACCCGGTGCCCGAGCTGCCGCTGCCGCGCATGGCCTACCGCGAGGCCATGGACCGCTTCGGCAGCGACAAGCCCGACCTCCGCTTCGGCATGGAGATCGTGGATCTCGCGAGCGTCTTCAAGGGCACCCAGTTCAAGGTGTTCGCGCGCGCCCTCGACGGCGGCGGCGTGGTCAAGGCCATCAACGCCAAGGGCCTCGCCCATGCGCCCATCAAGATGGTGGAAGAGGATTGGACCGGCCTCGCCAAGGAAGGCGGCCTCGGCGGCCTCGCCTACATCCGCGTGCAGCCCGACGGCACGTGGAAATCGCCCATCGTGAAGTTCTTCACCGACGCCGAAAAGGTCGGCCTCGAGACCGCGCTGAACATCCAGCCCGGCGACCTCGTGCTGTTCGGCGCCGACAAGGCCGAGAAGGTGCTGCCGGTGCTCGGCCGCATCCGCCTGCTGGCCGGCGCGCAGGCCAACGCGATCCCGCAGGACGTGTTCAAGTTCACGTGGGTCACCGATTTCCCGCTGATGGAGCGCAACGACGAAGGCCGCCTCGTCAGCGTGCACCATCCCTTCACCGCGCCGCGCCCGGAAGACGTGCCGCTGCTCGACACCGATCCCGAAAAGGTCCGCGCGCAAGCCTACGACATCGTGCTCAACGGCACCGAGCTCGGCGGCGGCAGCATCCGGATCCACGATCCGGCTTTCCAGAACCGGATGTTCCAGATCCTCGGCCTGCCCGAGTCGGAAATCAAATCGCGCTTCAGCCATCTGATCCGCGCGCTGGAATACGGCACGCCGCCCCACGGCGGCCTCGCCATCGGCGCCGACCGCCTCGTGATGCTGCTCGCCGGCCGCCACAGCATCCGCGACGTCATCGCCTTCCCGAAGACCCAGAAGGCCATGGACCTGATGATGAACGCGCCGTCCACCGTGGACGACAAGCAGCTGCGCGACATCCATATCAAGCTCGCCGTGGCCCCCAAGGCGGAAGCTTGAAATCTTCAATATCCAATAACCAATATCCAACGCCCAATGTCCAAGTGAACAGCCCGGCTGTTCCGTTGGATATTGGATATTGGGTGTTGGACATTGGATATTGAGATCGAAGGCTTTGAACTCCTCCCGCCAGCTTGAACTCTGCAACCTCCGTTTCGCCTACGAATCGGCCGCTTGGTCTCTGCAAATTCCCGCGCTTTCCTTCGGCGGCGAGCCGCTGTGCGGCATCGTCGGTCCCAACGGCTCCGGCAAAAGCACGCTCTTGAAACTCGCGGCGGGACTGCTCGCGCCGGGGGCGGGCGCGGTGGAACTCAACGGCCGCGCGCTCGCGCGCCTGCGCCGCCTGGACGTCGCCCGCCACCTCGGATTCCTGCCGCAGGAATGTCCCGTGCTCTTCGACTACACGGTCGAGCAAGTCGTCGCGATGGGCCGCCACGCGCACGGCGGCGTGCTGGAAATGTCCACCGCCGCCGACCGCGAAGCCGTCGCGCGCGCCTTGGGCGACGTCGGCTTGGAAGCCTTGCGGTATCGTCCGCTTACGCATCTGTCCGGCGGCGAGCGTCGCCGCGCCTGGATCGCGTCCGCGTTGGCGCAGGAACCGGAGATTTTGCTGCTCGACGAGCCCACGCAGTCGCTCGACCTGCACCAGGCCGCCGTCGTCATGGACATCCTCGCGCGCCGCGCGGCGAGTGGTCTGCGCGTGGTCGCCGTGATGCACGACCTCAATCTCGCGGGGCTGTTCTGCGACCGCCTGATCCTGCTCCAGGCCGGGGAAATCGCGGCTCAAGGCCTCCCCTCCGAAATTTTGACCGAAAATCGCCTGTTTCCGGCCTACGGCGACAAAATCGAGGTCCTCCGGCGTCCGGAAACGCAAAATCCCGTCATTTTGGCGAAAAAATGACGAAAAAACGCAAAATCTACTCGTTTTTGGCCGTTTTTGTCGCGTTTTTGGCCGTTTTTCCGTGGATCGGGGCCGAAAAATTGAGTTTTCGGGAAATTTTCTCGTTTTTGGTCGGCGAATGGACCGCCGACGGCATGATTTTCTTCCAAATCCGCCTGCCGCGCGTCCTGATGGGCCTGTTGGCCGGCGGGGCGCTGGCGATGGCCGGCGCGGCGCTGCAGGTGATTTTCCGGAATCCCTTGGCCGAGCCGTGGACGCTGGGCATCGCGGGCGGGGCGAGTCTCGGCGCGTTTCTGGCGCGGGTCTGCCCGTTCCTGTGGCTGGCGTGGGGGCCGCTGAACACCTCGCAGGCGCTGGCGTTGCTCGGGGCGGCCGGCGCGCTGGGGCTCGTGCTGTCGCTGGCCCGGCGTCCGGGCGGCGCCGGCGCGCAGACGCTGTTGCTGGCGGGCGTGACGATCGGCGTCATCAGTGGCGGGGCCATCATGGTCATCAGCGGGTTCATTTCGCCGTGGAAACTCGCCGAATTCCATCGCTGGCTCCTCGGCGGATTGGATTCGGCGGATTGGCCGGCCATCGGCGCGCTGGCGGCGCTGGCCGTGCCCGGCATCGCGATCATGGCGTTGCAGGCGCGCTCGCTGAATCCGCTGGGCCTCGGCGAAGAAATGGCGGCGGGGCAGGGGGTCGAAGTCGCGCGCGTCCGCCGCTGGACGGCCATCGGCGCGGGCCTCGCGTCCGCCGGCGTGGCCGCCGTGGCGGGTCCCATCGGCTTCGTCGGCCTGCTTGCGCCCCACGCCGTGCGGCGGATCGTCGGTCCCGACCAGCGCATCGTGCTGCCCTGCTCGTTCCTGTTCGGCGGCGCTTTGCTGGCGGCGTGCGACGCAGTCGGCCGCTGGGCCGCCGCCCCGCTCGAAGTGCCCGTTGGCGCCTTGACCGCCGTCCTCGGCGGCCCGCTGTTCCTCGCCTTGCTGGCCCGCC
>CAZECJ010000228.1:0-3555 GCA_964510645.1 uncultured Verrucomicrobiota bacterium | reverse complement strand
CCGTACATCAGGTAGGCGTGCACGAGGATGCCCGCGTCGGCGAACGCCTTGGCCGCCCGCGCGGCCTGCGCCACCGTCACGCCCTTGTTCATCAGCGCAAGCAACCGGTCCGAGGCCGCTTCCAGCCCGCCCGAAACCGCGATGCAACCGCTCTCCGCCAGTTCCCGGCACAGGTCCGGCGTGAAGGCCTTCTCAAAGCGGATGTTGCCCCACCACGAAATCGCCACCTTGCGCCGCTTGAGTTCCGCCGCCAGCGCCTTCAGCGCCGTCGGCGGCGCCGCTTCGTCCGTGAAGTGGAATCCGGTCTGGCCGGTTTCGGCGATGGCCGCCTCGATGCGATCCACGAGCACCTTCGCCGGCAGCGCTTCGCACCGCGCGATGTAATCGAGCGTTAAATCGCAGAAGCTGCATTTGCGCCAATAGCAGCCGTGCGCGACCGCCAGCTTGTTCCAGCGCCCGTCCGACCACAGCCGATGCATCGGATTCAACAGATCCAGGACCGACAGATACCGGTCCAGCGGCAGGCCATCCCAGGTCGGCGCGCCCGTCTCCGCGAACGGAACATCTGGTTCCTTCGCATCAACGAAACGAACCTGCCCCCGCCGGCAAACGAACGTCCGCACCAGTTGGTCCAGCGACCGCTCGCCGCGCAGATGCTCCACCAGCGCCAGCACCGGCCGTTCGCCGTCGTCCAGAGTGACATAATCGAAATAATCGAACGTGCGCGGTTCGGACAGTTCGCGCAGTTCCGTGTTCACGAAGCCGCCGCCCAGCGCCGTCGCGATGCGCGGATCGGCGGCCTTGATCGCTTGCGCGATGCGGAACGCGCCGTACACGCAGCCCGGGAACGGGACCGACACCAGCACCAGATTTGGCCGATGCGTTTCCAGCGCTGCGCGGACCCGCTCGCGCAGGATTTCGTCCACGAGCGTCGGCGGCGCCGCCAGCGCTTCGGCCAGCGGATCGAAGGTCGGCTGGCTGCGCGCCAGCGATTCGCCATAGCGCGCGAATTCAAACCGCGGATCGACCGCGTCGCGGATGGCGTCGGCCAGATCGTTCAGATAGAGCGTGGCCAGATGCTTGGCCCGGTCTTGGGTGCCCAGCGCGCCGAATGCCCACGCCAGCGGATCGCCCCCCTCCTCCGCCACGAAAGTATCCAAGTTCCGGAACCGCGGGCCTTCCGGCAGGAAGTTCCGCGAGGCGATCCGATGCGCCAGCGTCGGATCGCGGCCCTGCAGGAACGCGACGGCAGACTCCACCGTATCCGCATAGCGATCAAATTGCTCTCGGAACGATTGGACCGTTTCCGTCGATTTCATCGGACGCCGCGCGCGCACCCGTTCCAGGCCCGCGCGCGAAAACAGCTCCAGCACCAGCTCCAGGGCGAGATCCGCCTGGAAGGCTTCGACACCCCGCGAGCGCAGGAATCCCGTCAGGCACGCCGTGGACGGATACGGCGTGTTGACCTGCACCATTGGCGGCATCACGGCCAGAACGCGAATGGTTTTCCGCCCGCTCATGCCAGATCCATCAGGAGTTGGGCCGCTTTTTCGGCGCCGCCGCCGGGCAAGATCTCGCGGGGTGCCGGGGCGGTTTCGATGGCCGCCAAGGCGGCACCCAGCCGCCCGGCGTACAGGTCCGCCGCGGGAATATGAACGTTTTTCAGGTAGTGCTTCAGTTCCCGCTCCAACAATGGATATTCGATGAAATCCTCGCGCTCGGCATAGATGATCGGCTTCGCGTTGGCCACGCAGTCGCTCAGGATGCCGTAGCCCGGCTTGGTCACGACGGCGTCGCAACTCGCCAACACGTCCGAAAACCCGATCGCCTGCCGATCCACGGCGTGGACGTTGGCCAAGCCGTCCCAGACCAGCGGCATCACCGTGAAGAATTCGAAGTCGTCCAGCGTCGCCACGGCGCGCAGCGCCGCCGCGTCCCAATCCAGCGACGTGAACGACAGCAGGATCCAGCGCTTGGCCGGATCCGCGCCGCTCTGCCGCGCCAGATCGGCGCGCCGCGGCTGGCCCGGCTTGGCCAACAGCGGAATATCCACCTGCTTCGTAAAAACGGACATCGCCGGCGAAAACGGCAGTTTCAGCAGTTGTTTCGCCTGCCGGTAGCCCTCCTCGAACATCTGGATTACCGGTCGCCAGCGAGGATCGCACACGGCGAACGGTTCGTAGATCCAGTCCCACGAGAAATTGCCGACAGCGACCGCCGGCACGCCGGCTTCCGCGGCGGCTTCGAGCGGGATGGACGGGATGTCCGCCACGACCAGATCGGCGCCCTCCCCGCGCAGCATTTCCGCTTCGTAGTCGATCAACTGGTTGCGCTCGGCCAACAGTTCCTGCGCCTGGTCCAGCGTCGCGGCCACGTCCACGCGGATGGAATCCTTCTGCACCATGCCCACGTCGAACGCGCCGGGCCGGACGTTCAGGCGACCGTCGGCGCACGGCAGGCGGCTGCGCAGGAAGCTCTCCGGCAGATCCGTCGTCACCGTGATTTTCGTCCCCGGGTGCGCCGCCAGGAGCGCACCGAGGACGTCGCACGAGCGCACGCCGTGCCCGTAGCCATGGGCGGTGACGTAGTAGGCGATGTGGCGCTTCTTCATGCTCGGGCCATGCTACCCCTTCCCCATTGGCGGGAAAAGGCCGGAATCAGGCGCGCGCCAGATGACCGTCGTGCATGGTCCAATGCGTCGTGCCGGGCGCCACCCACTCCAGATTGTGGGTCACCAGCAAAATGGACATGCCTTCGCGGTTCAATTCGCGGAACAGGCCCATGACGCGCGCGGCGGATTCGGGATCGAGATTGCCGGTCGGTTCGTCGGCCAGCAGCAGCTTCGGCGGCAAGGCCAGCGCGCGGGCAATGGCGACGCGCTGCATTTCCCCGGCCGACAGCAGCCGAGCCGCTTGCTGCGCCTTCCCCGCGAGTCCCACGCGTTCCAGCGCGGCGGCGGACAGCGTTCGCGCCTCGCGGGCGTCGTGATCGAGATAGCGGAACCGAAACTCCACGTTGTCCTGCGCGCTCCGGTGCGACATCAGGCAGAATTTTTGGAACACCATGCCGACGCCGCGCTTGCGGATGTCCGCCAGCTCCATTTCGCTAAAATCGGAGGTGTCGCGCCCGTCGAACCATACCTTTCCGCCGTCGGCCGGCTGCAGCAGGCCGGCCACCATCAGGAGCGTCGTCTTGCCCGAACCGGACGGTCCGGTGATCACGCCAAACTCCCCCGCGCCCAGCGCGAGCGAGACGCCGCGCAGCACTTCGACCTCGCCGCCGGCCGCGCGGAACGTCTTGCGCACGCTTTCCAGCCGCAGCCGTTCCTGAAGTGCGCCGGCCATCAAATCGGCTCGCCTTTGACGAGGCCCCGGTTGGTCTGCGCGTGGCACAGCGCCAGCGCCAAGGCATCCGTCGCGTCCGGCGGCGGCGTTTCGTCCAGCCCCAAGACGGAGCGGACCATTTTGGCCACTTGTTCCTTCGGCGCGGCACCCCAGCCGGTGACGTTCTGCTTGGCGCGGCGCGGGGAATACTCGAAGACGGGCACGCCCGCCG
>CAZECJ010000227.1:0-3606 GCA_964510645.1 uncultured Verrucomicrobiota bacterium | reverse complement strand
CCCCCGCCGGCATCCGCCTCCAGAAATTCCTCGCCGCCGCCGGCGTCGGCTCGCGACGCCATTGCGAAGAACTCATCGTCGCCGGGCGCGTCCGCGTCGACGGCGACGTCGTCGCGCAGCTCGGTGCGCGGGTCGATCCGGACGCCCAGCGCGTCGAGCTCGACGGACAGCCCGTCCGCGCCGAGCCGCACCGCACTTATCTCGCCGACAAACCCCGCGGCATCTTGTGCACCTCCTTCGATCCCGAAGGCCGCCCCACCATCGTCGAGTGGGCCGCCCAGATGGGCGCCGATCCGCGCCTGCGCCTCTATACCATCGGCCGCCTCGACTACGACAGCGAAGGGCTCATTCTCCTCACCAACGACGGCGCGCTCGCGCAGGAGTTCGCGCACCCGAGCCGCCACGTCGAAAAAGAATACCGCGCCTGGATCGACCGCCTCGCCACTCGCGACCAGCTCGAGGCCATGCTCGAAGGGGTCGAGGAAAACGGCGAATTCCTGCGCGCCTTGGCCGTCGTCCCCGAGGCTTCCCGCCCCGGCCGGCCGCCGACCCTGCGCATCGTCCTCGGCGAAGGCCGCAATCGCCACATCCGCCGCATGCTCGAAACCATCGGCCTCCGCGTGAAGCGCCTCCGCCGCATCCGCATCGGCCCCCTCTCCGAGGCCGATCTCCGCGGCCAGCCCCTCCGCGAACTTTCGCCCGCCGAAATCGCGCGCCTTTGTTCTCAGCCGTTGTCCCCGGATTCCCTCCCATGAACCGTCGCCTTGCGCTCGCCCTGGCGGCTCTCTTCCTCGCCGTCCTCCCGGCCCAGGCCAGCGATGAAGGCTCTTGGTGGAACGCCTGCGCCACCAACCCCGTTCCCGCGGGCGCCGTCGTTCACCTGACGTCCGACCGACCCGAGTATTTCATCGGCGAAAACGTCCTCCTGCATTTCACCCTGGAAAACGCCGGCACCAAGCCCTTTGAGGCCTCGTTCGGCAGCGACTACCGCGGTTCGCCGCGACATCTTCGCTTCCACATCCAAGCCACCCGCGCCGACGGCACCGTCGCCGCCGATCCCTACCCCCACGCGATCTGCATGGGCGGCCTTGGCGGCCCGCTGGCCCTCAAGCCCGGCGAGCAACATGTCTCCTCCCTGCCCCTCATGCGCTATTGCCAAATTGAGGAGCCGGGCACCTACACCATCCGCGTCGCCCACGATTTCGGCTGGCAGGAAGGCGAGCGCAAACGCCCCGTCGGCGATATCCAACTCGCCTTCCGCGCGCCAACCCCCGAGGAGGCCGAACAAGTCGTCGCCCGCATGGAAGCCCTGTCCGACGACTCCAATTCCAGTTGGGGCAAGCCATCAAAGGACTATGCCGACTTCTCCGGTCTTCGCCATCCCGCCTATCTGGAACCGCTCCTGCGCCGTGCGCGCATGGGCGAGCATCGGGCGCTCGAAGGTCTCGAAGAAATGCCGTCGTCCGAGGCCACCGCCGCGCTGCTCGAACTGGCCGGCGCTGCCGACGCCAACCTCGCCCTCGTCGCCGCCCTCGAACGCCGCCTGCCCCTGCCCCCCGAAAACAAGCGCTTTGCCCCCCGCGACGATTTCGATCCTCTCCTCGCCCGGCGACGCCTGATCGCGCGCTCCTGGAAGCCCGAATTTGCGCCCGCCGCCCGAGCCGTCGCCACCAATCTCCTGACCCGGTCCGATCCCGCGCTGGTCGCGCTCGGCGCCCTCATCCTCCGCGACATCGGCACTCCCAACGACGCCAAGACGTTATTTGAGGCGCTGGATCGCGCGCTGCCCCCCCTGCATTCCCCCCGCACCAAGCCCGACGACAACATCCTCGATTTTCCCCAACCCGTCCGCGAATTGGTCGAAGCCCTGAACATGCTCCAGGCCCGCGGCTTCGCCCTCGGCGACGGCCTATCCGGCAACGGCCAAATCCTTTTTTATTTTCTCTCGCTTGCGGGCATCCCACCGCCCCGCCCCGATTCTTGGCGCCAAAATTTCGAGGCACATGGCGTCTCGGGCAACTATCCGCTCCGCGAGGCGGCGTTGTGCTCCATCCCCGTTCCGCCTCCGCCGGAATGCTTCCCTTTTATCCTTCACGCCATCGAAGACCCTGATCTGGGCGTTGCTCGCCGCGCCTGCACTCTGGCCGGCCAGTCCAGCGATGCGCAATTCCTCCCACCCCTCCTCGACATCGTCGCCACCGAGCACCACGAGTGGCTGCTGCACGAAGCCACCGAAGCGGCGACGCAGTTGCATGCGGGCTTTCCCCTCCTCGCCGCCTGGGCCGACCGCCTCAACGAGAAAAAACTCTGCTATCAGGCGTTCGACACGCTCGGGACCGTCATGGACTTCACCAGCCGTTCCGGCGGCGGCCGCACCGATCTGCCCCGCGCCGAACGCCTCGCACTCCGCCGGGCCTGGAAGGAATTCCTCGCCATCCATGAAAAAGAAATCCGCGCCGGCAAGCGGTTTGCCACGAATGATCCCGCCATTTCCACCCATTTGTTCGGTCGCGCGCGCTATTGGAATTTACCCGGCGGCACCGTTTGGCCACCCCAAACCGCCGAGTAGATCGCCCGGCCCCTCCGCGAACTTTCGCCGGCCGAATTTGCGCGCCTGTGGACTGCCTGATTGCTTGCACCCCCTGCTTTCTCCTGTTATCTTCTTCCCGTGAACCGCAATCGAATCTCTCCAGCAAAGGGTCCGACATGAAGTGGCATTTTCTCGGCGGCGCGGACCAGGTTACCGGCTCCAAACACCTCCTTGAATTCGACGACGCCCGCATTCTCTTCGATTGCGGCATGTTTCAGGGCCGCCGCAAGGAAGCCAACGAGATCAACAAGACCCTCGGGTTCGATCCCGCCGAGATCGACGCCATGGTCCTCTCCCACGCCCACATCGACCACTGCGGCAACATCCCCACCCTCGTCCAGAAGGGCTATCCGAAAGCCATCCACGCCACGTCGGCCACCGCCGATCTCCTGCCCATCATGCTGCGCGATTCCGCCCACATCCAGGAGGCCGACGCCGCCTACCTGAACCAGAAGACCAACCGCCGCGGCCAGCCGCCCGTCGTCCCGCTCTATACTCTCGCCGACGTCGAGGCTTCCCTCAAGCTCATCCGTCCCCACGACTACAACGAGCCCGTGCCCCTCCCCGGCGGAGTCGTCGTCACCCACGTCGATGCCGGCCACATCCTCGGCGCCGCTCTTGCCCTCGTCGAAATCCCGAAACCCGGCGGCGATTACCTGCGCATCGCGCTGGCCTTCGACCTCGGCCGGCGCAATCTCCCCCTCCTGCACAATCCCGTCCAACTCCAGGACGTCGATATCCTCATCACCGAATCCACCTACGGCGACCGCCTCCACGACAACGCCCTCAACGCCCGCGAGGAACTGCGCGACGGCATCGTCCGCGCCCTCGGCCGCGGCGGCAAAGTCCTGATCCCCACGTTCGCCCTCGGCCGCGCCCAGGAAATCGTCTATCACCTCGTCCAACTCCGCGACCGCGGCGAAATCCCGTCCGTGCCCGTCTACGTCGATAGCCCCATGGCCCAGGCCATCGCCGGCGTCTTCGAAAAGAACACCGACTATCTCGACGACGAATCC
>CAZECJ010000226.1:0-3612 GCA_964510645.1 uncultured Verrucomicrobiota bacterium | reverse complement strand
GGAACAGCGCGTTGAGGCTGTACACCTCCACGATCACGCTCTGCGACCACAGCACCGGGCTGAACGCCATCAGCAACCCGCCCGAGATGCCCGCCACCAGGCACAGCAGGTTTTCCGTGCGGAACCCGATCTTGTCCGTCAGCGCCGGGATGCTCCGCAGCAAGTCCGCGCCCGACCGGCTCACCAGCAGCGCCAGCAGCGCGCAGGCCGCCGCCCCCGCCGCCGCCGAGGCCAGCCCCACCGACCACGCCGGATTCGGATGCCCGTTGTAGGTCACCCAATGGAACACCCACTGGAAAAACCAGGTGAGCAGCGTCCAGATCGGATAGCCCGGCGGATGCGGCACGCCGAGATAGTCCGACGCCACCGCCAGCTCGCCAGAATCTTCCAGCGTGAGCGTCGGCGCCAAGGTATAGAAATAAACGGCGAACGACCCCAGCAGCACGATCCAGAACGCCCACCAATCGATGCGCCGGAAAAAGGCGCCGGTCAGGTTGTCCAGGAAGCCTTCCTGGGTCTGGCTCGCCAGCTGCTCGATCTGTTTCTCCGATGCTCTCGTGACTGTCATCTCATCCACCTCGCGCGTTGGGATTGCCGCCTGCGGCCGCGTGTTCCGCCGGGCGACGTTGCTTGAACGAACCTAGGCTCCGGCTCCGCCGCGCTCCAGCGCGGCCAGCCGGGCTTCCAAACTCTTGACGTGCTCCTTGAGCTTCGGCAGGCCGGCCACGTGGGCGAGGGACTTTCCGAATTCCAGTCGCGGAACCGCCGGCGCGCCCAGATACATCTGGCCGCCCGGCAAATCGCTGGGAACGCCGGCCTGCGCGCCGATCACCGCGCCGTCGCCGACCGTCAAATGGCCGGCGAGGCCCGCCTGGCCGGCGCAGATCACGTGCTTGCCCAGCGTGGTGGTCCCCGCCAGCCCCACCTGGGAGCACAGCACCGAATGCTCGCCGATGACGCAGTTGTGGGCGATCATGACCAGGTTGTCCACCTTGGTGCCCTTCCCGATCCGCGTTTCGCCGAAGCGCGCGCGGTCCACCGTCGCGTTCGCGCCGATCTCCACGTCGTCCTCCAGCACCACGATGCCCGTCTGGGGAATCTTGGTGCGCACGCCTTGCGCGTCCACCGCGTAGCCGAACCCGTCGCTGCCGATCACCGCTCCGTTGTGCAGGATGACGCGGTCGCCCAGCGCGCACCGCTCGCGTACGCTGGCGAACGGGTACAGCAGGCAGTCCCGCCCCAGTTTCGCCTCGTGGCCCACGTAGGTTTGCGGATACAACGTCGTGCCGGCGCCGAGCTCGGCCCCGGCCTCGACCACCGCGAACGCCCCGACGGACACGTCCGCGCCCAGCTTGGCCTGCGGCGACACAGACGCCTGCGGATGCACGCCCCGCGGCATCACCACCGGCGGCGGCGCGAACAGCGCGCACGCCGCCGCGAACGCCGAATCGGGATCCGCCACGCGCAGCAGCGCGGGTTTCGGCGCGGCGATCGCCGCGTCCTGCGGCACGATCACCGCCGCCGCCGCGCTGGCCGCGACCGCCGACAAATAGCGAGGCTTGACGGCGAACGAGAGCTGTCCCGCCCGCGCCGCGCGCAGGTCCGCCACGCCGTGCACGACGGCCTTCGGATCCCCTTCCAGCGCGGCGCCCAGTTTCGCCGCCAATTCCCCGGTCGTCAGCGCAAGCATCGTCCGCCCTCCGCCTACTCGGCCGTGGCCGTGGCCGTGGCCGAAGCAGTGGCCGTGGCCTTCAGATACTCGATCAGCTTGTCCGTCACGTCCAGCGCCGGATTCGCATACGCCACCATCGGCACCGCGTTCATCGTCATGCCCGACTTGTCGAGCACCAGGTCGTAGCCGCCCGCCTCCGCGAAGTGGTTCACCGCCGCCATCAGCTCGTCCACGATGGTCTGGCGGGATTTCAACACCTTTTCGCGCATCTGCTTGAGCTTGGTTTCCTGCGTGCGGCGCGCGCGCAGCTCGAATTCCTGCAATTCCGTCAGCTTTTCCTCGGCCTCGTCGCGCTTCTGCAGACGCGCTTCTTCCGTCAGGAGCGGATTCTTGGCCGCTTCGCGCAGCTTGGCCACGGTCTCCTGCAGCCCGCGTCCCTCGGCCACGATCTGGTCCATTTCCTCCTGGACCCCTTCCTCCGACTTCTTCAGCTCCGCCTCCGCCGCTTGCGTCTTGGGATGCGCGGTAAACATCTTGTCGAGGTCCACCGTCGCGATTTTCAGTTCCGCCGCCGTCCCGGCCGTCGCCACGGAAGCCGCGACCGTCGCCCACGCCAAAAGTTTCCTCAAGTCCATTTTTTGTTCCTTTCCTATGTATGGAAAACGATTTGGGTGTATTCTCCCCCACCGCCCCCCCTCTTGGAAAGCCGAAAAACAGCCGGATCCGGCCACGGGGCGCATCCCCGTGTCATCGACCCAGAACCCATTTCAACGAAAAAGGGCGGCAGGATGCCGCCCCTCCCGTCAAATTCCAAAGGACCGGCGGCTTCCAGCCGCCGTTGGAGATCAAGGAAACGGGGCGGCTCCCCCGGCCCCGCTCCCCCCGACGTCTTGCCGCGCCCGGGCGCGGGGCATCGCGGCTAGATTTTCTGTGCACAGTTAATTAACTATGCACAGGTTTTATGTGCTACGTACGTTTATACGTAGCATGGAAAACTAATTTCTGCGGTAGGTAAAAACCGATGAGCCGCGATTCCCCGCAGCGGGGGCGAAGGGCCTACAGGCCGGTGTCGAACTGAACGGTCTGGCCGACCTCGATCGCGAGGCCTTCGCCCGCCGGCAGGTCCTCGTCCATGTCGTTGACGAGCAGATGCAAGTCATACGTGCCCGGCACCACGATGAAGGGCCGCCACAGCGGTTCCTCGTTGTCCATGCCGCGGCGGACGGACAAGAAGGGCTCTCCCCCGCCCGTCGGCAACAGGTCCCAGCCCCGTACCCGGGTCTCGCTCGGACGGGTCACCGCGATGCCTGAATCCAGCGTGAGAACCGTTTCTTTCCCGGCAGTCACCGCCAGACCCGCCGCAACCTGCGTTGGCTTCTCGCACCGGCGATACAGCAGCGCCACATCGTAGGTGCCCGGAAGCAGCGCCTTGGACTTGTACAGGTAGAAGTCGTTGTCGTGCCGCAGGAGCCGCAGCGCCTCGCGTCCCGAACCGCTCTCCGAAATCACGACCGCCTCCACCGGGGCCTCCTTCAATTCCTCGGCGACGTTGAACGCGATGGCGCCCAGCGTCATCTCCGTCGTCGCCCCCTTCGCCACCGAGAAATCGCCCAGCAGCATTTCGGTCGGCGGCTGGTAGTTCGGATTCGCGAACAGGAGCGTCAGCGAATAATCGCCCGACATCAGCGGGTGCGTCGAATCCGCTGACGGCAGTTCGCCCTCCTTCACCACTTTGTCGCTGATCTTGCGGACAATCCTGAATCCGGACAGGCTTTGCAACGACCTCTCCGGCATTGCAATATGAAGTTTGCCGAGTCCCGTAGCCTGCTGGACAACCTGAGTCTTGGCCTGTTCGACCTTCTGCGCGATTTCCTGGTTCACCGCTTGCAGCGCCGCCAACAACGCCGCCGCGTCCGTCGCGCTGAAGTATTTGCCGCCGC
>CAZECJ010000225.1:0-3636 GCA_964510645.1 uncultured Verrucomicrobiota bacterium | reverse complement strand
TGCGTCACAAGCAGCGTCAAGGCTAAGGTCAGGAGAAGAAGAGCAATGCCCAGAGTGATTGGTGTCGATATCCCGGGGAAAAAGCGCGTCGAGTACGCGCTGCGGTACATCTATGGCGTGGGCCCGACCCGCGCGAAGGAACTGGTGGCGCGGCTGAAGATCGGCCCCGCCAAGAAAGCCGACGAGCTGACGGGCGAGGAAATCGCCGCGCTCTCGAAACTGCTCCAGGAAGATTACGTGGTGGAAGGCGACCTGCGCCGCGAGGTGTCGGGCAACATCCGCCGCCTGATCGCCGTGAACTGCTACCGGGGCATCCGCCACCGCAAGGGCCTGCCGGTCCGCGGCCAGCGCACCAGCACCAATGCGCGCACCCGCAAGGGGCCGCGCAAGACCGTCGGCGCCGTCCGCGGCAAGGAAGCCCGCTCGGCCGTCAAGGGCAGCGCTCCGGCTGCCGCCGCTCCCGCCGCTCCGTCCAAATAAGGATTTGAAATATGGCAGAAGAAACCAAAGATGAAGTGAAGGCTTCCGCCGCCCCGGCGGCCGCCGAAGCCGCTCCCGCCGCCGCCGAAGGTACCGCCGCCGAAGGCGATGGCAAGGTCCGCCGCCGCGCCAAGGGCGCGAAGAGCGTTCCCGTGGGCGTCGTCCATATCCTGGCCTCGTTCAACAACACGACCGTCAGCATCACCGATCCGCGCGGCAACGTGCTGTCGTGGAGCAGCGGTGGTCGTTGCGGCTTCAAGGGCTCCCGCAAGAGCACCGCATATGCCGGCACGGTCGTCTCGCAGGAGGCCTGCAAGGTCGCCGTCGGCTACGGCATGCACGAAGTCGAAATCCTGGTGCAGGGTCCCGGCTCCGGCCGCGAGTCCGCCATCCGCGCCGTGCAAGCGGCGGGGCTGGCCATTTCGGGCATCAAGGACATCACGCCGATCGCGCACAACGGCTGCCGCGCCCGCAAGGCGCGTCGCGTCTAACCATTTCAAGAGGAAGGAACCACCCATGGGCAGATATATTGGACCGGCGTGCAAGCGCTGCCGTCGGCAGGGCATCAAGCTGTTTTTGAAGGGCGATCGTTGTTACATGGCCAAGTGCCCGATCGAGCAGGGGCATTCCATCCCCGGCCAGCACGGCGGCCGCCGTCCCCGCCTGAAGGATTACGGCATCCAGCTGCAGGAAAAGCAGCGGCTCCGCAACATGTACGGCATGCAGGAAGGCCAGTTCCGGCTGTTCTTCCAGCGCGCCTTGCGCGCCCGCGGCGTCACCGGCGAAATGCTGTTGCAGGCGCTCGAAATGCGCCTCGACAACGTCGTCTACCGCATGGGCCTCGCGCCCTCGCGCCGCTCCGCGCGCCAGTTCGTGCTGCACGGCCACATCCGCGTCAACGGCATCAAGGTCAACGTGCCGTCCTACAAGGTGAAGCCCGGCGACGTGGTGCAGGCCCGCGACGTCAAGCGCAGCCGCGATTATTCCAAGGCGCACCTCGATGCGGCCGAAAGCCGCGGCTGGCCCGTCTGGATGTCCGTGGACAAGGCCGAGTTCAAGGCCGTGATCGACCACGTGCCCACCCGCGAAGAGATTGCTCCGGTCGTCAACGAGCAGCTCATCGTCGAACTCTATTCGAAGTAAGATCCAACCCCAACCCCCGCCATATGTTCCGGCCAACGCCCGGGACTGGAAGGAAAAACGCATGAGTACCCGTCTCAATCGGTTCGAGATGCCCAAGTTCGTCGCCAAGGACGAAGCCACGGCCACCGCGACCTATGCCCAATTCACCGCCGAGCCTTTCGAGGCCGGCTACGGACGCACGATCGGCAATTCCCTGCGCCGCGTGCTGCTGTCGTCGCTCGAAGGCGCCGCGATTTCGTCCGTGCGCATCCAGGGCGCCGAACACGAGTTCTGCCACCTGAAAGGGTGCGTCGAGGACGTCACCGACATCGTGCTGAACCTCAAGAAGGTCCTGCTGAAGATGTATACCCGCACGCCCAAGATGCTTCGCATCAAGGTCAAGGGCCCCGGCGACGTCACGGCCGCCGACATCCAGCTCGACGCCTCCGTCGAAGTGCTCAATCCCGACCAGCACATCTGCACGCTGGACTCCGACGGCGTCTTCGATGCCGAAGTCGAGGTCAAGATCGGCCGCGGCTATTGCCAGGCCGAATGGAACAAGAAGCCCGACCAGGAAATCGGCCTCATCCCCATCGATTCGCTGTTTTCGCCCGTCCGCCGCGTCAAGTACGCCGTGGACAACACCCGCGTCGGTCGCCGCACCGACTACGACAAGCTCATCCTCGAAGTCTGGACCGACGGCCGCATCGGCCCCGACGAGGCGTTGACGCTGTCCGCCGCCATCCTGCGCCATCACCTCGACGTCTTCGTGAACTTCGACAAGGACATCGTCGAGTTCCAGGAGAGCGAGAAGTCCGTGGATCCGGCCCGCGAGGAGTTGGCCAAGAAGCTGTCCATCAGCGTCAACGAGATCGAGCTGAGCGTGCGCGCGGCCAACTGCCTCAACAACGCCAACATCACCACCGTGGGCGAGCTGGCGCAGAAGTCCGAGGCCGAAATGCTCAAGTACCGCAACTTCGGCAAGAAGTCGCTGAACGAAATCAAGCAGAAGCTGGCGGAATTGGGCCTTTCGCTGGGCATGACCTTCGATGCCGACCTGCTGAAGTCGACCAAGCCCGCCGCAGAATAACCGAGACAGGAGATTTCCCATGCGCCATCGCAAGAACACCGTCAAACTGGGCCGCACGTCCTCGCAGCGCGCGGCGTTGTTTTCGAGCTTGGTCAGCAACCTCATCCTCGCCAAGCGCATCCACACCACGCTGCCGAAGGCCCGCGCCGCCAAGCGCATGGCCGACAAGATGGTCACCGTGGGCAAGAAGGGCACGCTGGCGGCTCGCCGCCAGGCCTTGTCCTTCCTCAAGCTGGATGCCGCGGTTGCCGAGCTATTCGCCGCCGTTGCCCCGGCCATGAAGGATCGCGCCGGCGGCTACACCCGCGTCATCAAGCTGGGCAAGCGCATGAGCGACAGCAGCGAAATGTGCATCCTCGAGTGGGTGGATTTCGTCCCGAAGGCCAAAAAGGCCAAGAAGGAAAAAGCCGAAGAAGCGCCCAAGGGCGAGAAGAAGGCGGAGAAGAAGGCCGAAAAGCCGGCCAAGAAGCCCGCCGCCAAGAAGGCCAAGAAGGACGAAGAGAAGAAGTAGCCCTTCTTTCCTCTTTGCGCGAAACGGCATCCGGAAACGGATGCCGTTTTGCTTGTGCCGATTCCAGGACTCTCCGTCAACCGTCGCAACCAAGCCCGTGTCCGGCCGTGTCGATCGCAACGCCTTCTTGGGCGAGCAGGGCCCGCTTGAGGGCGGATCCGCCGCCGAAGCCCCCAAGAAGGCCGCCGACCCGAACGACGCGGTGGCACGGGATGGCGAGCGGAAACGGATTGGCCGCGAGGGCATTTCCAACGGCTCGCGCGGCGTCGGGCTTGCCCAGCTGCGAGGCGATTTGGCCATAAGTGCGGACCTGGCCGCGGGGAATCCGGGCCGTGGCGCGCAGGACGGCTTGCTGGAAGGGCGGACAGGATTCGAGGTCTAGAGCATATTAAATAATGTTGTAGCCGGTTGTTGGGGGTGATAGGGTTTCGGC
>CAZECJ010000224.1:0-3666 GCA_964510645.1 uncultured Verrucomicrobiota bacterium | reverse complement strand
GGAGTTTTTCCGCAAGACGCACGGGCTGCCCTTCAGCGGATACCTGATCCGGTGGCAGTCCGCCGCATGCGATGCCGGGCGCGGGGCCTCGAAAAAGAAAGCGGAAGGCTGAAAGGTCGGAGGCACTGACTGCGAACTGGTTGTCAGAAGACACCTGCCGGTACGCAACAAAAAAGAAAAAAGCCTGAAAGGTCGGGCTAACACGATGCGAACTGGTAGGTGTGAGGGCCAAGCCCCGAGTGGGGATGTTGGCCCCGAAGCAAAACGGCGGCGTCCGAGTGGACGATGTGCCGGAGAACAAGAACAGGGCGGGCCGGGCAACAGTCCCGGCAGCCCAAACCCGCATCGTGCGGGGAAAAGAGAAACCACATGAAATTAAATGTTGCAAATACTAAGCCGCGTGTCCACGGCACTAAAGAATGGGCGAAAACGAATATTAACATCCAGAGCGGATGTGAACACGACTGCAGGTACTGCTACGCAAAGGCCATGGCCATCCGGTTTGGACGGGCCACGGCTGAACGGTGGCAGCATCCCGTGCAGAATCTGGACTGCCAGAACAGGGGGTTCAAGAGACGCAGCGGCCGGATCATGTTCCCCAGCAGCCATGACATTACCCCGCTGAACATCGATGCGTGCAGCGTCGTGTTGTCGCGACTGCTGAAGGCCGGCAACGACGTTCTGATTGTCTCCAAGCCGAGACTTGCCTGCGTCCAGCGCCTCTGCAAGGAACTGGAACCGTTCAAGTCGCAGGTGCTGTTCCGGTTCACGATCTGCAGCGCCGACGACGCCGTGCTCGGGTACTGGGAACCCGGCGCTCCGGCTTTCGCTGAGCGGCTTGAGTCGCTGAAACACGCGCATTCTCAGGGATACGCGACCAGCGTGTCCATGGAGCCCATGCTGGACAGCGAGCCCGCTGCCTTGATCGAAGCCGTGAGCCCGTATGTGACGGACTCGGTCTGGCTGGGCAAAGCCAACCGGTTGCGGCAGATCGTAAGCCTCAACTGTCCCGACGACCCCGAGGCCATGAAGAGGGCCTCGGATCTGGTGAGAGCGCAAGACCATGCCTCCGTCATCAAGATATATAACCAGTACAAGGACAATCCTCTGGTCAGATGGAAAGACAGCATCAAGAAGGTCGTCGGCATCCAAGGTCCCGCTGAAAAGGGGCTGGATGTCTGAGATGAATGCTGCTGCCGTTGACGCCCGCAGCAGTTAAGTGAGCGGCACAGCCCGCCGCCTTCGGATGGGGGCGGCGGGCAACTGAAGGAGCAGACCATGCAGAAGAAAGTCACAGGGGACGCAAGGGGCGATCAGGGGGCGGGCATCTACCTCGGTCCCGACATCTGCCGGGACCGCGCCCTGAGCCCTGCGACACGGATCGTTCTGGGGCAGATCCGGCAGTACGCGAAGGCGCCGGCGCGCTGTTTCGCAGGCAACGCCAGGCTTGCGGATGACTGCGGCGTCTCCCGAAACACGGTCACGGCCGCGGTCGCGGTGCTTGAGAAGCGCGGTCTCGTCAAAGTGGCTAAGGGCGGGGACGGACGCAGGACCATCACGGCAGTGCCCGGATCCGGGGCCACAGATTTTGGGCAGGTGTCAGAATCTGGGATCCCGGCACCCGAAAACAGGACAGGGGCGCCCAAAAATTGTGAGGCCCCCGCCCAAAATCTGGGTGGCGATCTGAATGATGAATTGAACAAGAACTTAAGAGAGAAGACGAAGACAGAAGCGTCGTCGTCAATCTATAAGAAGGATTCAATTCCTGAAACCGAAAAGGGAGTTGCCGGTGACGCGGTCGTGCGCGAATGGGCGGCGCAGGCTTCGGCGTTGATGGTCAGTCGCATGTTGCCGCGCAAGCGGGACGGTTCCGAGGATCCTGTGCGCCTGAAAATTCCTTCACCCGCAGGCGTTTCGGCGCGGGAACTGGTCCAGCTTCAGGAGCTGGCGCAGCAGGTGTGGCCCGGGTGCGATCCCGCGGCAGGCATCCGCCAGGTGCTGCGTGCCGCGGCCTGGACCGAAGTCCGCAGGAACAAGCTCCAGCAGTACGCGTGCCTGTACGGCTCCGGCTGCCTCGGAGCAAAGGCAGTGCTCAGGATCGGCGGTTCCGATGACCCCGCAGCCTTCGCCAGGGAGTGCGCGGAGGGCCTGCCGCAGCCGCCGGAGGCCGTGGAGCCTGGCACGCAGGAGGAGGCGTCGCGGATGCGGCGGCTCGCCTACAGCGCGATCGCTTCGTGGGATCTGGAGTGCTGGGACCCGTGCTGGCGTGAGGCCGCGGGCCGCTGCAAGGCCATCGGAGCCCCGCAGGAGCTTTACATGGCGTGCGCCGTGCACGTGCACGAGAAAAGCGGGCTTGAGGCGCCTTTGCCGTGGATCGCGTGCGCGCTGACGCCGGACGACTTCCTGGAGTTCATGCCGCTGTACAGTGGTGACCGCAGGAACGCATGGAGCGGGGGCTTGGGCCGCAGCGGCCCGGATCCGAAGTACATACCCAGGCCCTACGAATACTGCGTCGGATTCCGTGTCGCAGAGGCTGCGGCCGGCGGCCTGACCGAATTCGGCAGCAGTTCGTGCCTGCGATGCGCCGCCACCGACCTGCGGATCACGCCCGAGCTTGCGGGATTCGTAGGCGACGGAAAGCGGGACGCCAAGGATCTGGCCATGCTCCTTGAGCGCCTGGCGGCTGCGACCTCCAGCGACATTCCTCCTGGGCGCGGCGCCGCCTGCGGCATCGAAGAGGGAGCGCCTCCCAGCTACATCCGTTGCGCCCACGGCCAGCCCTCGGGCGAGGTGAGGCTGTGACGAGGACTGCCGGGGCCTGTACGTGCACGGCTCCGGCTGCCGCCGTGAAAGACCGGGCCCTGTTCCCGCGAACACTGAGTGAGAGGAGGTAAATATGGATACAGCCCCCGTGAGGGGCGCAGAGGCGCGGCGGGCGCTGCCCGCCTGGCGGCTGCTGAATCAGGCACCGGGCGCGCCTGATGCGGTGGCCGCGACATCATCATCAGACCCAGACCGAGGCGGGCCCCAATGCCCATGAGGTCGACACCCGCCGGTCCCCGTTCAAACTATGTATCAACACTGGCTGCGCGGCCCAGGGCTGCGCGGTGAACGAGGACATGAGATGTTGCAGACCACGATCGATGCCGTCAGGGCCATATTGACCGCAGACCCGTCGGTAAACGCAGACGAAAGGAGAGTGCTGGTTGAAACGCTAAGGAACGGACCCAGGGCCGAGGCCCGTCACGACCGCGTGCTGCGCAGGCCCGAGGCGGCCCGCAGGCTCGGGGTCGGCGTGAAGGCGCTGGACGTGTGGAAGCGCAGGGGCGTGCTGGTGCCGGTGATTATCCCCGGCAGCTCACGCGCACTGGGCTACCGCGAATCCGATGTCGAAGCATTGATCGCTTGCGGCCGCGAAGAGGCTACGGCGTAGGCGCTTCAGAGGCTACGGCTGAGGCCGGTGGGGCGGGCGGGGTCGATTCCCCGTCCGCCTCATTATTCATATGTTAGCTATAGCTAAAATATGGTTATCTTTTGGTTACGATTGCGTCTGGAATGACGTGATACGACGTGCCAATGGGTGCCGCAGCAACTTTAAGGATGGATGCCTGAAAAACGAAAAAACCCCAGTAAAACCGAGGTTTTTTGATGGTGCCAGGAGAGGGA
>CAZECJ010000223.1:0-3666 GCA_964510645.1 uncultured Verrucomicrobiota bacterium | reverse complement strand
CCCAGGTCTTGCCGCCGCCGTCGCGGGGCACGCCTACCGGCACCATGCTTCCGTCCGTCAGGCCCCGGACATACTTCTCCATCCCGGCAATCGCGCCGTAGGCGGCGGCCAAGCGCTCCGACAGGTCGGGACGCGGCACAACGCCCGCCATTGGCTGCGAGGCAATCGCAATTCGCAAGCTGCCGTCTCGGATTGCTCCGGCCATATCGTCCGGCAGTTTCTCCAGCACTTCTGGTTTTCTGTATTCTCCCGCCATGCTTGGCTCCTTTCTTTTCAACAGGCTTGTTGTTCCACGTCGGCCTAGCTGTACCGCAGGAAATGCTCGATGCCCGAATGCACCAGAATCAGATGCCGTCGGGTTTTGTGGTAGGCGTATGGGTTCAGCAAATTCAGGCTAAGGGATTGATACAGTTCAGGAAGATGCCTGCGAACCAGCCGATTGACTGCACGCCTGTCGGCCCGTGTCGCCCCGGCCATCCATCGTTCCCATTGCGCCAAGCTGATATCGCAGCAGCAGGCATCCAACCGCAGTCCATCAACCTCCTTGGGTGTGCGCATCTTTGCGCTCCTCCAGAGCCTTGATGACGGCCGTCAACTCGATCGAGGCCCAGCGCATCGCGTCTAGAGCGTCGCCAAGCTGCTTGACATCGGATGCGCTAGGATCGAATGTGTCGGCGATCTCCGCGATGATAAACTGGGCCAGGGTGTCACCGCTGTTTTTCCGCACCCGCTGCTTCACTGGATCCCAGCAGAGCCTGGTCATCCCGTCCGGATAGCTTTCGTGGACAACTTCCAGCAGTTCATTCAGTTTCACGTACGCTCCTTCTTGAAAACAAAGCCGCGGAGTGTCGGTCCTCCGCGGCCTATGGATTGACGGTTGGATGGGTAGCTAGGCGGCCAGGGTAAAACGCCGCGCGCCCAGCTTCCCGAAGCGCTCGACGATCTCCCGCGACTCATGCGTTGCTAGGCGCCGCGCTTCATCGCCCAGCTTCTTCAAGCCGGCGGTCAACTGGACTTGGGCACTGGCATTGTCGCGGTACTCCTCGGCCGTTCGTGAGAGCAGGTCCTTGCGCGCCTTGGACAAGATGGTCTCCAGATCGGCGTCCCCCGCAAAGTTCAAGGACTTGAACTCGTCGATGAACTTGACCAAGCGGTTCAGGGTCTTCTGGTGCACCCCACCCTCCGTCTTGCCCGACTTCATGGAAGCCAGCATCTCGTCGGCGATCTGGGCGGTCTGCTCCCGCAGCGTCGCCACGCACTCCGACACGAACTCCTCCGTGTCGCGGCCAAGCTTCTCGGCAGCCTGGCTGGCAATGGTCGCCCGGGCCTGGACAATGGCCGTCTGGTCTGCCGCGCTGGTTGCCTGCACCTGCACGGATTCGGGGGCGGAGACCTGGTAGAAGTGCGAATCGAAGTGGAACCGCTGCCTCAGCTTGATCCCGCTTGGGAATGTCGATGCGATCCGGTCCACGAACTCGCCCACAGGAACATCCAGGCCGCGGGCGGCATCCCGCCACTCGTCCAAGGCGCTTTCGCGCAGATCCTCATACTTGGCCATGAACGATTCGATTTCGGCGGCGAACTCGGCCTTCAGGCCGTCCAGGGTCTCGTTCAGCTTGGCAAGGTTCCGGTTGGGCACGAAACGGGCGATGCCTCCCAGGAACGGGAAGCTGGCCCTCTCCACGGCCGCGTGGGCACGGCTCTCGATCAGGGCAAAGCGGGCCATGGCTTCGCGGGGCAGCAGGCGCTTGTGGCCCAGCACGACGAGGCGGTCGGCGATCTGCCGGTCCTTCAGGCCCAGATCGGCGGCTTCCAGCTTCTTGGCCGCCCGCCAGTATCGTATCGAAACGGACGCAAGCACTCCTTCACGGGAGATCGCGTCGAGTAGTTGATTCATGTTTTCTCCAAGGTTGTTGTGATTGGTCAATCGAACTCGGCATAGAACGCGCCCCCGCGCATCGCCGGGCCGATATGGCTGTGCTTAGGACTCATGAGCTGGGCGCATGTTAGCGCCTGCCGGCTACCGTCGATCAGGTTGCGAACCTTGAACAAACGGCGGCGGCGGTCGTAGCCGATCTGCTTCGAGCTCTCGCCGCCGTATTTCAATGCGATGAAAAAGCGTAGCGGTTTCTTCTTGATCGTCTCCAGTAGCTCGCCCGGGCTCTTGATTCGGACGAACCGGCTCATGCTTCCTGCTCCAGTTTCACGGTCGGGGCATCCTTGGCGAACGCGGCCTTCACCTTTTTCAAGGTGCGGACGTACCGCCGCAGGAAGGCGGGGTCGCCGATCGGCCTGAGGTCTTCGTCCACGGCGATGCTCAGATTGCCGTCGTGGTCGAGCGGCGCTTCGTGCAGCTTTCCCGCCAATGAGGCAAAGGCATAAGACCCGTATTCCCCACCCTCGGCGTGGTAGCCGTAGAACGGGATGTTCGCCTTGGCGGCCGTCATGCGCTCGTCGTACCAGGCGTAGTTGGCCTCGTAGACGGAAGCCGTGACGATTTCCGGATGGTTCTTGTCTTCGTCGAGCCGATCCCACCACTTTTCGTCGGGTGCGGCATCGACGTGCTGGCCAAAGCGGTCCAGGTCGGCGCGGCGCAGGGTAATCTCAATATAGCAGCGGTCGCCCATAAGAAGCTCCTTTCTTGGAATTAGGCCGCCAGATTGACGGTTGTGCGTGCGGCCTGCCGGTGCCAGGCCCTGCAGGGCTCGGCGTACTGGCAGCCCGCACAGGCGAAGCTCAGGTCACAGGGGTAGAACAGTTCGTGCTGGACAATCTCGTCCGCCTTCTCGACCAGGCGCTCCAGGCGCAGGAAGTCGTCGGGCGTGCGGGTCGTGTTGTTCAGTTCGATCACCGGCGTCTTGTTCTTCACGGCGACATCGAACCGGAACTTGTCCGTGCATCCCGGCTTGAGCTGGCCATAGGCGTAGAGGTACGCCGTAGGCTGGAGCGACTTGTCGGCTTGCTCCTTAGGCCACCGGCGACCCGAGGTCTTCCAGTCCACCAGGACGGTCTGGCCGTCCGCACCTTCGACGACGCAATCGACCTCGCCGATCAGGGGACGCTCGCTGCTGCCGACGGGCACGGCGAAGACTTGGTTGATGTCCACCACCCGCTCCCGTGGATCGATCTGCTGCAAGTAGGCGGCCACCAAACCAGCCCCCTGCTCCGCCAGCTTCTCGGGCGCTTCTTCCGTCTTCTCCATCGGCGGGCCCTCCTTCTGCTCCCGCTCCCACAGGGTATGGAACAGGTCGCGGGTCTCGTCGGGCATCGGCAACCGCCCTTCCAGTCGGTGCAGCGCGATGAACTCCATCACTCTGTGATACGCGGAGCCCATGACCAGCGAGACGGGCGTGAAGGGTCTGGGGAGCTTGTCGATGTGGCTGAATTTCCAGGCCAACGAGCACACGGACAAGAGCTGATTCAAACTGCTGTACGACCAATGCGGCCGGCTGCGGCAATCGTTGAGGTTCATCTTCGTTCCTTTCCGTTCAAAATGATGGGGGCAGGTTGCCCTGCCCCCGTGGAATTGCCGCTAGGCCGCGGCCTTGAGCTCGTCGACCAGCCGGCTGGCGTCCTTGCGGCCGAGTTCGTAGACGGACTCGACCTTGAACTTGTCCTGGACGCGGGTGTTCAGGGCGCTGAGCGACAGGCCCTTGCCCTTGGCCA
>CAZECJ010000222.1:0-3670 GCA_964510645.1 uncultured Verrucomicrobiota bacterium | reverse complement strand
CGCCGATCGCCGCCCACCAGATCTGCTTGGAAAACCACGCGCCGACGATGCCCGTGTCCTCGCCGCGCCAGGAAGCGCTGTAGATGAACGTCAGGCCCGCCACGAGCAGGACCGAGGCGGCCAGGATCGCCAGCCAATCCTGCGCCCAGAACAGGCGCCAGCCGAGCTGCATGCGCTTCTTCATGCCGGCTCTTCCTCCGGCGGCGCGGGCACGGATTCCGGCGCGGGCACGGGATCCGGCACCGCCTGCAAGGGCGGCGGCGGCGGGAGCGCCAAGCCTTCCACTTCGTTGAACACCTGGGTCAGCAGCTGCTTCACGCGCGGCGCGGCCGTCGTGCCTCCGCTCACGCCGTCCTCCACCAGCAGGGCCACCGCGTAGCGCGGCTCCTCGAACGGCGCGAACGCGATCATCCACGTCATCTTGCGGCCGGCGCCCTTGACGCCGTACTCGGCCGTGCCCGTCTTCGCCGCCACGACCACGCCCTCCAGCTTCGCGCGCTTGCCCGAGCCATCGAGCTCGTTCACCGCGTCGCGCATGCCGGCGCGCACCGTGCGGATGTGCCGCGCGTCCCAATGGGGCCCGTCCGCCGCGGGTTCCGCGGCGATCTCGTTCGTCGCGGCGCCGGCCGCCGCGATCCGCTGGACCAGCCGCGGCTTCCACAGCGTGCCGCCGTTGGCCAGCGCCGCCGCGTACAGGCCCATCTGGATCGGCGTGACCAGCAGCGCCCCCTGCCCGATCGCCATGTTGCAGGTGTCGCCGTCGCGCCAGCTGTCGCGCCGCGCCGCCCGTTTCCAGGCGTGGTCCGGCACGAGGCCCGGCCGCTCGAAATCGAGGCTGACGTCCGTCTTGCGCCCGAAGCCGACCGACCGCGCCATGGCCTGCACCGCTTCCGGCCCGCAGGCCAGCGCCGAATGGAACAAATAGACGTTGCACGAATAGCGGATGGCCGACTGCAGATCGATGCTGCCGTGGCCCCAATGCTGCCAGCAACGGAAGCGCGCCGACCCCAGCTGGAAGAAGCCCGGGCACGTGAACCGCGTGTCCGCCGTCACCTTCCCGCTGTGCAGCGCGGCCAGCAGCGTCACCGGCTTGAACGTGCTGCCCGGCGCGTATTCCCCGCCCGTCGCCCGGTTGTACAGCGGCCGCGCCGGATCCTTCAGCAGCGCGTTCCAGATCGCGGACGGCACCGACGGCACGAAATCGTTGGGATCGAAGCCCGGCTCGCTCGCCAGCGCCAGCACGTCGCCGTTGCGCGGATCGATCACGACGGCCGCCCCGCGCTCGCCCGCCAGCACCGCTTCCGCCGCGCGCTGGATGCGCGCGTCCAGCGCCAGCGTCACGTCGCTGCCCCGGCCCGGCGCGCGGCTGGAGACTTCGTCGAACTTGAACCCGGCCACGTCCACCTGGATTTCCAGCTTGCCGCCCGCGTTCGCCCGCAGCACGCCGTCCAGGCGCTTCTCCACGCCCGACTTGCCCGCCATTTCCGGCAGATAATAGTGGTATTTTTCCGGCTCGTCGCCGGTGCCCTCGTCCGGCAGCGTTTCCTCGTCGGCGCGGCCCACGTAGCCCAGCAGATGGCAGGCGGAATTCCCTTGCGGATAGACCCGCACCGGATCCGCCGTCAGCGCCGCGCCGGGGAAATCCTCCGCGCGCTCCAGGAAGCGGGCCACGGCCGTCTCGTCCAGGTCGCGCCAGGCCACCAGCGGCAGCGGCGTGCGGCGGCCCAGGTGCAGGCGCACGTCCTTCGGGCTCAATTGCAGCGGGCGGTCCATCGTCTCCGCCAGCCGGTACAGCGACTCCATCACGTGGTCCACCGTCCGCTGGAGGCTCCCCGGCTTGCGGAGTTCCTCGAGATAGAGCGACACGCAATAGCTCGGCCGGTTGTCCGCCAACCGCACGCCGTTGCGGTCCAGGATGCGCCCGCGGATGCCGGGCAGCCGCACGCTGCGGAGGCTCTGCTTGGCCAGCCGCCGCTGGTACTCCGTCCCCTGCGCCACCTGCAGGTTCCACAGGCGGAACGTCAGCCCGCCGAAACACGCCAGCATCGCCAGCCACAGCAGCAGCAGGCGCCAGACGTGCACTTCCGGAATGAAGCGGTCCCGGCCCATCAGGCGCGGTCCTCCCACGTGCCCAGCACGCGTTCCAGCCCGCGGATCAGCCCGAACAGCAGCGGAATCAGCACCGCCGCCAGCACCGCCGACCCCGCCATGCGCCAGAAAATCTCGCCGCCCGACAGCGCCACCAGCCCCTTCGCCCGCAGCAGCACCGCCATCGTCCCCGTCGACGTCGCCGCGCACAGCGCGCCGAACCACGACACCACGTGCGCCTTGTCCGCGAAGAATTCTCCCCGCAGCAGCAGCGCCAGCCCGCCCGCCGCCAGGAACGCGCAGGCCGAATAGCCCAGCGGCGCCAGGCTCAGCGAATCCTCCACGAGCCCCGCCAGCAGCGCCGCGACCACGAAATAGCGCGCCTTTTTGTTCACCGCCGCGTAGAGCACCACGCCCAGCAGCACGGGAAACGCCGGCTGGCCCATGTGCCGCCACGCGGGCACCGCCGCCTGCAGCGTGCCCCCCGCGATCAGCCAGAACAGCAGCATCAGCAGCGTCACGGCATTTCCCCTTCCAGGGCGTCGATCTCCTCGTCGGCCGCGACGTCCACCGGCGCGGCCGCGGCCCGCGCCGCCGCCAGATCCTTATCCGTCGCCGCCACGAAGCCGTATTCCAGCTCGCCCAGGTTCGCCGCCGAATCGATCCACGCCGTCTGGTACAGCCCCGCCTCGTGCATCGCCACCTTCACGACCCGCCCCACCAGCAAGCCTTTCGGGAACAGCCCGCCCAGCCCCGACGTCACGACCTCGTCGCCCTCCTGCACGTCCGCCGTCTGCAAAACGTAGTCCATGCGGCAGACCGGCTGCGCGCCCGGCTTCGCGCCCAGCCCTTCCACCACGCCGAACACGCCCGTCCGCGCCAGCCGCACCGACACCTTGCACGAAGGATCCGACAGCAGCAGCACGTCCGCCGTGCGGTCCGAGACCGAGACCGTGCGGCCGATCAGTCCGGCCGGCGTGATCACCGCGCGGCCTTCCGCCACGCCCGCGAGCGCCCCCTTGTCCAGGCGCGCCGTCTGCCACCAGCCCGTGCTGTCGCGGCCGATCACCTCGCACGAAATCAGCTTGTTCGGGAAGCGCTGCACGAATCCCAGCAAGTCGCGCAGCATCTGGTTGTCGCGCGACAGCTCGTTCGCCATGCGCATCTCCCCGCGCAGATAGACGATTTCCTCCGAAAGCGCGCGGTTCTCCAGCGCCAGGTCCCCGATGCCCCGGACATAGCGGAAAATCTCCCGCAGTTCCCGCACGCCGCCCCGCAGCACCGCTTGCAGCGGGCTGATGCCGTCGCGAACCACTCCCTTGACCCGGCGCGAAGCCGAGTCCGGCAAATTCATCATCGCCAGCACGACCAATCCGATCGCGCACAGCGCTATCCAACGTCGATCCTTCATCGTTCCTTACCGGTGTCCAAACACACCTTGCCTATGCGGAACGGAAGAGAGACGGAACAGACGGGATGGGCGGGCCGTCGGCGCCTCAGGCGCCGGACGACACCTTGCGCAGGAAATTCAGCTCGTGCAGCACGACGCCCGTGCCCTCGGCCACCGCGCTCAGCGGGTCCT
>CAZECJ010000221.1:0-3707 GCA_964510645.1 uncultured Verrucomicrobiota bacterium | reverse complement strand
TCGACAAGCATTCGCCGCGCAGCGCGGTGCAGATCGGCAGCCCCATCACGCAGAAAATGCTCTCCGATTTCCTCGTGGTGGCGTGCCGGCGCGGCTTGGTCAAGTGCGCGACCGACGACGGCGCCGGCGGCCTCTCGTCGTCCGTCGGCGAACTCGCGCCGCTGGCGGGCGGGGCCGACATCTGGCTGGAAAAGGTGCCGCTCAAGTATCCCGGTTTGCAGCCGTGGGAAATCTTCCTGTCGGAGTCGCAGGAGCGCATGACGCTGGTGGTGACGAAGGACGCGGCGCCGAAACTGGCCGAACTGGCCCAGCTCTACGAGGTGGAAGCGACGATCATCGGCCAGTTCACCGACACGGGACTTTTGGAAGTGTCCTATGGCGGGCGCCCGGTGGCGCAGCTCGATCTCGATTTCCTGCACGACGGCCTGCCGCGCAAGCATCTGGACGCCGAATGGGTTCGCCCGGCCGCGCCGGAACCCGCGATTCCCGGCGCCCTCGACCACGCGGCGACGCTGAAGCAATTGCTGGCGAGCGACAACGTGTGCTCGCGCGAGACGGTGATCCGCCAATACGACCACGAGGTCAAGGGCCGCACGGTGGTCAAGCCGCTGATGGGCCCGAAGGGCACCGCCCCGCAGGACGCGGGCGTGATCCGGCTGGGCTTCGACGATTGGCGCGGCGTGGCGGTTTCGTGCGGGATCGCGCCGCGCATCGGCGATCTCGACGCTTACGCGTCCTCCGCCGGCGCGTTCGACGAGGCCGTGCGGCAGATCGTCTCCGTGGGCGGGCAGCTGCCCGAGCCGGACCAGCTGGGCGAATCGACGTTCTGGTGCGCGAACGACAACTTCTGCGTGCCGGATTCGGTCTACGACGCGGAGAAGAATCCGGACGGCAAGTACAAGCTGGCGCAGCTGGTGCGGATGTGCCAGGCGCTGGCCGACCTGGCGCGCGCCTACCACGTGCCGATGACCTCCGGCAAGGACAGCATGAAGAACGACTTCCGCGCCGGCGGAAAGAAAATCTCCGTGCCGCCGACGGTGCTCTATTCCGTGGCCGCCGAAATCGCCGACGTGCGGAAAACGGTCACGAGCGAAATCAAGGAGGCCGGCGACGGCGTGTACGTGCTGGGCCGCACGACCGACGAGCTGGGCGCCTCGGAATTCCAGCGCCTGTTCGGCGCGCCGGGCGGCCGCGCGCCGGCCGTGCGGCCGGAGCAAGCCCGCCCGCTCTATTTCCAGGTGATGGCCGCGAACCGCGAAGGGTTGATCCGCTCGAGCCACGATCTATCCGACGGCGGGCTCGCCGTCGCGCTGGCGGAGATGACCTTCGGCACCGGGCTGGGGCTGGAGATCGACGTCGATCCGGTCGCGACGTCCATCGAAGGCGGCGGGGCGCTGGATTCGCCGCGCCGGGTGCAAGCGGCGCTGTATGCGGAATCGCCGTCGCGCTTCGCCGTGACGGTGAAGCCCGAGCATCGCGCGCGGTTCGAGAAGATCCTGGGCGGCGCCGCCGTGCGGATCGGCGAAACGACCGCGGAACCCCGATTCCGGATTTCCGGACAGGGGCGGCGGCTGGTGGATTGCCCCTGCGGCGAACTGGAACGGGCCTGGCAGAAGGAGCTGTTGTCGTGAAAGCGGTGCGCGCATTGGTTCTGACGGGCTTCGGCATCAACTGCCAGGACGAGCTGGCGGCGGCGTACCGCCTGGCCGGGGCGGAGGCCGACGTCGTCCATTTCAACGAATGGCTCGCCGGGACGACGTCGCTCCGCGGCTACGACGTCCTCAACTTCCCGGGCGGATTTTCCTTCGGCGACGATCTGGGCGCGGGCAAGGCGCTGGCGAACAAGATGCGCTTCAGCAAGCTGGCCAACGGGCGGACGCTGCTCGACGAAACGGCGGACCACCTCCGGCGGGGCGGTTTCGTCCTCGGCGTCTGCAACGGCTTCCAGATCCTGGTCAAGAGCGGCCTGCTGCCGAACGTCGGCGGGAACTTCGAGCAGGAGGTCTCGCTGATCGTGAACGACAGCGGAAAATTCGAGGACCGCTGGTGCCATTGCCGCGCCGAACCGCCGGCGCGGTCGCCGTTCCTGAAGGACGTCGGCGTGATGGCGCTGCCCGTGCGCCACAAGGAAGGCAAGCTGGTCATCCGCGACGAGCGGATCCGCGCGGCGATCGTGCACCAGCGCCTCTGCGCGCTGCGCTACTGCGACGCGGCGGGGAACGTCGCGACGGACTATCCGGCGCTGCCCAACGGCGCAGAGCTGTCCTGCGCGGCGCTGACCGATCCAACCGGGCGCGTGCTGGGCATGATGCCGCACCCGGAAGCCTATCTGGCGATCTACAACCATCCCGACTGGGCCCGGCGCCGCGAGGCGGCGGACGGGAACGAGGAAGGGGAGGGTCTGCGCCTCTTCCGCAACGTCGTCGACCACATCCGGAGGAACCGCCCATGAACGTGCTCCAAACCGCAGCCACGCCCCAATTGAAGACGATCCACCGCGGCAAAGTCCGCGACAGCCTGCGCGTCGACGCCGCGACGCGGCTGCTGGTCGTCAGCGACCGCCTCTCGGCGTTCGACCGCGTGCTGGACACGCCGATCCCGCTGAAGGGCGAAGTGCTCAGCCGCCTCTCGAACTGGTGGTTCGAGCAGACGGCCGACGTCGTGCCCAACCACGTCGTTCGCGCGGTCGATCCGGTGGCCACGCTGGTGCGCGAAGTCGAGCCGATCCGGGTCGAAATGGTGGTGCGGGGCTATTTGACGGGTTCGATGGGCCGCGCCTATGCGGCGGGCGCGCGCACGTTCTGCGGCGCGGCCGTGCCGGACGGGCTCGCGCCCAACGCGCGCTTTCCGCAGCCGCTGGTCACGCCGACGACCAAGGAAAAGAACGACCGCGAAATCAGCCCGGCGGAAATCGCGGCCGAAGGCTGGACGACGGCCGAGTGCTACGCGCAGATGAAGGAAATCGCTTTGCGCCTGTTCGCGCGCGGCACGCGCGTGCTGGCCGAAAAGGGTCTGATCCTGGTCGACACCAAGTACGAATTCGGCCTGCTGGACGGGAAGCTGGTGTTGATCGACGAAATCCACACGCCCGACTCCTCGCGCATGTGGGACCAGGCCGCCTACGACCGCGATCCGCTCCAGGTCGAAGCCCACGACAAGGAATACGTCCGCGCCTGGCTCCGCCAGAACCGGAAGAACGGCGACTATCCGACCGCGCTGCCGGACGACGTCGTCCGCGAGACCACGCGGCGCTACGTTGAAATCTTCGAGCGGATCACGGGCGACAAGCTGATCGTTTCGGACGAGGACCCCCGCGCGCGCCTGGCGCGCAACCTGAGCCGCGCAGGCCTGATCCGGGACGGTTTCGTGGCCATCGTGATGGGCTCGAAGGCCGATCTCGACCACGCGAACAAAATGAAGGCCATCATCGAGTCCTACGGCGTCTTCGCGGATCTGCGCGTGGCGTCCGCGCACAAAAACGGCGAGGATCTAGTGCCGCTCGCGGCGGAATACGATTCCGCCGTCGAACCGGGCGCGATCCTTGCCGTGGCGGGGCTTTCCAACGGCTTGGGCGGGGCGCTGGCGGCCAATTCCGCGCTGCCGGTCATCAGTTGCCCGCCGTTCAAGGACGGGACGGACATGCTGCTCAACCTGAATTCGTCGCTGATGATGCCCTCGCAGGTGCCGGCGATGACGGTGGTGCGGCC
>CAZECJ010000220.1:0-3818 GCA_964510645.1 uncultured Verrucomicrobiota bacterium | reverse complement strand
TCGGGGCGTACGACGAGGACGACAGCGATTTTCTGGAGGGGATGGGCGATCGGAAGGATTCGTTGTTCGGCGGCTTGGCGGTGCAGGGGGAATGGCCGGCGGGCATGCGGGCGTCGGCGGGCTACGAACACGACGTGTTGGACCGGGTGGGCGGCGGCGCCGCCCGCCTAGGCGTGCGGCGCGGATTCCAGTTCGGCCGGTTTTCGGTGGCGCCGGGCGCGGGACTCAATTGGCTGTCGGCGGAACTGGCCGGCCACGAGTTCGGCGTGGACGCGGACGAGGCGCGCGCGGAGCGGCCGGCGTATCGGCCGGGAGATGCGGTGAACGTGGAACTGGGGCTGGGCTTGACGGCGGAGTGGGCGGGGGCGTGGCGCGTGATCGCGAACGGGAGCGTGGAGTTCCTGGCGAACGAGCTGCGGGAGAGTCCGCTGGTCGAGCGCGGCTGGCTGAGCCATGCGTTCGTGGCGGTGAACTACACCTTCTGACGGCGCCGCCGCCCGTTTTACGTAGCACGTAAAAATCCCGCCCGATTTTTCCACGGCGTGGAAAAATGTTTTCCACAGTACGTAAAAACGGCGAACCCCGCCTTCGCCGAAGGCTGCGGTGGGCAAGCGCGATTCCCCGCCCAAGGGGCGCGCGGCTAGTTTTCGCGGACGAGGCGGACGAAGTTGGTGCGCGGGACGGTGCTGGGAACGTCGACGTAGTTGAAGGTGTAGCTGGCGACGAGGCCGGTGGCGTACTGCCAGGTGGCGCCGGGGCCGATGGAGGGGCTGGTGTCGAGACGGTAGGATTTGCCGAGAATGCCCTTCATGGTCAGTTGCCACTCGGCGTTGGTGGGGGAATTGTCGATGTCGACGATCATCGGCTGGCCCGGCTGGAGGAATTCGGCGGGAACAAGGGCCTTGCCGGAGATGCGGACTTCGTCGATGAGCGTGGATGCGTCGCACGGATTGGCCCCGCCGAGGGAAATGCCGACGGTGGCGCGGGAGTCGGTGCCGAAGCCGTAGGAGCCGACGGAGGAGGCGACGAGGGTGCGGTTGGTGACGAGTTGGTAGTCGACGTGGAGGGCGAGGTTGGCGTTGCTCTTCACCACGGCGACGTGCTGCCAGCGGCCGTTGGGGACGAAATTGCGGAGGGCAAGACTGGTGAAGGAGACGTCGGCCTGCTGGGCGTCGCGCAGATTGAGGTTGATGTAGCCGTTGGTGTTGTAGGCCACGTTGATCCACGCCCCGGTCGCGGTGGAGCCGTTGCCTCGGCCCCAGTCGAGGATGCACACGTTTTGCGTCGCCGCCGACATGCGGAAGACCGCCTCGACGGTCCAGTTGGTGGAGGCGGGAATGGCGACAGCGCAGTTGGTCGCGGTGGCGACGAGCTGGCGGGAGGCGCCCTCGTTGTGGGCGTCGCCTCGGCCATCCCAGACGGGATCGGTGGCGCCGGGCCCGGCGGCGTTGGCGACGCTGGCGCGCCGGGCGGGAGGGAACGTGCCGAGCTGCTCGACGAAGGGCCGGGTGGAAATGGAGGTGCAGCGCCACCAGGCCCAGACGTGCGGCGGGAAGGTTTCGACGGTAACGTCGTCGAGAAACAGCTCTTCGGAAGGATTGGTGGGGGCGTTGAAGCGAGCGAACACGAACTGGTTGAATTGAGTGACGGTCGCTCCGCTTTCGCTGTTGGTGATCCAGGGAATTTGGTTGGTGTAGTTGTAGTCGCAACGGTAGTGGTTGTTGGAACGGTTGTAGAAGAAGGTGACGTCGACGAATCGGTCGTGGACGAGGGGGAAGAGGATCCAGTCGTGTGCCAGAAACCCAAACCCGCCGAAGTTATTGGTGGGTTGGAAGGCGAGGAAGGCTCCGCTGGTGGAATTGCGCAGGCCGATCTGGAAAAAGATGTTGGAAGGCGCGACGAGCTTGGCGGAACAACGGATGACGGGGTGCTCGTTGGTGGTATAGGTGGAGGAGAAGTTGGTGAAAACGGCGGAGGAGGAACCCACGTTGTTTCTTGGCAGAACGAGGATGTTGGAAGGGGAATGGGAGGCGTTGACGTTGGCGACGCGGCCGGTGATGCCGCCGAGCCAGGCGGCGCGGGTCCAGCCGGGGAGGGCGGCGACGGAGCCGGTGGGCGAGGCGTCGAAGTTGGCCCAGAGGAGTTCGGCGGCGGGGGCGGTGGAAGCGATGGCGCCCACCAGACAGAAGAACAAGCACAACTTTTTCATCGCGGGATCTCCTTGAACTCTTTTCAAAAGGGGACGGGAATGTAGCCGAAGAGGCTGGTCACGGAAAGCAAAGAATCGTCCAACCGCCTCGGGCGGAACCCTTGCCGGCGGTTTGAGGTTGCCAGTCCGGGGGCGGGGGGCTATAGGCGAGGCATGAACCTGGAACGAGTGGCAAGCCCGGAGCAAATCGCCGCGGTGGCGGCGCTGGCGCGGGAAACCTGGACGCAGCACTACGTGCCGATCATCGGCGCGGCGCAGGTGGAATACATGCTGGCGAAGTTCCAGAGCGCAGAGGCCATTGCGCGGCAAATCGCGGCCGAAGGCTACGAGTACTATTTGGCGCCGGGCGCGGGCTATCTGGCGCTGGTGCCGGATCCGGCGGAGAAACGCCTGCTGCTGAGCAAGATCTACGTGAAGGCGACGCGGCGGGGAACGGGCTTGGGGCGCACGCTGGCGGTATTCGCGGAAAAACGCTGCGGAGAGCTGGCGTGCAACGAGCTGTGGCTGACGGTGAACCGGAACAACCTCGGGTCCATCGCGTTCTACGAGCGGCTGGGGTTCCGCAAGACGCAGATGCTCGTGACCGACATCGGCGGGGGCTTCGTCATGGACGACTGGCGGATGGCGAAGGCCGTGGGGGCGGGGCCTTGAATAAGGATTGAAGGCAGGGAGGCTTTGGGCGCATACTGCCGATTCAGTTTTGGCCTTCCGGCACCGGACGCCGGCCGGCCCGCAACAAAGGTCGAACCATGATTCAGAACAAGAAGATATTCATCACGGGCGGGGCGGGATTCATCGGCTCGACCCTGATCGGGAAACTGATCGAGCGCAACGAGATCGTGGCGTACGACAACCTGGCCCGCAACTCCTTGCAAGGCAAGGGCTGGAAAGACCACAAGAACCTGCGGCTGGTCGTGGGCGACGTGCTGGACTACCACAAGCTGGCGAAGGCCATGGCCGGTGCCGACGTGGTGGTGCACTGCGCGGCGATCGCAGGCATCGACACGGTGGTGAAGAATCCGGTGATGACGATGCGCGTGAACATGGTGGGGTCGGCCAACGTGCTGGAAGCGGCGTCCAAGCTGCCGCAGTGCGACCGCGTGGTGTGCTTCTCCACCAGCGAAGTGTTCGGGACCACGGCGTTCCGCTCGTCGGAGCTCGACAAGACCTCGATCGGCGTGGTGGGCGAGGCCCGCTGGACCTACGCGGTGAGCAAGCTGGCCGAGGAACATCTGGCGATCGCGTATTTCCAGCACTCGAAGCTGCCCGTCGCGGTGGTGCGGCCGTTCAACGTCTACGGGCCGGGCCAGGTGGGCGAGGGCGCGCTGCGGACCTTCGTCCAGCGGGCGCTGAAGGACGAGACGATCACGATCAACGGCGACGGCACGCAGATCCGCGCGTGGTGCTTCGTGGACGACATGGTGCGGGGCACCCTGATCTGCATGGAGCACCCGAAGGCGGTCGGCGAGTCGTTCAATATCGGCAACCAGCGCGCGGTCACGACGATCTACGGCCTGGCCAACACGGTGATCCGGGTGCTGAATTCGAAATCCAAGATCGAATTCGTCTACAAGGACTACGCCGACGTCGAGCTGCGCATCCCGAACGT
>CAZECJ010000219.1:0-3852 GCA_964510645.1 uncultured Verrucomicrobiota bacterium | reverse complement strand
CGCTGAGCCCCTTGCCCAGGTAGTCGTTGGCCTCGCCCCGCAGCGTCAGCGTCAGGCCCTTCGCCGCGAACGCGCCGAAGCTCTGCCCCGCCGAACCTTCGAATTCCAGCTCGATCTGCCCGTCGGACAGGCCCGCGTGGCCGGATTGCCGCGCGATGCGGCTCGAAATCAGCGTGCCGACCGCGCGGTCCGTGTTGCGGATGCTCCGCTTCAGCGCCGCCGGCTGCTGCCCGGCCAGCGCTCCTTCCAGCTGCGGCAGCAGCTCGTAGTCCAACGCGCCGGAAATCGGCGTCGGTTGCGGCGCCGTGAACCGGCATTCTTCCGGCTTCGCGGCCACCCGGTGGAAAACCGCGCTGAAATCCAGCCCCTTGGCTTTCCAGAAGGTGACCGCTTTATTGGTATCCAGCAGATCGGACCGCCCGACCATCTCGTCGAATTTCCGGAAGCCCAGTTGCGCCATGAGCTCGCGCGTTTCGCGCGCGATGAACCGGAAAAACTGGATCACGTATTCCGGTTTGCCCGCATAGCGCTTGCGCAGTTCGGGATCCTGCGTCGCCACGCCGAAGGGACACCCGTTCGTGTGGCACTTGCGCATCATCATGCAGCCGCAGACCACCAGCGGCGCCGTCGCGAACCCGAATTCCTCCGCGCCCAGCAGCGCGCCGACGACGACGTCGCGCCCGGTCTTGATCTGCCCGTCGGTCTGCACCCGGATGCGGTCGCGCAGCTGGTTCAGCACCAGCGTCTGCTGCGTTTCCGCCAGGCCCAGCTCCCACGGCGCGCCGGCGTGCTTGATGCTCGAAAGCGGCGAGGCGCCCGTGCCGCCGTCGTAGCCGCTGATCAGCACGCGGTCCGCCCGCGCCTTCGCCACGCCCGCGGCCACCGTGCCCACGCCGATCTCGGACACCAGCTTCACGCTGATTTCGGCCCGGTCGTTCGCGCAGCGCAAATCGTAGATCAGCTGCGCGATGTCTTCGATGGAATAGATGTCGTGGTGCGGCGGCGGCGAAATCAGCGTCACGCCCGGCGTGGAATGCCGCACGCGCGCGATGTCCGCCGTCACCTTGTGGCCCGGCAGCTGGCCGCCTTCGCCGGGCTTCGCGCCCTGCGCGATCTTGATCTGGAGCTCCTGCGCGTGGTTGAGGTATTCGGCCGTCACGCCGAACCGCCCGCTGGCGATCTGCTTGATCGCGCTGCAGCGGTTGGCGCCGTCGGGACCGACGGCGTAGCGCGCCGGATCTTCGCCGCCTTCGCCGCTGTTGCTGCGCCCGCCGATGCGGTTCATCGCGATCGCCAGCGTCTCGTGCACTTCCTGGCCCAGCGAACCAAAGCTCATCGCGCCCGTCATGAAGCGGCGCATGATCGCTTCTTCCGGCTCGACCTCGTCCAGCGGCGCCGCCGGCCCCGCCGGCTTGATCGCGAAGAGCCCGCGCAGCGTGCTCTGCCGCTCGGCCTGGTCGTTGATCTGCGCCGCGTACTTCTTGTACAGCTCCCAGTCGCCCGTGCGCGTGCTCTGCTGCAGCGCGCTGATGCTCTGCGCCGTCCACAGGTGCCGCTCGCCGTCCGCCCGCCACGCGTACTGCCCGCCCGCCGGCAGCGGCGCCGCCGCCGGCGCGCCGCGCCCGTCGGCGTAGCGCGCCAGGGCTTCCCGCGCGATCTCGTCGAGCCCGATGCCCCCCACCCGCGAAACCGTTCCCGTGAAATAGCGGTCCAGCACCGCTTGCGCCAAGCCCACGGCCTCGAACACCTGCCCGTTGCGATAGCTGCGCAAGGTCGAAATGCCCATCTTGGACATGATCTTCATCAGGCCCTTGTTCAGCGCCTTGATGTAGTTCTGCAGCGCCCGCGGCGCGTTCGTCCGCACGCTCAGCGCGTCCGTCCGCACCAGCTCGGCCACCGTCGCGAAGGCCAGGTAGGGATTGATCGCCGCCGCGCCGAAGCCCAGCAGCAGCGCCATGTGCATCACCTCGCGCGCTTCGCCGGTTTCGATCAGCAGGCCCGTCCCCGTGCGGAAGCCCGTTTCGCGCAGGGCCTGGTTCGCCGCCGCCGTCGCCAGCAGCGCCGGGATCGGCGCGCGGCCGTCCGGCAGGTCGCGGTCGCTCAGCACGATCAGGTTCACGTCCGCGCGGACCAGCTTCAGCACCCGGTCGCACAATTCGGTCAGTCCGCGCTCCAGCGCCGCGCCCGGCGCAGCCGCCGTCGCGTCGAAATCCATCTTCACCGTCGCCGACTGGAAGCCGGCGCGGTTCAGGTTCTTGATGCGCGCCAGGTCCGCGTTCGACAGGATCGGATGCTGCAGCTTCACCAGTTGCGCGTGCGCCGGGCTTTCGCTCAGGATGTCCGGGCTGTGGCCCAGGAAGGTCATCAGCGACATCACCAGCTCCTCGCGGATCGAATCGATCGGCGGATTGGTGATCTGCGCGAAGAGCTGCTTGAAGTACCAGTAGAAGAGCTGCGGCTTCTCCGACAGCACCGCCAGCGGCTGGTCGCTGCCCATCGAGCCGACCGGCTCGGCGCCTTTCGTCGCCATCGCGTCGAGGATGAGGCGCACGTCTTCGCGGGTATAGCCGAACAGGCGGTGCTTTGTCGCCAGCGGGTCGCCCGCGTCTTCGCCGGCGTCCACCGCGCCGTAGAAGCCGTGGATGGTGATATGGTTTTCCTCGACCCAGCGGCGGTACGGCCGCCGCCGCGCCAGGTGCATCTTGATTTCGGCGTCCTTCATCAGGCGCCCCGTCGCCAGATCCGCCAGCAGCATCGTGCCGGGGCGCAGCGAACCTTTTTCCGCCACCTGGTCCGCCGGCAGGTCCAGCACGCCGGCTTCCGAGGCCAAGACCATGAAGCCGTCCTTGGTCACCGCGTAGCGCACCGGGCGCAGGCCGTTGCGGTCCAGCGACGCGCCCACCAGCCGCCCGTCGGTGAACGCCACCGCCGCCGGCCCGTCCCACGGCTCCATCAGCCCCGCGTGGTACTCGAAGAACCCGCGCAGGTCCGGGCCCATCGGATATTTCGCGCCCCACGCCTGCGGGATCAGCATCAGCATCGCGTGGTGGATCTCGCGCCCGCCCAGCGTCAGCAGCTCGAGCACGTTGTCGAGGTTGGCGCTGTCGCTGCCGAAATCCTCGAGGATCGGCAGCAGCTTTTCGACGTCGCGTCCGAACGCCTCGGATTTCAGCTTGGGCTCGCGCGCGGCCATGGCGTTGCGGTTGCCGCGCAGGGTGTTGATTTCGCCGTTGTGCGCCAGCATCCGGAAGGGCTGGGCCAGCGGCCAGGAGGGAAACGTGTTCGTCGAATAGCGCTGGTGCACCACCGCCATCGCGCTGACCAGGCGCGGATCCGTCAGGTCCGGATAGAACTTCGGCACCTGCGGGGCGATCATCATGCCCTTGTAGACCAGCGTCCGGCACGAGAAGCTCGCCGCGTAGGCGTTGGGGGAATCGTCCACGGCCTTGCGGCCCAGCTCGTGCTCGGCGCGCTTGCGCACGACCAGCAGCTTGCGCTCCAGCGCCCCGCCAGCCATCCGCCCTTTCGGCTCCGCCGCGAACACCTGCCAGAACGACGGCATGGAGGCGCGCGCCGTCGGCCCCACCGCCTGCGGATCCGTCGGCACCTCGCGCCAGCCCAGCGCGCACAGACCTTCTTCAAGCAGGATCCGCTGCACCCCCGCCTTCGTGTCCGCCAGCGACTGGCCGCCCGGCGGCAGGAACAGGAATCCCACGCCGTATTGCCCCGGCTCCGGCAGCGCGAAGCCCAGCCGCTGGGCTTCCTCCCGGAAAAAGCCGTCCGGAATCTGGATCAGGAGCCCCGCGCCGTCGCCCGTGTCCGGATCCGCCCCCGTCGCGCCGCGGTGCAGGA
>CAZECJ010000218.1:0-3865 GCA_964510645.1 uncultured Verrucomicrobiota bacterium | reverse complement strand
TGGTGATGTCGCGCGGGCGCCGCTTGCCGGCCTACGTCCGGCAGGTGTTCGCGCAGCTGGACGTTCCGGTGATGCGGACGCATCTGGTGACCGGCCATTTCATGAACGCGGGCACCGTGCTGTTGCAGAACATGACCAGTCCCCGCATCCGGGTGGCCGGCACCATGATCGAAATCAACGGCGTCGGCGTGCTGCTGGAAGGGGAGCCGGGCATCGGCAAGAGCGAAATCGCACTGGCGCTCATCAAGCGCGGCCACAGCCTGGTGGCGGACGATACCACCATCCTGACCCGCGACAGCACCGGCGCCATCCACGGCTCCGCCGTGCCCATCACGCGCGAGCACATGGAAATCCGCGGCCTGGGGATCATCCACGTGCCGGGCCTGTTCGGCGTGGCCTCGATGCGGGAAGGCATGCGCCTGGACCTGATCATCCGGATGCAGAAATCGACCGTGGGCGAGGACAACATCGACCGCACCGGACTGGACACCCAGTTCCGCAACGTGCTGGGGATCGACATCCCGCTGATCACGGTTCCGGTGGCGGCGGGCCGCGATTTGACGAACGTGGTCGAGGTGGCCGCGTTGAACCAGCGCATGAAGCAGATGGGCCGCGACGCCGCGAAGGAGCTGGACGAAAAGCTCAAGGTGGCCTTGGCCCGGAAGGATTGACGCGTGAATTCCGATGCAACCCAGACGAAGGCCGGCGGAACCACGCTGACGCGCGACGTGGCGGTCCTGAACCGCTATGGCATCCATGCGCGCCCCGCCGCGCTGCTGGTGAAGGCCGCCACCCGCTTCACCTGCGAGATTTGGCTCGAAAAGAACGGGGTCAAGGTGAACGCGAAGAGCATCATGGGGCTGCTGACGCTCGAAGGCAACCATGGCGCCAAGATGAAGATCCACGCCACGGGCGCGGATGCCGACGCCGCGCTCGCCGCCCTGGCGGATCTGTTCGAAAAGAAATTCTTCGAGGATTGAGGAGGCGGCCTGCATGGAGGCGCAGCGGGAACTCGAGCTCAAGGGGATCGGGGTTTCCCCGGGAATCGTGTCCGGTCCGGTCCTGTTGCTGAAGACGGACGACGATCCGCTGCCGGAATACGCCGTCGCCGCCGACGACGTGGCGCGCGAGATGGTCCGCCTCGAGGCGGCGTTGATCGAGACGGGCCGCCAGCTCCACGAGATCCAGCAGCGCGTGGGCGAGGCGATGGGCAGCGAAAGCGCCGGCATCTTCGAAGCCCACCTGCACGTGGTGGACGATCCCAGCTTCGTGGACGAGGTCTACCGCGACGTGCGCGCCAAGCGCAAGAACGTCGAAAAGATCCTGTTCGAGGTGTCCGAACGCTATGCCCAGACCCTGTTGCAGATGGAAGACGACTATCTCCGCGAGCGGGCCACCGACATCCGCGACGTGACGCGGCGCATCCTGCGGAATCTCGCGGGCGGCGGCGGCGACTGGCTGGCGGGATTGGAAAGCCCCCGCGTGCTGGTTGCGCGCGACATTGCGCCTTCCGAAATGGCCGCGTTCGACCGGCGCAAGATTCTCGGAGTGGTGACGGAATTGGGCAGCCCCACGTCGCACGCGGCCATCATGGCCCGCGCGATGGATCTGCCGGCCGTCGTGGGCCTGCGCGGGGCGGCCGCGAAACTGGTGGACGGCGACCGCGTCATCCTCGACGGCGTCCGGGGTCTCGTGGTCTTGCATCCCTCGCCGGCGCGCGAAGAGGCCTATGGCCGGATCGCCCGCAGCCGTTTGGTCATCCAAAAACGCCTCGGCGCGCTCAAGGACGAGGAGGCGGTCACGCTCGACGGCCATGCGGTCGTTTTGTCGGCGAACATCGAAATGCCGGCGGACGTGGAGGCGGCCTGGGCGCGCGGCGCGCGCGGCATCGGCCTGTTTCGCAGCGAATATCTCTTTTTGGCGGGGCCGGGGGAGCCGAGCGAGGAACGGCAATACGAGGCGTATGCCGAAGTCGCCCGCAAGATCCTCCCGGAATCGGCCATCATCCGGACGCTGGACCTCGGCGGCGACAAGGTTTCGCCGTCGGGCAAGATCCCGGAAGAGTCCAATCCCTTCCTGGGCTGGCGCGCCATCCGCCTGTGCCTGGACCGGCCGGCGCTGTTCAAGACGCAGCTGCGGGCGATCCTGCGCGCCTCCGCGCACAACCCCAAGCTGCGCATCATGTACCCGATGGTCAGCAGCGCGGGCGAGGTGGACCAGGCCAACGCCTTGCTGGCGGAGTGCAAGACCGAGCTGGCGGCGGCGGGCGTCGCGTTCAATCCGGACATCGATGTCGGCGTGATGATCGAAATCCCGTCGGCTGCGCTGACGGCGGACCTGATCGCGCCGAAAGTGAAGTTTTTCAGCATCGGCACCAACGATCTGGTGCAGTACACGCTGGCGGTGGATCGCGGCAACGAGCGCATCGCGCACCTCTACGAGCCGACCCATCCCGCCGTGCTCCAGCTCATCCGCCACACGGTGGAGGCGAGCCATCGGCACGGCATCTGGACGGGCGTTTGCGGCGAAACGGCGGGCAACCCGATCCTGGCGCCCCTGCTGCTGGGGCTGGGGGTCGACGAGCTGAGCGCCAGTCCCGGTGCCGTTCCGCTGGTGAAGGACGTTCTCCGCCATATCCGCTTTTCCGAGGCGCAGGATCTCGCCGAGGCCGCCCGGGGCCTGTCCACGGGGGCCGAGGTCCTCGACCAGTGCCGGGCCCTGGTCCGGCGGGCGGCTCCGGAAATACTTGAATTGGCCGAATAATGCGCTAAATTGTCCGCCATCGTTCGGTCAAAGAAACCCAGAAGGAGAATCCCATGTCCAAGAATACCGTGTTTACGTCCGAGTCCGTTTCCGAAGGACATCCCGACAAGCTGTGCGATGCCGTATCGGATGCGATCCTGGACGCCTGCCTGGCGCAAGATCCGAAGAGCCGCGTCGCTTGCGAATCCCTGGCCAAGACCGGCATGGTCGTCGTCGCGGGCGAAATCACCACGAAGGCCATCGTGAACTACGCCGAAGTGGCCCGCAAGGCCGTCGTCGAAATCGGCTACAACCACCAGGAAGCCGGCTTCAACGGCAACATCTGCGCCGTTTTGGTCGCCATTGAAAACCAATCGCCCGACATCGCCCAGGGCGTGAACGCCGCGAAGGCCGAAGGCAAGGCCACGGCCGAGCAGGGCGCCGGCGACCAAGGCATGATGTTCGGCTACGCCTGCGACGAAACCCCCGAGCTGATGCCGATGCCCATCATTCTGGCCCACCGGATCATGCGCACGCTGACCGACCTGCGCAAGGCCGGCAAGATGCCGTGGGTGCGTCCCGATTCCAAGAGCCAGGTGTCCGTCGAGTACGACAAGGACGGCAAGCCCGTCCGCATCGACACCGTCGTCGTTTCGACGCAGCACGCGCCGCACGTCTCGAACAAGCAGATCCGCAAGGAGATCATCGAGAAGGTCATCAAGACGTCCGTGCCCGCGAAGCTGCTCGACAAGCGCACCGTCTACCACGTGAATCCGACCGGCCGCTTCGTGACCGGCGGCCCGCAGGGCGATTGCGGCGTGACCGGCCGCAAGATCATCGTCGACACCTACGGCGGCATGGGCCGCCACGGCGGCGGCGCGTTCTCGGGCAAGGATCCCTCGAAGGTGGATCGCAGCGCGGCCTACATGGCCCGCTACGTCGCCAAGAACATCGTGGCCGCCAAGCTGGCCAAGCGCTGCGAAGTGCAGCTGGCCTACGCCATCGGCTATCCCGATCCCGTCTCCGTGCACGTCGAAACCTTCGGCACCGGCACGGTCTCCGACGATCAGATCTCCAAGGCGGTCCGCGCGGTGTTCGGCCTCAAGCCCGCCGAGATCGTCAA
>CAZECJ010000217.1:0-3902 GCA_964510645.1 uncultured Verrucomicrobiota bacterium | reverse complement strand
GCTCGTGCAGCAGGCTCATCAGCTCTTCGTGATGCGCCGGCATTTCCTCGCGCGTGCGGCGGTAGATCACCGTCACCTCGCCGCCGAGGCGCTTGGCCACGCGCGCGCAATCCATCGCCACGTCGCCGCCGCCGACCACGCCCACGCGGCCTTTCAGCGCCGTCACTTTGCCGTCCCACACGTCGCGCAGCATCGTGATGCCATCCAGCACGCCCTGCGCGTCCTGGCCGTCGATGCCCAGCGCCACGCCCTTTTGCGCGCCCGCAGCCACCACGACGAAATCAAAGCCCTGCTTCCGCAGGTCCGCCAGGGAGAAATCGCGGCCGGCCGTCTGGCCGAAGAGGAACTTCACGCCGGCGGCTTCGAGCCGCTTCACGTCCTTCTGCACCACGGGGGGCATCAGGCGGTAGGTCGGCAGCGTCATGGTCGCCATGCCGCCCGCCTGCTTGCGGGAATCGAAGATCGTCACGTCGAGACCGCCTTCGCGCAGGAAGCCGGCCGTCGAGAGGCCGCAGGGCCCCGCGCCGATGACCGCGACCTTGCCCTTGCGCGCCGGGCCGACCCGGATCGCCGGATCCTTGCCCGTTTCCATGATGAACCGCTTCATTTCGCGGATGGCCAGCGGCAGATCGTAGTGCACGCGCGTGCAGGGCAGTTCGCAGGCGTGGTCGCACGCGCGGCCCAGCGAGGCGCCCATCACGTTGTCGCGCCGCACGATCTGCGCCGCCTCGTCGAACTTCCCGTCCTTGACCGCCTGCATGTAGGCCGGCACGTCCTGGCTGATCGGGCAAATGTCCACGCACGGGGCTTTCACGCAATCGAACAGGCCCAGCGGGCGCGTCGTCTTGGTGTCCTGCCGCACGTAGGTGTCGCGCTGGTACAGCGCGCTCTTCTTCACGTCCGCGGCGTACTTCACCAGATTCGCGAGCGCGGCCGCCTTCGCGTCGCCGCCCTTCGCGCCGGCCTTGGCGAGAATGAACGCCGGCAGGCTCTTCGCGCCGGCCTTGGCCATCGCCGCCGCCGTCTCGGAGATGTATTGCAGCGTCCGCGAATAGCCGCCCGGGCGCAGCAAGTCGGAACTCGTCGTGATCGTCGTCATGCCGCACGCCAGCAGGTCCGCCACGTTCCAGCAGTCCGCGCCGCCCGCGTACGACATCATCAGGTCGCCCTTGAATTCCTGCGCCAGCTTCGCGGCCAGGTTCACGGTGATCGCCTGCAAGGGGCGGCCCGACAGGTACATCATCTTCTCCTTCTTGGAGAATTCGTTCCGGTGGTTGATGACTTCCAGCGTGTTGGAGAGCTTCACCCCGAACTGCACGCCCTTTTTCGCGGCGCGCGCCCGCAGGTCGTTCAAGATCTTCAGCGCGTCCGGATACTTCAAGTCATGGCCGAACGCCTCGTCCGGCACCGTCACCTGACGGAAGCCGAGATCGCCGTTCAGGATACCTCGCAGGCCGTCGGGTCCCAGCAGCGTCGGGTTCAGCTTCACGTTCGTATGCAGCCCGCGCTCTTCGATCAGGTACGCCGCGATGCGCCCGATTTCGTCCGGCGGGCAGCCGTGCATCGTCGAGAGCGTCACGTTGTCCGACAGCCGCGAGGGAATCTGCACGTCCTTGATCGCGGGATAGACCTTCGCCACCTCGGCGATCGTCGCCGCCAGCGCGTCGCCGGCGTCGTCCATGCGCTTGAGGAAGCTCTGGACGTTGGGCTTGAGGATGCCCTCCAAATTGTAGCCCACGCTCATGTTGAAGATCAGGCCCGGCGCGCCCGCGAATCCCAGCTTGTGCTGCAGCGCGTAGATCAGCACCCACCCCATCAGGTACTCGTTGAACGACTGGTCGATCTTCAGTTCCTGCGACCATTCGACGTTGTAGCCTTCGTCCTGGATGTCGATGCAGGGCTTCGAGACTTCCAGCTCGTCGAGGGTCTGCACCGTCTTGAGCTCGATGAACCGCGAGCCGGTCAGCCACGCCGCGACGATGTTCTGCGACATCTGCGAATGCGGTCCCGCCGCCACGCCGAACGGCGTCTCCAACGGCTGCCCGTACATCGCCGTCTTAAACGCGTCGCCCGCCGCCGGGCGGAAGAACAGCTCTTTCGGAATCCCGAAGATGCTCCCGCGCTTCTCCAACTCCCCGAAAACCCACGGCGCGACTTGGCTGATGCTCAACGGTTGAAAACGATCGGACATGGCACTTCTCCTCTATTCAAACAATGCTTCGCGCCGGGCAACCCCCGGACACACGAGCGCACATATTCGCACACCCGAACGCGCCCGCGCAAGCGCCCAAGCCATGGAACCGGAAAATCCGTCGAACCGCTTGACTGCGAATGGCGACTCGAACCAAAACCAAGAATTTCACCACAGAGAGCACAGAGTCCACAGAGGGATCATCTGGGTTTTCAAACCCATCAGGATCTTCCGCCCGGCCTCAGCGCTCTCTGTGGTGAAATTTCCCGGTCTTGCCCTGCTGTGCCCCGCCCCCATGGCCCGCCTGCGAAATCCTGCTTGAGATCCCTCGACAAGCTCGGGATAACAGCCCCCGTCCCAGACAGCCCTCCCCCATGCGGGGAATCGCGGCTCATGCCCGGCGATTCGAATTGCCGGATGCCGGCCATCCAAGTAAGATTTGCCGCAAAGAAAGCGGTCGGCCCCGCTCATCATGAAAGCAACGCGATCGAATCCATGACCCCGCGTCCTCAAGGAGACCCCACATGAAGCGATTCTGGACCTGGACCCTCGGCTTGGCCTGCTTCTGGAGCCTTTCCACTTTTACCCTGGCGGACGATCCGGGCTATTTCCTGTCGTGGCAGCAGAAGAAGCAACTGACGTGCCTCGGGCGCATCCAGGATTCGGCCGGCACGTGGTACGACGTGTGGATCTGCCCCGGCTACGCTCCGCCCGCGCGCTACGCCAAGGAGCACTTGATCCGGGCCGGCGGCAATTTCGGCGAATATTTCGAGGCGAACAAGTACCAGATGCTTCGGAAAGGCAGCGCGGCGTGCTTCGATTGGGCGCTGAAGGAATGCGGGCTCGGCTTCACCGTCAAGGGCATCCCGCGCGCCTGGGGCAAGCATTTCTCGGTCGCCCACGAACGCACGGAGCGCCGGGTCTTCGGCTGGTGGCTGGCGTATCCGTGGGCGCTCATGGAAGCCAGCGTGGAAACCGCCTTCCGCGGCGCGCTGGGCGCGGCCGGCACCGCCGGCGGCATCGGCAGCGGGCTGGCCATCGTCCCCGCCTGGCACGCGCTCGATTCCGCCGTCGCCGGCACCTGGAACCTCGGCGTGAACACGATCGCCCTGCCCGCCGTCGGCCTCGCGTGGAATACCGCCGTCGCCCCGCCCCTCGCCCTCGTCGGCCAAAAACCGTCGGAGTCCCGCGTGGACGGCTTCTGGGTCACCGTCGTGGATGCCGGACAGGACCCCGTCGAGCGCCCCTTGACCGCCGAAGAAAAAGAACTGCTCGCCCAGTGGGGCGTGCTGCTGTTGCAGGAGGCCCGGCCCTTCCGGCAGGAACAGAAGGAAATCAACCGCAAAGCGAAAGAACAGGAAGAAGAATTCTATCGCGCCATGCGGAAAGCCAAGGAAGAAGCCGACCGGGACCGGAACCGCGTCCAGGCCAACGAGGAAAAACAGCTCCGGCAGATGGCCGCCACCAACGAGTGGATCGCCGCGACCGCGCAGCAGCATCCCGATCTCCGGTATTCCTGGGACTGCGACGACGACGTGATCCGCCATCTCCAGAAACAGGGATTTTCAGATGAGGACATCGATCGGATCCTGAAACTATTGCGGACCTACCAATCCCCCCGCGCGATGGCGCCCCCCGCCAACGTCCGCCCCAAGACCGACCCCGTCCGCCGCGGCGCCGAAGTCCTCGGCGAATCCGCCGAAGACGTGAT
>CAZECJ010000216.1:0-3938 GCA_964510645.1 uncultured Verrucomicrobiota bacterium | reverse complement strand
CCGGCGTTCCAGATGTTGGTCATGTGGTTGTAGCGCTTGAAGTGCGGGATGGACTTGCCGAAGTTCGTCTCGTAGCGCGCGAAGTTGTTGTTTGACGAGATGCCGCCCGCGAAGTCGCTGCGGCCGCCGTATTCGCCGGCGTTGTTCTGGGCGCCCATTTCCTGGCCGTAGAACATCATGGGGACGCCGTCCATGGCGGCGTTGATGGCGTAGGCGTAGACCAGCGACCACTGGTCGTCGGTCGGGAAGATCTCGTCGTGCGAGATGAGGTTGAGGAGGACCGGCGACATTTCGAACGCGTTCTTGCGGGCGTCGAAGGCGTTCCAGATCAGGGCCGTCGTGCGGTTGGGGACGTTGCTGGTCTGGTCGGCGTAGGTGCGGTAGTCGAAGAAGTCGTCGCGCCACAGGTAGAGGATGTTCTCGTTGAGGATGTCGAAGTGGCGGGAAGAGCGGTACCCGACGCCGTGGCGCTTGGAGCCGGCGACCTCGCGGTAGCCGTCGAGGGATTCGGCCATGAAGAGGAAGTCCCACTTCACGCTGCGGGTCTTGTTGATGGCGTATTCCCAGAAGAGGCTGGGAAGGCCCTGCGCGAAGTCGCAGCGCAGGCCGTCGATGCCCTTGTAGGAGTCCATCTTGGGGGTGCCGGCGGGATGGCCGGTCTTTTCGAGCCAGTAGACGGGATACGCGGCGAAGTATTCCCACAGTTCGCGGGTGGCGTCGGTCTTGAATCCTTCGAAGCGGTCGTCTTCGCGGAGGTAGCGGCTATGCCAGGAACTGCTCCAGGTCCAATTCGTGTCGGCGGCCGGCTTCTGGACGAGGCAATCGTAGGTGCCGAAGAAGAACTCGGCGGCGTCGGCCCATTTGCCGAAGTCGATGCGGTCGGGGGCGACGGCGATGTCGGTGTCGTTGGTGGTGTTGAAATAGGTGGCGGGGTTGCCGTAATCGTTCCGCTTGGAATACCACGCGGGGCGGACGGCGGAGATCGGATTGGTGGGGTTCACGGTCACGCCTAGGCCGTTCTTGAGATCCATTTCGACGCCCATGGCGCCGATCTGGCAATCCCAGGCCGAGTGGTTGAACGTGCCGTCGAGCATGACGCCGACGCCGTGCGCATCGTAGTTGGCGACGAAGTTGGTGAACTCCGTCATGGCTTGCGAGCTGGTATTGGGATCGCCGAGGACGGGATTGACCTGCCAGTAGTCCTGCACGGCGTAGGGGGAGCCGGGGTCGTAGGGCAGGCTGGTGGTCGGGTCGATGTCGCGGCCGACGGTGCCGATGGGGTGGATGGGCTGCAGCCAGATCATGTTGACGCCGAGGCTGTTGAGCAGGTTGGTGCTGATGCCGTTCGGGCGGCCGGTGTCGTCCAAGTACATGTTCCGGAACGTGGAGCGGCCAGAGAACTGGTCAACGGTGGCCTCGGCGGTGAGCGGATTCAGCTCGTAGAGCGAGGTGTTCAACGCCTTCTTGGGGGAGACGACGACGGCGCAGTCGCGTCGCAGGCCGTTGTCGGTGTAATACTGCCAGGCGCCGCCGTTGATCTTCCACCGGGCGTTGATGCGGTAGGCGCCGCAGCGGTTGACGGGCACGGCGACGGAGTAGACGCCGTCGCCGACGTCGTCCATGGCGTAGGCGCGGTAGTAGGTGTCGAGCGAGGTGGTGGTGACGTCGTCGGGATCCTCGTCGCCGGGCATCTGGACGTAGTCGCGGCGGTTCAGGTTGCTGAACAGTTCGATGGCGGTGACCTGGTTGGTGCCGCCGGGATTGGGCTGGACGCGGACGGTGAGCTGCTCCTGGTCGCCGGCGACCTCGTCGAGGAAGAAGCGGCGCAGGCCGTAGTTGGCATCGTTGGTGCTGTCGTTGACGACGGTCCACATCTGCGGATTGCCGCCGTCGAAATAGCCGTCCGCGTTCTCGTCGTGGATGGAGGCGGTCGGCACGCGCAGGATTTCGGTGATTTCAAGGTTGGAACCGCTGTCCCACATGGCGGGCACCTGGCCGTAGAGCGGATCGCCGTCGTTGTTGCCGTAGACGCCCACGGCCACGTAGATGGCTTCCGGCACGCCGCCGAAATTGTCCGCCAGATCGATCACGCCTTCGAGGTAGTTGTAGGTGGCGTTCAGGTTCGAGTTGCTGGTGGACGTGCTATCGGCCGCGACGTTGAACCACCAGCTGCCGTCGTTGCCGCCTTCCGCACCGAGATACGGGAAGTTCGTGGGCAGGAAGACGTAGCCCTGCTTGGCCCACGGCTGCGCGGTCGCGTCGCCCAGGTTGGTGTGGATGCAGATGAAATGGTCGTTCGTGATTTCGGAATGGGAGCCCGTGCCCCAGGTGGCAACGTAGAGCTTGGTGCCGCGGAGGGCGGCCCACAACTTCATGCCGCTGTATTCCGCGATTTCGAAGTCCGGGCTGTCGAGCGCGGCATCCATGACGAAGTCGGGGCCTTCGGCGCCGGACACCGTGAACTGCCAATCGGAGCCGTCCCACGTCGAGCCGCCGTCGTGGAAGGTGACGTCGATGGAGGTGGCCGTGGCGGGCACGCTGTAGTTGGCGATCCAGCTGTCGCCGCTGCGGGTCATGTTGGTGTCGATGACGTCCTGCCAGGAACCCATCGTGCGCTTGGAATGGCCGACGTGCATGACGACCTGCGCGGCGTTGGAGAGGGACCCGCCGTTGGGCACGTAGGTGATCTGGGCCACGCTGCCGGTCACGGGCTGCGTGGGGGAGCAGGACGCCGCGGAAGGAATGGTGCCGGGGTCGCCGGAGGGCTTCGAAGCCGCATTATAGATGTCGTACTTGTAGACGTTGCCGTCTTCCAGATAGCCGGCGTAGACCTCGTCGTAGTTCGAATAGCCGTCGCCGTCCTTGTCGCCGCGATCGTCCCACTGGGCGGAATAGAACGTGGAGTGGTTGTAGGGATTCAGCTTGCCCCAGCTTTCGCCGTTGTCGGGGATGAAGTTGTTGTTGGAATCGCCGGGCCAAGGCTGGTCGGGGCCGGGCGCGCCCTGGTCGAAGAACGGCATCTCGACGTTGTCCGGCAGGCCGTCGCCGTCGGAGTCGATGTGGGTGGCGCCGTAGAGATTGAAGACCACGCGGGCGACCACCGTGTCGTCGCCGTCCTCGAGGACGAAGGCGTGGGGGCCGTTGACGAAGGCGCCCCAGAGGCGATTGGTGACGACGCGGCCGGCGTCGTCGCGCTGGATGACCTGGCCGTCGAAGACGTTGGTCCCGTGGCCGCCGTTCCACGGCAGCTCGTAGCCGTTCCAATAGAGCTTGGCGGCGGCGGAGGCGCCCGAGGCGATCATCTTGAAGAACGGCAGCTCGGCGGTGGCGTCGGCGGCGTTCTTGTCGGGGCAGCTCAAGGCCAAGGCGAGGGAGCCGGCGGTCTTGTTCTGGACGGTGACGTTCAGGACGTTGGTGCTGGCGTTGATCTGGTTGCGCGAGGCCGCGTAGTCGTATTCCGTGGCGCGCACGGTGAGGACGTGGGCGGCGGCGGAGAGGCCGGAGAGCGGGAAGTGGAAAAGGCCCTTCATGATCTGGTCGGCGGGCTGCTCGGCGCCGCCGTCGATCTTGACGAATACCTCGCGCGCGGTGAAATCGGGGTTGCGGATCACGAGCAGCGCGTCGCCCTTGAAGGTGGTCGGGCATTCCAGCTCGATGGCGGGGCCGTGGCGGTCGACGTAGATCACCTTGGACTGGGTGTTGAAGATGGCGGACTCGGATGAAGCGCGCTGCGTGAAGGCGCGGACCTTGACGACGTTCAGGCCTTCGGGAAGGTTGGTGGTGGAGAACGTCAGCGAATAGTTCGTGGCGTTGACCTTGTCCGTGTTGTGGAAGCGCCCCGAGACGCGGCCGCGGCCGGCGTCGAAGAAGTTGGTGACCGGCAGCTGGACGCCGTTGCCCCACTTGAGCATGACGTTGTCCACCGCGATGCCGGCGGG
>CAZECJ010000215.1:0-3940 GCA_964510645.1 uncultured Verrucomicrobiota bacterium | reverse complement strand
ATCGCCTGGGCTTGCCGGGCGATCCAGTCTCCGAACCCCTCCGCCCTGCCCGCGTCCGGCAGGAACTGTCCCGCCAACCAGTCGATGGGATTAGCCCCATCGGCCAGCTGCTTGACCGTGTTGTTGGTGGCCAGGAAGTCGGCAACGGGCTCGGTCTTCGCGCTGTGGACCTTGATCGTCTCGGTGTATCTCATGGTTTTCCTTCCCGTGGTTGGTTTATGCAATCGCTCCGACGGCCACTAGCTGGTCCCAAAGGCCGTTGGGATTGGATTTCAGGAGCTTCACCAGCGCGGCGTATTTGTCCTTTGGCCCGATGGTCGTGTCGAATGGCTGTCCGTCGCCAGCCGCTATCGACCAGAACAGGTAGGCCAGCCCCAGCCCGATCCGGCCAGGTGCCCAACTCTCGGCCTGGTCGTAGCACCAATCTGCTACCCGTTGGATCAGCTCCAGGCGCTGCTCGGCGTTCACGGCTTCTCCTTCTTGCCCTTGAGCGGGCTTTCCAGGTGCTCGTGGGAGATGATCGTCTGGCCGCGGACGCCGCTGGGCAGGAACTGGAGGTGGTAGTTCCGGGTGTGGCGCTGGGCCTCCGGCACGTCCTCCCAGTGCGGCGAGCGCGGCGTAATTTCGACTGGCACCACGACGGTTTTGCGGTCGTACTTGAACTTCCGCCCGGCCAGGCTCCTCGGCAGGCCTGTTCTCCATTTGTTCATGCTGGCTCCTTCCTTTCAGATTGCTTGGGCTTCCCGGTATCCCAGGAAGTATTCGATCGCCGAATGCACCAGAATCAGATGCCGGCGGGTCTTGAAGTAGTGATACGGATTGCGCAAATCCAGGCGCAGATCCGCGTACAAGTCCGGCAGATGCCGCCGGACCAGGCCGTTGACCAGGCGATGGTCGGCCCGGGTCGCCCTGTCCATCCAGCGGTTCCACTGCGCCAGATCGATTCCGGTGCAGGTCGCCTCCAGCCAGAGGCAGTCAACTTGCCTTGGCGTCTTCACGGCGATGCCGCTCCAGCCGGCGTTCCAGCGCCTTGGCCACCGCGCCCAATTCGCCTTGGGCCCGGTGCATGGCCAGAAGCGCATCGGCGACCTGCGCCCGGTCGGTCGCCTTGGCGTCGAAGCCTTCGGCGATTTCCCGGACGATGAACTCCGCCAAGGTGTCTCCGGCTCCGCCGCACGGTCGCTGCGTTTCCGGATTCAAGCACTCCCGGGTCTGTTCGTCCGGATACGCCCGGTGGACGATCTCCAACAATTTGTTCAGCGTCATGTCAGTTCTCCCATAAGAAAGGCCGCGGAGTGTTGGTCCTCCGCGGCCATGGAATGTCGCCAGGCCCTATGCCGCCGCGAACTGGTCGCAAAGCCTGAAAAGCTCCTGCGACCGCCGGGGCAGCACATGCAGCGCGCCTTTCAGCACTTCGGTCGTGGCGTTGAAGAACGACCACAGCGTGCGCGACTCGAACTCCTGATATCGCGGCTGCCTCCACTCTTGGAGAAGGGCGGGAATCTTGGAGGCGCAGACCACGCGGGCGTCCAGCGCTCGAACGCACAAATCATGTGCCGCCGCATCGTTCAATCGCGTGTTCTTGTACCGTCCTACCCGTTCATCTTGCGTTTTGAACATCGTCAGGAGGCGACCTAGCGCGTCCCCGACGAGCGACGGCAAATCGCGCAGGATGTTCGGCGTGTGCTTTCTGGCAATCTGCACTTCTCCGGAAAAAGCAAGATTATCGCAGACAAAAACTTGCGAACCGGCGACCAGACCGGCGGGCAGGCTTTTGTCGTGCGAATTGCGCAGCCCAATGACAAGCGAGTAGTCCGAGTACTCCAGCCCCTCGCGGGCAACCTGGACCAGCCCGAAGTACCGGCTTCCGTCGTAGGTCAACGCATGCACTTCTTGAACGACGTCGAGCCCGTATCGGGGCATTTCCCATACAACCCGACGGACATATTCCTCGTGAGGAATCGGCCGCCAAGTTGCAGTCGGCGCGGGCGTAGGTACGGCCGCCAACGCCGCTCGCGGAACTTCCGCCGCCCCGGCGTGCAAACACAAGTTGCAGAGTTTCATGATTCTCCTTTGTTGTTGGTTTCAGATGTCAGGCGACTTCGGCGAAGAAGGCGCCGGCCCTCATCGCCGGGCCGATGTTGCTGTGTTTCGGGCTCATGAGCTGGCTTGCCGTCAGCTCCTGCCGGCTGCCGTCGATCAGGTTGCGGACCTTGAACACCCGGCGGCGGCGGTCGTAGCCGATCCGCTTGGAGCTTTCGGCCCCGTAGTTGAGCAGGATGAAGAACCGCACCGGCTTCAGCACGATGGCGTCCAGCAACTCTGCCGGACTCTTGATGCGGATGAACCGGCTCATGCCGCGTTCTCCAACTCCGCAGCCGGCGCCTCATCGGCGAACGCCGCCTTCGCCTTCTTCAGGGTGCGGACGTATTTGCGCAGGTGCGCCATGCCGGCCAGGGGCTTCAGGTTCTCGTCCACGGCGACGACCAGTTCGCCGTCGTGGTTTCGCTCGGCCTCCAGGTGCTTCCTCCTGAAGGATACGAACTCATACGGCCCGCATTCACCGCCCTCGGCGTGACAGCCGTGGAAGTCGATGCCATCCTGGGCGGCGGCGAGACGTTCGTCCAACCAGGCGTAGTTGGCCTCGTAGACGGAGGCCGTGACGATCCCCGGCTGGGTTGCCTCCTCGTCGAGGTGGTCCCACCACTCTTCACCCGGGGCGGCGTCCAGGTGTTTGCCGAATCGGTCGAGGTCCGACCGGCGCAGGGTGATTTCGAGATAACAACGGTCGCCCATGGGGCGCTCCTTTCAGCATTGGGGTTTGAGAGATGTTTGGAATCGACGCCTAGCCGCGATTCGCAGCCCGGGAACGAGCCATGCCCAGCAGGGCGGACAGGATCGCGGCGATCAGGATGGCATAGACAAGTGCCAGCAGCAGGTTCAGCGCAACAGCGGCCAGATACGCCGACCAGCTCGCAAACGCGGCCAGAATGGCGGTCATCGGCGGAACGAGCAGGACGGCGGGAATGGCAAGTCCCAAACCCAGCAGAAGGTTTAGCTTCAGCCAGCATCGGATCGCCCCGCTGGGCGAGATCGCGTGTTCCAGCCGAAGCATCTGGTATTTGACCACCTCGGCCGATCTCGGCGCGAAGCCCAGCCGGGCCAGTCCGGGATCGACCGTGGGCGCCGGCACTGGCACAGGACGCCAGGCCGATGCCCACATCGATTTGAGTGCGGCGTTCACGCTTCCGGTTCGGCACGCCGGCAGGCCAGGTTCGGATTCACCCATTGCGCTCCTCGGCTTTCCGTTTGGCAGACGAACCCAGGCCGGCGCCCACAAAGAGCAGCAGGCCGACTCCGCCCAGGATGCCGACCATCCGCCAGCGGCCTGATCTTTCCACTGCCTCGTCCCGTTGCCGCTCCAGCTCTGGGATTCTCGGATCGGCCTGCTCTTGGCAAGCGGACAGCCCCAAGGCCAGCGGAATGCAGATGAGGAGCGCCCATGCAATCGTTTTCATCATCTTGTTCCTTTCTTGGCGTTAAGCAGCCAGGCTGACGGTCGCGCGGGCCTTCGATCCGGCCCATGCCGCGCACTGCGTCCGATATGTACACCAGCGGCACGACATTCCCGGTGAAGGGTGGAAATCCTCCCGAGACACGCCATCGACGTAGACATCGGCCAGCGCCTTGAGCCGGTCGATCTGGGTTTGGGTTGCGGGCGGCAGCACCTGCTTGATGATCTTCGGCGTTTTCAGCTTCACCAAATGCACCAGTTCGCCCGGTCCCGGATCTTCGCCCGTGGCGTCTTTCACCAGCAAGGCGTAGATGGTTATCTGGAGCTCATGCTGCCACTCCTCGTCTTCGAGGTTCGGCGTCGCCGCCGCGGTTTTGTAGTCCACCGGCACGTTGCCCTCGACAACCAGATCGACGACTCCCACCA
>CAZECJ010000214.1:0-3961 GCA_964510645.1 uncultured Verrucomicrobiota bacterium | reverse complement strand
TGGCGCGAGGCGATGACCCTCGCCGCGATCCAGCACCCCAACATCCTCACGATCCACGATTTCGGCGTGGACGACAAAGGCCCCTACGTCATCACGGAATTCGTGGACGGCGAGACGCTCGACGTGGCCGTCAAGCGCGCGCCGTTCGGCATCGACGAATTCGCCGAGGCGGCCCAGCAGACGCTGGAAGCGCTGATCGCCGCGCACCAGGCCGGCATGATCCACCGCGACCTGAAACCCCAGAACATCATGCGCACGCGTCTCGCCAGCGGCGCGTGGCAATACAAGATCCTCGATTTCGGCCTCGCGCGCTTCGTGAGCCAGCCCACCGTGCAAAGCATGGAGGGCAACAAGTCCATCTACGGCTCGATCCTCTACATCGCTCCCGAGCAGCTCCGCCACCAGCCGCTCGACGCCCGGACCGACATCTACGCCATCGGCTGCGTCTTCTACTACGTGCTTTCCGGCCACAGCGCCGTCGAAGGCGATTCGATTCCCGATCTCATCACCAGCCATCTCCAGCACAATGTCAAGCCGCTGGCCGAGCTGCGGCCCGACCTGCCGCCGTCCTTGAGCGACTGGGTCATGAAGGCGCTGTCCTACGCCCCCGACGATCGCTATCCCTCCGCCGCCGCCGCCCTCGCCGCGCTGCGCAAGGTCCTGCCCGGCGCCGTCCGGCAAACCTCGTTCCGCGTCGGCGCTCCGCCGCCCGCGCCCACGATCCGGCTCATGCCGACGCCGACGCATTCGCCGCCCCAACGGACGGCCACCTTGCCGATCACGCCTCCGGCCCCCGTCGCCGCGCCCGCGCGCGCGGCGCTGCCCCGCTGGGCGGTGGCGCTCGCCGCCGTCGTCTTGCTGGGCGTTGCGGCGATGGCCTTCCTGCGGCGCTCCCCTCCTCCGCCGGTCGCCGCGCCGGAATCGGCTCCGGCCGCCCAAACGCTGGCGGCCTCCTGGCGCGACGAAGCCCTGCCCGTCGAAGACGTCATCACCGTTTGGCCGGCCTCCATCGCCGAAGCGCGCCGCCCCCTCATCCAAAAATATTTCGAGATGCTGCGCGATCTCGACGATCCCAAATGGGGCAGCATCGGCACCATCCTCGAAACGCTGGCCACCCTCCAGTACAATGCCCGCAACGATCCCAAGAAATCGCGCGCGCTCTGCAACCTGACCTACCACGATGCGACCGGCCGCACGCTGGGCGAAATCGACGTCGCGATCTGGAACGTGGCCGAAAATCGCGCCGAAACCGTGTACGAAGCCGTCGTCTCCGACCAGCTCAACCGCAAGGGTACGTCCAGCCGCAACCAGATCCAGCGCTTCGCGGACTCCATCCAGTCTGGCGTGGCCGTCAAGATCCTGGACCCGAACGATCCGAAGCGCAAATTCGAGCCCGCGCAATTCGCGAACGTCAAGGTCGCCATCATGGGAAATCAAGGCGCTCTCGCCGCCGGTTTCGACTACGAAATCGACATCACGCGCTTCGAAAACGACTACCTCCAGCGGCGGCTCATCGACTGGCGCAAGGCCAAGCAAGCTGCGAGCGGCAAGAAGAAGTAAGCCGCCTGACGGCCGAGGCGCGCCCCCGTGCGGGGGCGCGCAGCTTGTCGGATTTTCGCAGCGCAATCACCGTTTCCCGCGCCACGTACATGCCCGTCGGCATTTACGTCGCGTGGAAAAATCGGGCCGATGTTCTTCAGGCCGACTCAGACGCCGGGAACGGCAGCTGCAGCGGCGGCAGGGGCTTCCACCACGGGCGCGGCGGCAGCCGGCGGAGCCATCAGGCGGCCGCCGGGCGTCCGGCGTCCGGTCTGGGCGCAGGCATCCAGAATGCCGCTGACCTGCTCGTTCACCCAATCAAGCGCTTCCGACGAAATGGTTTCGAGTCCGCTCCGCGCCTTGAGTTCTTCTTTGACGACGGAAGCGATGATGAATTTCTTTTCCATGGGATTCTCCTGAGGGTTTACGACGAGGTTGCCAGAGTAGCAAAACGCCGGATCATGGCCACCCTATTATCGCTCCACACCCCGCGCCAGATCGTTTGCGTCAACGGGCGCCGACGCGCAATTTCAGGAGCGCGTCGAGGATCCTGCGCAGTTCGGGCGTGGCGAGCGCCTTGTCGGTGGAGTTGAAGAACGCGGACAGATTGTCGAACCCCTCCTGCTCGTAGATGCTGGCCTGCAGGCCCATCTCGAGGCGGTCGATTTCCTTCATGAGGCGCGCCTCGGGCGTCGCCTGCGCCTCGAATTCCTCCCAGATGGCCAGATAATCCTGGCCCTTGGGCAGCCGCAAGAACACGCGCTCGACGGATTTCCGCTCCAGCGCGTGCTTTTCCTCCAAGGAAATTTTGCCGGGCACGATGTCGCCGGCGTAGATTTCGCCGAAGTCGTGCAGCAAACCCATCAGGATCAGCCTGCCCTTGTCCAGTTCCGGAAAATATTCGTCCGCGAGAAACAGCGCCAGCAGGGCCACGCCCATCGAATGCTCCGCCACCGTTTCGCAATGCTCCTTGGGCACGCCGTGGTGCAGCCAGCCCTGGCGATAGAGCGCCTTCAGGTGGTTGAATTCGTAGAACACCTCGATGATGGGCAGGGACTCCTTCCCGTCCAGATGCCGGATGGCTTGAGTGCGTTTGGTTTCCATGGTTGCTTGCCTTTTCCTGTTCTATGCCATGTCCCGCGCCCAAAGGCGAGCCGTCAATGGCGCCGCGCCAAAAGTCTTTGGTTCCGGAACGGCCGGGTGGTATCTTGCGGAACCGAACAACGATGCCACCTATGGATCCCCGCTTTACATCCTATTCGGACTGGTTGGCCGCCCGGCGTTCCTCCCTTTCCCGCGGCGGACTCTGGCTGGCGGGCGAAGAGCCCGGCCGACCGGACCCCGCCGGATTCGAAAAAGCGCGGCTCCGGATCCTGATCTGCCGGCTCTCCCCGTACGACGACGTGCAGGCGTCCATTACCCATCGCGTCCTGCTGTGCGCGGCGCAGGCCGTGCCCGGGGCCTATGCGGATCTCGCTTTCTTCCCGCCCGAAGCGGATGCCGCGCTCATGCAGAAGGACGGCATTCCATTCTGGCTGGCCACCGGTTCGAAACGGGCGCCCGCCGAGTTCGACGTGGTGGCGATCAGCCTATCCGTCCAGCAGGAAGCGCTGAATCTCCCGGCGGCCTTGCGGGAATCGGGCTTGCGGATGGATCATGCCGGGCGCATGGCGGAGGCCCGGCAGCCCTTGGTTATTCTCGGGGGTCATGGCGCCGGTTCGGTCCCGTTCGTTCACGGCGACGCCGGCGGCCCCGGCACGGGCGGACTGGTGGATGCCGTTTGCCTGGGCGACGGCGTCGCCTGGCTCCAGGAATTTCTCCGAAAATGGATTGCCGGACCGGCGACCGGGCAACCCAAGCCCGATTTTCTGCATGCCTTGGCGCGGGATCTGCCCGGCACCTACGTGCCCGAGCTCTATCGGCACGAAATCCAAGACCACCGGCTGGTTTCCATCGCGCCATTGCGGCCCGACATCCAGATGCCGGTCGAATTCCGCCAGGATCCGATGGACGTCTGGCTGGAGGGATACGACGGCGCATATATTCCATTTTCGGAGGAAGAAACCGAGGAGACGCTTCCGCTCGCGGCGGGATGCGCCTACCGGTGCCGATTTTGCCAAACCGGCTGGATGCGGGGCGAGTTTTCCGCCGCCACGCGGGAAGAATTGCTGGCGACCGCCGTCCGGTTCAAGGCCGCCATGGTCAACGCCGATCTGAATCTTCTCGCGTCGGACGCCTGCAGCATTTCCGGCCTCGATGGCATTTTGGAGGCTCTCTGCCCGCTCTTCCGCCGCGTTTCGGTCAAAAGCCTCTCCGTGGCCAGCCTGGTCCGGCGGCCGGAATCCTTCCGCCTGCTTCGCAAACTCGCCAAGCATGAGTTCACGTTCGGCGTGGAAGGCATCAGCGCGCGGCTCCGGGCCTA
>CAZECJ010000213.1:0-3971 GCA_964510645.1 uncultured Verrucomicrobiota bacterium | reverse complement strand
AGGACACCATGAACTGCAAGGAAACCAGCGGACAACTCAACGCCAAGGGGCTGAAGTTCGGCATCGTCGTCAGCCGCTTCAACGACCTGTTCACCGGCCAGCTCCTGAAGGGCGCCCTCGACTGCCTGGCCCGCCACGGCGCGGACGAAAAGAACGTCGAAGTCGTCTGGGTCCCGGGCGCCTACGAGCAGCCCATCGCCCTCCAGAAGCTCGCCCAGGCCAAGAAACACAACGCGCTCATCGCGCTGGGCACGGTCATCCAGGGCGCCACGTCGCACGCGGGGCTCATCAATGCCCAGGTCGCCCGCGCCCTGACGCAGATCAGCCTCGACAGCGGCATCCCGGTCATCGACGGCATCGTGGCGGCCGAGAACCTCGATCAGGCCATCGAGCGCTGCGGCAGCAAGTCCGGCAACCGCGGCTGGAGCGCTGCCCAGACCGCCATCGAAATGGCCTCGCTCTTCCAGCAATTGCCCTGAGGATTGCTACTTCCGGAACAATCTGCTTCCATCCAGCCGTCGACACCAACGAAAGGACCCCTCATGGGAATCCGCCACGAGGCCCGCGAATGGGCACTGCAGTTTCTCTTTCAATCCGAGTTCAACCGGGACGAATCCATCGATGAAGGATTCAAGCTTTTCTGGGAACATCTGAACGAAGATCTGCCTGCGCCGACGGCCCAGCCCGCCGCCAAGGAAGACCGCCAGCGCGCCAAGGCGCGGATGTTCGCCGAAGAGCTGGCGCGCGGCGTCATCGCCCACCACCAGGAGATCGACCCGCTCATTTCCAAGTACGCCGAGAACTGGGAGATCGCCCGCATGGGCACCGTGGACCGCAACGCCATGCGCATCGCGGTCTTCGAGATGCTCTATCGCAACGACATCCCCCCCGTCGTTTCCATCAACGAAGCGGTCGATCTCGCCAAGGCCTACAGTTCCATCGAATCGGGCAAGTTCGTGAACGGCATTTTGGATCGCGTCCGCAAGGGGCTCGACCGACCGGCGCGCGGACCCAACGCTCCGGCGGAACCCGCCGAGGGACAGGAATAGCTCCGCACCGAGGCGCAGGCGGCACATGGGATCTTGGTTCAACAGCCTCCGCAAGACGCGCGAACGCTTCTCCGGCGCGCTGAAAGGCCTGTTTGCCTCGCCGAAGCCCGACGAGGCCACGGCCGAAGAACTCGCCGATCTGCTCATCACGGCGGACGTGCCCATGCGGCTGGTGCAAACTCTCTCCAAAGAGCTGGAAAAATCGGCGTCACGCAAGGAGCCGCTTCTCTCTACTTTCCAGCGGGTGCTGGTGGACGCGCTCGGCCAGAATCTGCCGCTGGATTGGGCGACCCTGCCCTCGCCGACCGTCGCGCTGCTGGTCGGCATCAACGGTTCCGGCAAAACCACCACCGCCGCCAAACTGGCCCGGATGGCCTTGCGCGCAGGCCGCAAGCCCCTGCTCGGTGCCACGGACACCTTCCGGGCCGCCGGCTCCCACCAGCTCAAGCTGTGGGCCGACAAGATCGGCTGCGAGTCCGTCATCGGCGCCACAGGCGGCGATGCGGCCGCCGTCGCCTACGACGCCATCGATGCCGCCTTGGCCCGCCAGTGCGACGTCGTCCTTGTGGATACCGCCGGCCGCATGCACACCAAGGAGCCGCTCATGCGCGAGCTGCAAAAAGTGCGCGCCGCGATGGATAAGCGGCTGTCCGGCGCCCCGCACCATACCTGGGTCGTGCTGGATGCCATGCTGGGCCAGAACGCCGTGATCCAGGCGCGCCAGTTCCACGAAATGACGCCCCTCACCGGGGCCATCGTCACCAAACTGGACGGCAGTTCCAAAGCGGGATTCCTGTTCGCCGTCCGGCAAGAACTGGACCTCCCCATTCTTTATGCCGGCCTCGGAGAAGGCGCGGATGATCTCGTGCCATTCGATCCCGAAACATTCGTGAATGCCCTGCTGGATCTGGACGAATCGAAGTGAAGACCTTTTCGGAATCCGACGTGAAATGGATGCAGCTCGCGCTGTCCCTCGCCCGTCGGGCGGAAGGCTTGACGCGCCCCAACCCGCCCGTCGGCGCAGTGGTCGTGAAAAACGGCCGCAAGGTCGGCCAAGGCTGGCACAAAAAAGCCGGCGGCCTCCATGCCGAGGTGTTTGCGCTCCGGCAAGCGGGTGAGGCCGCGCGCGGCGCCACGATCTACGTCACGCTGGAACCTTGCTCCACCTTCGGACGCACCCCGCCCTGCTCCGATGCCATCCTCCGCGCGGGCATCGCGCGGGTCGTGGTCGGCACAGCCGATCCCAATCCAAAACACACCGGACGCGGCTTGCGTCTGCTTCGCAGGGCCGGCCTGCGGGTGGAAGTCGGCGCCTGCGCCGACGAGGCCGCCGCGCTGATTGCGCCTTTCGCCTGCCACATGCTGCGGCAGCGGCCCTTCATCACGCTGAAACTCGGCCTTTCGCTGGATGGCCGCATCGCCGATCCCACCCATTCCTCGCGCTGGATCACGGGCCCTGAGGCCCGGGAGGTGGTCCAAGCCATGCGACGCGCGTCCGATGCAATCCTAGTTGGCGCCGGCACCGTCCGACACGACGATCCATCGCTGTGGCCCCGGCCGGACGGAAAACGAAATCCGTGGCGCGTGATTGTCGTCCGCCAAGGTCCCCTGCCCCTCAAGGCCCAGATTTTCACAGACGAACATGTCGCGCGAACCATCGTCGCGGCGCCCAAGGGCTGGCAACCCGCTTGTGCGGGCAAGATCCGCCAAGCCGGCGCCACCGTTCTGGAACTGCCGAAAAACCGCTTTCTTTCGGTCTTAGCCCAGGAATTGGGAAGACTCGGCCTCCTGCGCGTCCTCTGCGAAGGCGGCGGGATCTTGGCCGGCGAACTGATCCGGACCGGCTTGGTCGATGAACTCACCGTCTTCCTGTCCCCCATGCTGATCGGCGGCAATGTCGGCGCGATGGGAACCACCGAATGGCGTCTGGCCCAAGCGCCCCGATTCCGGCTGAGGGAATGCCGGCCCGTCGGCAAAGACCTGTTCCTGAAACTGTCCCCCGCAAGCAAGGAGAGTTGAATGTTCACGGGCCTGGTTCAACAAGTCGGACGGATGGAACACATTTCCTTCCAAGGCGAGGCCGGTCGGCTCGCGCTGGCCGCCCGGTTCGACGCTCCGCTCCAGATCGGCGAAAGCATTGCCGTCAACGGGGCGTGCCTCACGCTGGTCGAGCAGCACGGCGAGAACCTCGTTTTCGACGTGCTGCGGGAAACCTTCGATAAAACCTCGCTGCGGGACAAAGGCCCCGGCGCTCCGCTGAATCTAGAGCGCGCGCTCCGCATGGGCGATCCGCTGGGCGGCCATCTCGTCAGCGGCCACGTGGACGGAACCGGCGACGTGCGGCGCATCGAATCGGCCGGCAGGGACAAGGTGCTGGTCGTTGCCGCCCCGTCCTTGCTGCCGGAAATCGTTTCCAAGGGCTCGATCGCCATCGACGGCATCAGCCTGACCGTCGTGGAGGTTTCGCCACCCGCAGGCACGTTCTCCGTGCACGTGATCCCGCACACCTGGAACCAGACCGCCCTTTCATCGCTGGCGCCGGGCGGGCGCGTCAATTTGGAAACCGACATGATCGGCAAGTACGTGCGGGCCGCGCTGGGGGGCAGCGCCGCCCCGGCTGCCCTCACGTGGGACAAGCTGCGCGACGCCGGCTTCCTGGCCTGATTAGTCTGCGAACATATATTTCACGATGCAGCGCAGGGCGCTGAATCCGTCTTTCCAGCCGATCTTCTTCCCCTCGGAATAATCGCGGCCGTAGTAGGAAATGGGCACTTCGTAGATCTTCAGTTGCCGCCGGGCGATCTTGGCGGTGATTTCCACTTCGAAACCAAACCGGTTTTCCCTCAGCGGAATGCTTTGGATCACCGCGCGCTTGAACACCTTGTAGCAGACCTCCATGTCCGTGAGGTTCAGGTTGGTGGT
>CAZECJ010000212.1:0-3995 GCA_964510645.1 uncultured Verrucomicrobiota bacterium | reverse complement strand
ATCCTCAAGCTCTACAACCTCCACCACGCTAGACAGGAACTTGTCGGATGAACCCGATTTTGGGCGAAAGTACTGTTCCCGATAGCCATGAACGAAGCCGAAACCAGAGCCGAGCACATCGATCCCGCGTTGAAGGCGGCGGGCTGGCACGTGGTGGAAGGCAGCCGGATCCGGCGGGAATACGTCATCGCGCCGGGCCGGATCGAGGGTCCCGGCAAGCGCAGCCGGCCGCTCAAGGCGGATTACGTCCTGGAATACCGCAACCGCAAGCTCGCCGTGGTCGAGGCCAAGGCGTGGGACGAAGAACCGACCGAAGGCGTGGCCCAGGCCAAGAATTACGCCGAAAAACTCGGCATCCGTTTCACCTATGCCACCAACGGCCGGGGCATCTACGGCATCGACATGGCCACGGGCCAGGAAGGCGAAATGGCCGCCTATCCCGGCCCCGAAGAACTCTGGAACCGCACCTTCGTCCAGGCCGATGCGTGGCGCGACCGGTTCGCCGCCGTGCCGTTCGAAGACAAGGGCGGTTCGCACCCGAGCCGCTATTACCAGGACATCGCCGTGGACCGCGCCTTGGAGGCCATCGCGGCGGGCCACCCGCGCATCCTGCTGACGCTGGCCACGGGGACCGGCAAGACCTTCATCGCCTTCCAGATCGCCTGGAAACTGTTCCATAGCCGCTGGAACCTAAGCCGCGAGCCGACGCGCCGGCCGCGCATCCTGTTTTTGGCCGACCGCAATATCCTGGCCGACCAGGCCTACAACGCCTTTTCCGCGTTCTCCGAAGACGCCTTGGTGCGCATCGAACCGGACAGCATCCGCAAGAAAGGCCGCGTGCCGACCAACGGCGGCCTGTTTTTCACCATTTTCCAAACCTTCATGAGCGGCCCGCCGAAGTACGACGGCACCCCCTCCCCGTATTTCGGCGAGTATCCCAAGGATTTTTTCGATTTCATCGTGGTCGACGAATGCCACCGCGGCGGCGCCAACGACGAAAGCACCTGGCGCGACATCCTCGACTATTTCTCCCCGGCGGTGCAACTGGGCCTGACCGCCACGCCCAAGCGCCGGGACAACGTCGATACCTACAAGTATTTCGGCGAGCCGGTCTTCGTCTACTCGCTCAAGGACGGCATCAACGACGGCTTCCTGACCCCGTTCCGCCTCAAGCAGATCTCCACCACCCTCGACGAATACGTCTATGTTCCCGACGACGTCGTGCTCGAAGGCGAGGTGCAGTACGGGAAGCGGTACAAGGAAGAGGATTTCAACAAGATCATCGAAATCCGGGAGCGGGAGAAGAAACGGGTCGAACTGTTCATGGCCCAGATCGACCAACGGGACAAAACGCTGGTTTTCTGCGCCTCCCAAGCCCATGCCCTAGCCGTGCGCGACCTCGTCAACCAGCTCAAGACCGGCCAAGACCCGAATTATTGCCACCGGGTCACCGCCGACGACGGCGAACTGGGCGAGCAGCATCTGCGCGATTTCCAGGACAACGAGAAAACCATCCCGACCGTCCTGACCACTTCGCAGAAGCTGGCCACGGGCGTGGACGCGCGCAACGTCCGCAACATCGTCCTCATGCGCCCGATCAACTCGATCATCGAGTTCAAGCAGATCATCGGCCGCGGCACGCGGCTGTTCGACGGCAAGGACTACTTCACCATCTACGACTTCGTGAAGGCCTATACCCATTTCAGCGATCCGGAGTGGGACGGCGAACCGCTCGAGCCGGAGCCCTGCCCGAAGTGCGGCTGCTATCCCTGCGAATGCGCCAAGCCGCCGCCGTGCCCCACGTGCGGCCAACGACCCTGCGTCTGCCTTTGTCCCAAATGCGGGAAGCGCCCGTGTGAGTGTCCCTGCCCGAAATGCGGCAAAAACCCGTGCGTCTGCAAGAAGGTCAAGATCATGCTTGCCGACGGCAAGGCCCGACGCATCCAGCACATGCTGTGCACCACGTTCTGGCATCCGGACGGCACGCCGATGTCTGCCCAGCAGTTCATGGAACTGCTGTTTGGCCAACTGCCCGAATTCTTCAAGGACGAGGCCGAGCTGCGCGCCCTCTGGAGCCTGCCCGACACGCGGAAAAAGCTCCTGCAAGGTCTGGCCGAAAAGGGTTTTGGTTCCGAACAACTGGCCGAAATGCAGAAAATCATCGACGCCCAGCAGAGCGATCTCTTCGACGTTTTGGCCTATGTCCGCTATGCCATCATGCCTCTGACCCGCGAGGAACGCGCGGCCCACGCCCAGAAGCTGATCCGCGTCCATTTCGGCGACCGCCAGCGGCAGTTCATCGACTTCGTCCTGTCCCACTACGTGACCGAAGGAGTCGAAGAGTTGGACGTGGAGAAACTATCCCCCCTGCTGCGGCTCAAGTACCACGATTCCATTTCCGACGCCCTGGCCGATCTCGGCCGAGCCGAAGACATCAACCGCGCGTTCGTGGGGTTCCAGAAATTCCTGTACGCGTGACGCTCCCGAAAATGGGTTGTCAGTCCTTGCCAATATACTGCCCAGCCGACGCTGGGCGTTCCCGGGGGGGAGCAGAAGAAAATTCCTATCGAGATTCGGGAACGGGTCAGGAACGGGTCAGTCCTTGCATTGTCGCATTCTGGTCTCCGCCTCCGGGCTCTGCCCCCCTCGCCGCTCGTTCGCCTTTGCTTGAAAGACCCGAGCACCGCTTGGGGACATGAGCCGCGATTTGCCGCATCGGCCGGTAGTTAATAATGGCCCCGCGCCCAACGGGCGCGGCTCGAACAGCCCCCGGGTCGGCGCCCCGGGCTACAAAGGGGGCGAACCGCCCGGCGGGTTGGAGCCAATCCGGCCTAGCGACCGGAGCCGGGACGGCTGTCCGCCGCGCGGGAATCCGGCGAGCCGCGAGACCCCGGCCTGCCGCCGCGATAATTGTTGTTTTCTTTTTCGGGGCACGTGGTACTTTCCGCACTCATTGGAAATCTCGGTCGTCGGATTTTCGGAACACGCTGAAAGAAGCCTTCCGCGGAGCGACCGGCGCCGGCAGATCCGGCAGGATTCCAGGCGGAGGTTGCAATCATCTGCATCCATGAATGAAAACGACGGCCCATTGACGGGCCTGATTCCCCTCCGTCTGTCCGACAGACCTTTCTTCCACGACATCTTCTCCCAGCAGGCCGATCCGATCTCGGATTACTCCTTTGCCTGCACGTTCATCTGGAGCGCCAGCCTCAAGATCTATTGGCAGCGGATCCAGCGCCACCTGTGCATTTTCGCCAACGGCACGGGCGATCTGACGCTGCTCTGCCCGCCGCTGCCGGAGCCCGGCGCGACCGCCGACGACTTGGCGCTGTGCCTTCGCGAATGCTTTGCCACCATGGACCGCTACAACGACCGGTTCAGCGACCGCAGCCATTCGCGCATCGAGTACGTCTCGGAAACCCAGCTGGCCCGGATGCGCGCGGCCCCCGGCTTCGATCTGGAAGCGGTACCGATGAGCGCCGACTACGTCTACGACATGGCCCGGATGATCGATCTGGCCGGCGGGCCGCTGCAATCCAAGCGCAGCGCCCGCGCGCGTTTCATGCGGCGTTTTCCCGACCACCGCACGGAACCGCTGCGGCCGGAGCACCGCCAAGCCTGCGTGGCCCTGCTGCTCCGCTGGCAGAAACGGACGGAAGAAAAATTCGGGGCTGAACCGCCCTCCACCGAATCCACGAGCCCGGGCGTGCTCCGGCGCCGCGAGGTGGCCGCCTGCGAATTCGCCCTCGATTCCATGGACCGGCTCGGCCTCAAGGGCTTGGCGCTGTTCGTCGGCGCGGAGCTCGTCGGCTTTACTCTAGGCGAAGCGCTGACGCCCCGCCAAGCCTCGGTCCTGATCGAGAAGACGCACCCGGACTTCGTGGGCGCGCCGCAATACATCTTCTCCGAATTCTGCCGCCAGTGCTGGGCGGAATATTCGGAATGCAACGCCGGCGACGACTGCGGCATGCCCTCGCTGCAATTCACCAAGGAAA
>CAZECJ010000211.1:0-4023 GCA_964510645.1 uncultured Verrucomicrobiota bacterium | reverse complement strand
CCCATCACGACGTCGGAATCCGCGGAGGACAGGCCCGACGTGGGCTCGTCCACGAACAGGACGGACGGTTCGCGGATCAGCTCCAGCGCGATGTTCAGCCGCTTGCGCTGGCCGCCGCTGATGGTTTTCGCCAGCGGATCGCCCACTTTCAAGTCGGCGATTTCCTCCTGCTGGAGTTCCACGAGCATCTGGCGGACGCGCGCGCGGCGGTCGGCAGCCGAGAGCCCCGCTAGGCACAGCCGGGCGTTGTAGTCCAAGTTTTCCCGGACGGTCAGATCCTCGAACAGCAGATCGTCCTGAGGCACGGTGCCGATGACGCCTTCCAGCGCGGCGGGGTTCCGGTAGAGATCGATGCCGTTGAGGACGACCCGGCCGGACTGGGGTTTCAGACTGCCGTTGAGCAGCTGGACCAGCGTGGACTTGCCCACACCGCTGCCGCCCATCACGCCGACGAGGCGGCCGCCGGTTTCGCGGAAGGAAAAATCCCGGATGCCCCCCTCGCCGTTTGGAAAGCGGTAGCCGACGTTTTCGGCCTCGAACCGGATCGGGGCGGAGGCCGCGGAGGGACCGAACAGCCGCTCGATTTCACACCGATAGGCCGCGTGGCCGCTCGCGTCGCGGAGGATCGCGCCGGGAGCGAGAGGAAGAAACCGGCCGGCCACCACCGGATTGTCGTCGAGGGACACGTCGCCTTGCAGGGCGCGGATGAAGAACCGCTCCGTCCACGGGCTGTGGAGGACGGCGATCTCCGCGCGCCAGCCGGCGCGACGGAAACGCCGGCACAAATCGCCGTCGGGCGTATCCGGTCCTGCAGCGATGAACTGCCGCCACGCGGTCCATTCGGCTTCCGGCACGTGGAAGGCTTCCGCCACGCGGGCCAGCAACCGGTCGGCCTGCTCGCCGGCGTCCGGCAGCGCCTGGCGGATCTGCAGCGAATGCAGCAGGAACAGCTGCTTTTCATCGGGCGCCAGCCGCGCGTCGAGTTCCTTGCAGACGCTTTCGAGCGCGCGTTCGGGCGCGGCGGGATCGGCCGGCGCGGCGTAGAGGTCCAGCAAATCCCCGAAGATGCCGAAGCTGGGATCCGTGCGGCGGAGGCCCAGCGTGCCGATGAGATAGTCCTCCACCCAGCGGGCGGCTTCGCCTTTTTTGTCGCCCGTCCGCGCGCAAAACACGGCGAAGACGTGGACGATCCCGTTCAGCGAATGTTCATGCATGGGACGGGGACGGGCCCGGGGCTATTTGACGATCTTGTTCCGGGCCTTTTCGATGGCGGGGCGCAGCGCATCCAGCTGCGCGGGGGCGATGACGGGCTTGTCGCCCAGGATGACGAAGATGGAGGCCAGGAAATTCATCCGGTCGTTTGCCTCCACCCAGGCGGCGAATTCCTGGCTTTGGCCCATGCGATTCAGCAGCCGGTTGTAGGCCTGGAAGGAATCGCGCAGATAGGCGACATACATCATGGACGACGGATCGTAGTTGGAGAGGTAGCACAGCTCCGCGGTGAGATACAGGCCTTCGAGCAGGAAGCCGTAGAGGTTGTCCGCCGCGAGTTCCACGCCCTCGCTGGTCTGCAGCTTGTCTTGCCAGAGCTTGTTCTGTTCCTGTTCCTTGACCAGCTGCCGCAGCCGCTCGTCCCCGCCGGGCTCGTCGATCTGTTCGAGCGCCTCGCGGTAGCGGCGCTCCATCTCGGGCTGCGGAAAGCCCACCAGCTCGAGCAGCTGGTAGACGGCCTCGCCGTACCGGGCGGCGTCCGCCTGCCGGCCGAACGTCGATGCGTACGTCAAGTCCATCAGATAGATGCCGCTCATCAGCCGGCGCATCACCACGCCCTGGTAGCGGTCGACGTCGACGGGCGCAACGAGCTCCGTAAGGTAGGAGGCGCCGATTTCGCGCAAGGCCGCCATCACCTCGCCCATCTGCGGGGTTTCTTTTTCGATGGCCTCGACGTCGCTCTGGATCGCCAGGCGCAGCGCCTCGGAGACTTCGACCGCCGAAGCGGCCGCGACCGCGCCCATCAGCATCCATCCCATCGCCATCCCGATTGCTCTCGACTTCATGCGGCACCTCTCGTTGGAGGCGGCGCCGGACCGGTCGCCGCCTTGGGACAAATGCTGTACCTTTCGCCACGTCGCGTCAATCGGTTTTGTGTTTTCTGTTGCTCGCCGGGGTTTTCCGCTATGTTTCCGGCGAGCCAAGGCCCCCCGCGCAGGATGCCGGAGCGCCGGGCCGCAGGAACCCGCATGGAAAACCGAACCTGGCAGCCGATCCCGGGAAGTCCGAACGCGTTCGTCTATCCCTACGTCCGCCCGCCCGACGTGCTGTCCGCCAACTCCTACGTGATCGAGTTTCCAAACGGACGGATTTTGATCGACCCCGGGGCGCTGCCGCCGCAGACGGACGAGCTGCGGCGCATCCTCGCCGCCCGGGACGGGGGCCGCGGGCTTCCGTTGCTGGTTTGCGCCACCCACTGCCATCTCGACCACAGCCGGGAGGCATCCGCATGGCTCGGGGATTCCTCCCGACAGGCCTGGTTTGCGGCGCAGGAACACGGGGCCCGGGCGCTGGCCGCGGGAGATGGCCGGCAGACGGCGGCGGACCTGTACGGCATGGACATCCCGCGCCTGCAGACCGACGTGCCGCTGCTGACCGAAGAAGACGTCCGCACGGGCCAATCCCGCCGCATCCAACTGGCCGAGGGCGGCGAGGCGCTCGTCCGCACGGAAAAGCGCGGCGGCGCCGTTCGGCAATCGCTGGAGTGGGGAACCGGCGGCGCCATCGAGATCCTGCCCTGCGCCGGACACAGCCCGGACAGCGTTTGCTTCCGGGTCGGCGGATGGCTGTTCATCGGCGACCTGCTGGTCGCGAGCCGGCCCCTGATCGCTGGCCTGCACGGGTGGAATCCCCGGCAACTGAAACAATCGCTGGCGGACGTCATCCGGCTGCTGGAAGAAGGCTCCATCGTCTGGTGCTGTCCCGGACACGGGAATCCGCTGCCGGCGGAAAAAACGTTGGAGTTGCTGCGCCGGCAACGGGATCAGGCGGACCGGACGGGCGACGTCGAAGAGATGAACCCCCAACGGCTCTTCCGGACGGTCGACATGGCGCTGGAACTGATCGACGAGGCCGAAGAAACCTTCTCCGCCATCGAGGGTCGGCTGCTGTACGTGGCCGACCGGTTGGACATGCTGGACGAAGCGGAAATGGCGCGGCGCTGCCGCGAAGCCATGGACATGGATGCAGCGGATGCCCTGCTCCAGACGTTCCGCGACCTGTGCCGAGCGCTGGCCGCCGGGAGCATTCCGCAGGTGGCGTTCGCGGTCGAAGCGCTGCCGCTGGTGGAAAAACTCCGAAAAAACTTCGCGCCCGAATCGCTCCGCGCGTTTTTGCCGGCCGCCTTGGTCAACCGGGCGCAGCGGCTGTTGCTCGACTTCATCGGCCTCGCCCAAGGGACCCGCAATCTCGAGGAATTCGTGCCGACCGACGTCGGCGCGCTGCTGGCCGAAGTCGAAACGGCTTGGCAAGCCAGTCCGCATCTGGACGGGGCGATCGCCGACGCGGCGGACGATCCGGACCGGTTCGCGGCGGAGCTGGCGCGGCGCATCGGACACCCCCCGCCGGCCCGGCGCATGCCGGTGCGGTTTGCTGCCGGATCCGGCGGGCCGCTGGTGCCGGTGGCCGCCGTCCGCTTCGGCGACACGTTGATTTCGTTTTTGGAATGGCTTGCGTTGGCGGGCGCGGCCTCGGCCGACGTCGCGGGCGGCCTCGACGCGGCGCGGCCGGTCGTCGAGATCCGGCCGACCAGCTGGACGCCGGACGAGACCCCGCGCACGCGCTCCAAGCTGCGCGCGTTCGCGCGCCGTTTCGCCTTGGCCGGATTCGAGCTGGCCGGCGAATCCGGCGGCTTCCGTCTGCGTCCCGCCGGCGCGGCGCGCTGAATCCCCGCGCGGGCGGCTTGCCTCGCCGGAACCGACGTGCTACAACGCTCCCATCCAGAAAGGCGGGAACCATGGCGCTGACGATCAA
>CAZECJ010000210.1:0-4055 GCA_964510645.1 uncultured Verrucomicrobiota bacterium | reverse complement strand
CGGTGCCCGTGCCGGCGGACTACGACGGCGACGGCAAGACCGATCTCGCCGTGTATCATCCGGCCACCGGCGACTGGTACGTCCTGAAATCCCTGACCCAAACCCTGCTGAAAGTGCAGTGGGGGTGGGCCAATGCGGTCCCGGTGCCGGGCGACTACGAGGGCGATGGGAAGGCGGACATCGCCGTGTTCCACCGGGCCAGCGGCAACTGGCATATCCGCTACAGCTCGGGCATCCAGTGGCAGGTGCTGACGTACGGCTGGGCCGGCACGATTCCCGTGCAGGCGGACTACGACGGCGACGGCACGACCGACCGGGCCATCTATCATCCGGCGACCGGCAACTGGTCGATCCGGCGCTCGTCGATCGGCACGGACGCGGAATTCCAGCTCGGCGGCGCGGGCCACGTGCCCGTCCTGCCGTATCCGCTGATCCATGTCTGGTTTGGCCTGCCCTGAGCCCGCCTAGAGCATGTTCATGTTTTCTGTAACCGCAGCATCCTACCGGGACGGAGTCGTCCCGGCTCCAAACAGCCATTGAATCCTTGTCTTTGGAGCTCCCGACGACCCCGTCGGGGGGGGGATGGAGCGGCTATGGTATTATGAAAACCGGTCTAAGCGGGCGTCTTGAGTGACGCAGGCTTGAGCAATGCTGCCGGATCAGCCGGTCGCGTCGAGTTTCCCCACGAACGAACCGCTTGGTTCGCATGCGGATGACAATTATCCAGCGATTGATTATTATGAATATGTTAGTATTGCATTGCTTTTGTGTATCGCGCGGTTCATATTGAAATCGTTGAGCTGTGGAATGGAGCCGTGGGCGATGAATCCAGTCAGCTCGAGGGAGATGGTCATGAAGAAATGGTGCTTGGGCTTGTGCGTTTGTTTGTGGGCGGCGGTGGGATCGGCGGCGACGACCGTGGCGCCCGACAACGGGCCATTTGCGGGCGGCAACAGCGTGTTGGTAACCAATGCGGCGTCGGCGATCGGCAACGGATCAAATATCACAAATATCCTGCTGGGCGGCGTGAGCACCGCGACCATCACCGGCCAGGGAACGAATTGGGTGGAGTTCGTCGCGCCGGCGACGGGCAGCGCGGGGGCGAAGGACGTCGTGATCCAGTCCGCGAACGCGGGGGACACGACGCTGGCGGGGGCATACGCGGTGAATCCGGCGGGGTTGATCGGCACGCCGGCACTGCGGTGGCAGGCGGTGGGACAGGCGGTGGTGCCGGGGCAGGCGACGGCGGTGGGGGCGCAGAACACGATCTATGGCCTGGCGATGTCGACGAACCGCATGCTGTATGCGGGCGGTTCGTTCACGAACATCGGAGGATCGAATTGCTATCGCATCGCGCGCTATGACGGGGCGAACTGGAGCGGCATGGGAGGCGGGGTCGCGCAATTCGCGAACGCGAACTGCGTGGCCGCGAGCTCGAATGGGATCGTCTATGCGGGCGGGTACTTCACGAACATCGGCGGGGTGAACACGCGGGCGGTGGGCAAGTGGAACGGGAGCGCGTGGGAGGCGATGGGGGATTATTCGGACCCCAACCAAAAAGGGCTGTTTTTCGCGCCAACGGTCAACGGCTACGTGAACACGATCTGCGCGGCGAGCAACGGGGAGGTGTATGCGGGGGGGTATTTCACCAACACGAATTATCGGTATTGGCTGGGTTATGTCTCCAAATGGGACGGGGCGGCGTGGACGAACATGCAGGACGGGTTTCGGAACGTGGTGAATTGCATGGTGGAGGGCCAGGACGGGACGATCTACGCGGGGGGATCGTTCACCAACTGGGGGGGGGCAATCAGCAACCAGTACAACGTCAGCTATGTTTCGAAGTGGGATGGGACGGCCTGGACCAACGTGGGGATGGGGCTCAACAACCGGCTCACGTGCATGACGGTGGCGCCGGACGGAACGCTGTATGCGGGGGGATGGTTCACGAATGCGGCGCCGAACGATTCGGGCATCGTCAGCCCGGCGCGGTACGTGGCGAAGTGGGACGCGGCGAACCAAGTGTGGACGAACGTGGGGTCGGGGTTCAACAACTGGGTGTATGCGCTGGCGACGGGTCCGGACGGGACGCTCTATGCGGGCGGGGCGTTCACGAACACGTGGGACTCCGACACGTACGACACGAACGCGCCGCTGGTGGCTGCCAAGCGCATCGCAAGATGGGACGGGTCGCGCTGGCAACCGATCGGGGACGGGGTCAACGACAGCGTGCTGGCGCTGACGACGGATCCCGTGGACGGGTCGGTCTACGCGGGGGGATTCTTCAAGATCGCGACCCAGGCGGACGGGGCGGCGACGAGCACGTGGTATGTGGCCAAATGGGGCCTGGATTCGACAGGCGGGGGCAGCGGGGGGGGGGTGTCGCCGACGAACGGGGTGACGACGGGCGGGTTCGAGGTGGTGATTTCCGGCGGGGACCTCAGCGACGGGACGCTGGGGGATGTGACGGGGGTGACGATTTGCGGGGCGACGGCGACGGTGACGGCGGTGAATGGCTCGACGCAGATCGTGGTGACGGCGGGCGGGGCCATTGCGGCGGGGGTGGGCGACGTGCGGGTGGTTTCGACGAGCCGGGGGGAGTCGGTGGCGAGCAACGCGTTCGAGTACATCGCGCTGGATCCGCCGGAGATGATCGTGTCAGGCACCAATGGAGCGGCGATGGTCAGCGGCGACCCGGCGCAGGCGGCCAATGGCACGGCTTTTTCGCTGTTGAAACCGGGGCAGGACGAGGCGCGGGAGTTTTCAATCACCAACGGCGGCATGGCCCTGCTGGAGATCTCGGGGTGGGGCAGCACGGACGTGCGGTTCGCGGTCGAGGGACTGCCGGCGGCGGTGCCGGGCGGGGCCGTGAGCAATTTCACGGTGCGGTTTTCGCCGGATGCGGCGGGCGCGTTCGAGGCGGCGATCGTTTTTTCGAACAACACGGACGCTGCGACATTCACGCTGAATGTGTCGGGCGCGGCGTGGGTGGTTTCGCCGGCGTCCGGTCCCATGGCGGGCGGCAACGCGGTGACGGTGGTCGCAGGCGGCATCGGCGCGGGCGCGGACATTTACAGCGCGGCGATCGGCGGGGTGGAGGGGACGATCACGGCGCAGACGGCGACGTCGGTGACGTTCACGGCGGGGGCGGACGTCACGAGCGGGTTGGAGGACATCGTGATCCGCTCGACGAGTGCGGGAAGCACGACGCTGACGGGGGCCTACACCGTTCATCCACAGGGCCAGATCGGGGGGGGGGAGCCGTGGGATTGGTCGGCGTGGGAGACGGTGGAGCCGATGCCGGGCAAGTATGGATATGCGGGCGCGGCTGAATTCAGCAACAAGCTCTTCTCTGTGGGGGGGCAAAAAGATTTGGCCGTCACGAACGACGTGGTCAGTTTCGATGGTGCCCACTGGTCTTTTGAAACGCCTTTTCCCACGAACATCTATAGCTCGGGCGTGGCGGTTTATAATGGGCAGCTCTACAGCGTGGCCGGGCGGCACACCGCCACGGCGATCACGAACGTGTTCCGGTTCGACGGGGCGAGTTGGACGGAAGTCGCCGGGCAGCCCGCGGCCCGAAGGGATTGCCTGGCGGCGGTGGTTGGAAATCACCTGTATTCGATTGGCGGCATGGATCCGGGAGGCAATCCTTCGACGAACGTGTATCGCTATGATGGGGCGACGTGGACGCAAGTTCCCGGTTTGCCGGAGGTGGCCTCGCGGTTGGAGGGCGGTGTGCTGAACGGGGTGCTCTACATCGTGGGCGGGCACGCGGCGAGGACCAACGTGTATGCCTACGACGGGACGAATTTCGTTGCCGTGGCGGGGCTTCCCGACGCGCGTTATCATCTGGCGGCGTCGGTTCTGAATGGCGCGCTGTATGTGTATGGCGGCTATACGGCAGGTTCGGTGAACACCAACACCACCTTCCGCTTTGATGGGACGAATTGGAGCCAGGAAGCATCCATGCCGCAGCCCAAAGCCACGCATGCGGGAGCCACCTATCAGGGCCAGATTTACGCGATGGCCGGTTCCACCACCGGCGGTCGGGC
>CAZECJ010000209.1:0-4090 GCA_964510645.1 uncultured Verrucomicrobiota bacterium | reverse complement strand
TGGGCGGTGAGGGATTCGAACCCCCGACATCCACGGTGTAAGCATGGCGCTCTAACCAGCTGAGCTAACCGCCCGGATGAACGCGACCACCTTACGGCAGGAGGGTTCGCCGCGCAATCCTGTTGTCGGCTTAAAAACATGCCGCTAGGATGGCCGCATGAAATCAGCGAACGAAGCGACGGGACTGGACTACCGGCAACGGATCTGCCGAGCCATGAATTTCATCAGCGCCAACCTCGGCCGCGAGCCGACGCTGGAGGAAATCGCGGCGGCGGCGAATTTTTCGCCGTTCCATTTCCACCGGATCTTCACGGCCGCGACGGGCGAGACGGTCTTCGGATTCCTGCGCCGGCTCCGGCTGGAATGGGCGGCGAACCGGCTGCTGGCGGATCCGCGGCAAGACGTGACGTCGGTGGCCTTGGACTGCGGGTTCTCGAGCTCGCAGAATTTCGCGAAGGCCTTCCGGGCGCGCTTCGGCACGACGCCGTCGGCGTTCCGCCGGAGCAAGCGGGGAACCAAAGCGAGCAAGGCGGGAGAAGCCGGTTCGTTCTTCGTCCGGCAGGATGCGGGCAAGGTGAAATTGGATTCACCGCAACCCGAAAGGAAAATCGAGATGAAAGCGGTCAGGAAGGAAATGCCGACGTGGCACGTGGCGTATGCGCGGAAGATGGGGCCCTATGGGAAGGCGGTCTGCGAGGCGGCGTTCGGCGAATTGATGGGCTGGGCGGGCCCGCGGGGGCTGATCGGCCACGGGCCGATGCTGGGCATGTACTGGGACAATCCGGAAGTGACGGCGCCGGACCAGTGCCGGACCGACGCTTGCCTGCCGGTGCCGCCGGGCACGAAGGTGGATGCGCCGATCGCGCTGCAAGACGTCGCCGGTGGACCGTACCTGGTCTGCGAATTCAACGTGCCCATCACCGGCTTCGGCCCGGCGTGGGAAGAAGCCTTCCGATACGTGCTGGATCACGGCCTGGAATGCGCGGACCAGCCGTGCTACGAGCTGTACCACGACGATTGCACGGGCCCGACCTGCCGGTTCGACATCTGCATCCCGCTGAAGAAGAAATAGGCGGAACGCGCCCCGGCGCACAAAAACGAGGCCCGCCGGAAGGCGGGCCTCGCTTCGTGTCCCGGCTTCGCCGGGCGGCTCAGTCCATGATGATGAGGCCTTGAGCCTCCATGATTCCGCTGATGCTGTCGAACACGTTGAGCGGGGTGAAGGCTTCGTCGAACTCGAAGGTCGTGACGTGGCCGTCCAGGAACAGGACGTTGCGGATCTTCGCGCCGTGGTTGTCGTCCGGAGAAAGGGAGGAGTCGAGGGCATCCCCGCCGTTGACCTCGTCGAACAGCAGCGGAGCCGCGCCGGGAGAAACGGACGAGCCGATGCGGTAGCCGGCGATGTACGCATAGCTGCAATTGCCGTCGGAGTTGAATTGATCGATGGTTGAGCCGGTGTATACGGTGATGGGCCCGCTGCTCCCCATCTTGTCGCTGGGACAGACCCAGGTGCGGGGTTGCGTGACGTAGCCGGCATGGAGCAGCTTGGCGACGGAACTCAGGGTGCCGTCGTCGCTGGGGGGGAGATCGCCCTTGTGGTCGGCGGCATAGCTGTTGAAGGCGACGCCGAGCGTTTTGAGATTGCTCGCGCAGCTGGAGCGGCGGGCCGTCTCGAGGGCTTTCGAGATGGCGGGGACGAGGATGGCAACCAGCATCGCGATGATGGCGATGACGACCAGGAGCTCGATGAGGGTGAACGCGCGTTGTTTTTGCATGGGTTTTTCCTGTGTTTCCATGGAACCGATCCGAATCTACACCTTCGCGTGCGCCGGAAAAAGAGGAAAAACGGTGGCCGGATGGGGCGGGGCGCATCTGCGATTCGGTGCAAGTTCTGGTCATGTTGAGCGGAGGCGCACCGCGCCGGAGTCGAAACATCTCCGCATCACGACAACGGCAGGCCGGTTTCCTGGGCCGAGATCCCTCGACCCGCCTTCGCGCGAGGCTCCGGCGGGCAGGCTAAGCTCGGGATGACCGCCGCGTAGGCCGGCAGCCTGACCCCGGGCTGGATTGCACCCAATCGCAGATGCGCCCGATGGGGCGGACGCATCCTGCGACATCGACCATCGCCCATTCCGCGAAATGGGGCGGCAGGATGCCGCCCCTCCCGTCAGACATCAAAGGACCGGCGGCTTCCAGCCGCCGTTGTGAAATGAAACGGGGAGGCGCCGGATGGGGATTGATTTGGAGGGCCGGTTGGGGGAGAATACGGGGCCAACAGGAGAAGTGCCATGAAGCGAGCGATGCGGTCCGGATTCACGTTGGTCGAGTTGTTGACGGTGATTGCGATCATCGCGCTGCTGGCGGCGCTGATCCTGGGCTTGGCGGGGAACGCGCAGAAATCGGCGGCCCGGAACAAGGCGGAAGCCGAAATCGCGCAGCTCGAGAGCTTCATCACCGACTACCAGATGAAATACGGCCAGGTGCCGCTGACCATCAACGCGTTGTCGAACGCATTGATCGAGGCCAAGCATTCGCTGACGAATCTGGCGGATCCGTGGGGCGCGGCGTACATCTATTCGAACAGCTCGAAGGTGACTTTCTATCTGTGGTCGCGGGGCGGAGACCTGGAGCCCTACACGAATCGCGCCATTTGGATCGGCAATCCAGCGCCCGCGCCTTGATCGGCCGGTAGCGCGTAGCCAGAGGGGGGCGGTCAGTTTCCGGGCTTCGGGCCGGGGAAGACGGGATCGAGTTCCTGCAGGAACTGCCGGTATTCGGGGCTTTCGCGGATGGGCGCGAGGTCGGGGTCGTTCAAATAGGTGCGGAATTGGGCCGGGGACATCTGTTCCAGCGCGCGGCGCAGCCAGGGAATGGCGGCCGGGGCGTTGGTTTCCTGCGCGTAGAGGGCACCGATGTTGTACAGGGCGGAGAAATTAAGGGGATCCATTTCGAGGAGCTTTTCGAGCTGTTCGCGGGCGCCGGCGCGGTCTCCGATGCGGGAGAGGGCGATGGCCAGATTGTTCCGCGGGCCGGCCAGGTTGGGGAAGGCTGCGACGGCTTCGCGCAGGACCTCGACGGCTCGTTCCGAGCCGGGCTGGCTGAGGAGCATGATGCCTTCCTGGAGCAGGGCGGGCTTGTAGTCGGGATGGAGCCGGCGGCACGTTTCGATGAGTTCCATCGCGAGACCGGGGTTCCGGGCTTGGAGATAGGCGAAGGCGAGGTTGGTGAGGGCGTCGGGGTGGAAGGGCTCGTTGCGCAGGGAGGCTTCGAAGACCGCGATGGCGCGGTCGAGGTTGCCTTGCTGGAGATAGATGAGGCCCAGGATGCGCTGGGCGCCGGCCATCTTGGGGTAGGCGCGGAGGGCGGCCAGGGCCGCCGCTTCCGCCTGCTCGAAGCGCTTGGCGACGAGATGGGCGGAGGCCTCCCGATAGGCGGCGAGGGCTTCTTCCATCTGCGCGGATTGTTCCAGGGCGGGCGAAGTGGGCGGGCGCGGGGCGCCGGCGGGGGCGGCGGGTTCGGCGGGCTTGGCCGCCGGCGCCGGCAGGCCCGGCGCGGGTTCGGAAGGAACCGCCGGCGGAATCACCAAGGTGCTCCGGCGCTTTTCTTCGCGCAGCACGAGCCAGAGCGCGCCGACGAGCAGCAGGGTGAAGACCGCCACGAACGTGAAGATGCGCCGGTTGGCGGCGGTCCGCAGCGCATCGTTCTCCGGAACGGGATCGGGGGGGGATGGCGAATGGACGGTCATGGGCTCAGGGGTCGAGGTTGACGAGCTGGCCGCTGGCGAAATCGAGGCGGCGGTAGTAGCAGTTGCGCGGCTGGCCGGCCTTGTTCTTCGTGTGGCAGATGCCGCCGCGGCGCGGGCGCACGACGTAGACGAGCGAATTCTGCTCGCAGTTGACGCGGACTTCCAGCAGGTCGAAGGTCTCGCCCGAGGTCTTGCCTTTTTCCCACAGCTCGTTGCGGGAGGTGCTCCAGAAAATGGCGGTGCGCTCGGCGACGGCTTTCTTCATCGCGAGCTCGTTGGTGTAGGCGATCAGGATGATTTCGCGGGTGTCGGCGTGCTGGACGGCGACGGGGATGACGCCGGGGC
>CAZECJ010000208.1:0-4110 GCA_964510645.1 uncultured Verrucomicrobiota bacterium | reverse complement strand
TTCTGGGGCGAGCCGTTCCCGCTGCTGCATTGCGAGAAGTGCGGCGTGGTGCCGGTGCCCGAAAAGGATCTGCCCGTGCGCCTGCCGGAAATGAAGGATTACCGCCCGACGGCGGACGGCCAGCCTCCGCTGGCGCGCGCGACCGAATGGCTGCAGGCCACTTGCCCGACGTGCGGCGGCCCCGCGCGGCGCGAGACGAACACGATGCCGCAATGGGCGGGCTCGTGCTGGTACTACCTGCGCTACATCGATCCGAAAAACAGCCGCGCCTTCGTCGATCCGGCGAAGGAGAAGTACTGGATGCCCGTGGATCTGTACGTGGGCGGCGCGGAGCATGCGGTGCTGCATCTGCTCTATGCGCGGTTCTGGCACAAGGTGCTCTTCGACATCGGCGCGGTCTCGACCAAGGAGCCGTTCCAGAAGCTGGTGAACCAGGGCATGATCCTGGGCGAGGTGGAATACGTGGCCTATCGCGACGCGGCCGGCGCGTGGGTGTCGGCGGAACGGGTGGATGACAACGGCTGCGACCGGCGCACGGGCGAAAAATTCGCGGCGGTGCACGTGCCGGAAGCCGACCTGCAGAAACAGGGCGACGGTTTCGTGCTGAAGAGCCATCCGGAGGTGCGCATTTCGGCCCGCGCCTTCAAGATGTCCAAGAGCCGGGGCAACGTGATCAACCCCGACGACATCGTGAAGGAGTACGGGGCGGATTCGCTGCGGCTCTACGAGATGTTCATGGGCCCGCTGACGCAGGTGAAGCCGTGGAGCATGAAAGGCGTGGAAGGCGTCTCGCGCTTTCTGAGCCGCGTATACCGCCTGGTGCTGGACGAGGAAACGGGGGCGCTGTCGCCCAAGCTGTCTGACGGCGCACCGACGAAAGAGCAACTGCGCGCGCTGCACGCCGCGATCAAGAAGGTGAGCCTCGACGCCGAAGGGATGGAATACAACACGTCCATTTCCGCGATGATGATCTTCGTCAACGAAGCCCAGGCTTGGGAAAAGCTGCCGCGCTCGATGCTGTCGACGTTCGTGTTGCTGCTGGCGCCGTTCGCGCCGCATCTGGCGGAAGAAATGTGGAATCGGCTCGGGCATGCGGATACCCTCGCGCGCGAGCCCTGGCCGACGTGGGACGAGAACCATCTGAAGGAAGACGAGATCGATATCCCCGTGCAGGTGAACGGCAAGCTGCGCGGGCGCATCCGCGTGGCCGTCGATGCGGACGAAGAAACGGTGGTCGCTGCGGCCTTGGCCTGTCCGGAGGCCGCCGCCTTCCTCGCGGGCAAGGAGATCAAAAAGAAGATCTTCATCCCGAAACGGATGGTCAACCTGGTGGTGGCGGGCTGAAGCGCCGCCGCGAACGGAGGAACGAACATGGGCGAACTCACGAATGCGCTGCAAGGCAAGCTCAACAGCCGGAAGGGCCACGTCAAGGAACCGGGCAAAAGCCAGCTGGATTTGTTTTCGTCCCTCTCGGACCGCGAGATCACGGCTCCGAAAATCGTGATGTCGAAGCCGGAGCCGCCCGCGCAGACGCGGCGGGAAACGGAGATGGTTTTGCCGACTTCTGCGGGAACGCCGCCGGACGTGTCGGCCGACGTGCGAGCCGTCTTGTCCGAAACCGGCCCGGCGCGGCCCGTGGAATCGGCGGCGGACGACGGGGGCGAGCATCCGCCTTTGCGCACGGGGGTCTATCACCGGCCGCAGCGGCCGGCGGCCCCGCCGCCGCCCCGGCCGCCGGTCCCGCGGCCGTCCTCGGGCCCGCGTTTCTCGCTTGCGGCGCGGATCCGCATTTGGTTTGCGGGAGTCGAACTGGACCGCCGGATGGTTTCGCTGGTCGTGGTCTTATGCGTGCTGGTGGCGGCCATCGGTTTCTGGACGGCAAGTCCGCGCAGCGAAAGCGTACCAGAGGAAACGGTCGCAACGCCGTCCGAGGCTCTGCCGGAGGGAGAAGCCGAACCGGCCTCTCCGCCGCCGGCCGCCGCGTCGGCGGGCGCTCTCGCCGCCGCCCCTGCGGCGGCGACTCCAACCCCGTCGCCGGCGGACTGGAATATCCCGGGCACGGAAACCTTCCTGAGCGGGGGGGCGTATCTGGTGCGGTTCAACGATCCGGTGTTCGTTTCGGGCGACAAGATTTCGGTCGAAGGGATGCGGGCGCTGAAGGCGGTGGCGGCGAAACTGGTGACGCTGAAGCCGGGAACGCGGGTGGTGGTGATGGGCCATACCGACGACGTGCCGCTCAGCAAGCCGACGCCGCAGTTCAAGAGCAACGCGGACATCGCGGCGGCGCGCGCCAAGGTGGCCGCCGAACATCTGGCGCAGTTCGCGCGCGCGGGCAAGGGACTGGCGTTCGACTCCCGCGCGGCCGATCTTTCCCAGGCGCCGTTTCCCAACGACACGCCCCAGAACCGCCGGCTGAACCGCACGGCGACCGTGCAAGTGATTCCCGCGCCCTGATCGGCGCGCGTTCGACAAGGAGAACCCCGTGGCCGGCGAATACGTCTTCACCCTCAACCATCTGTCCAAGCAGTACGACCACCTGACGGTGCTGGACGACATCACGCTCTCGTTTTTCTTCGGCGCGAAGATCGGCGTGATCGGCGGCAACGGCGCCGGAAAATCGTCGCTGCTGAAAGTGATCGCGGGCCTGGACAAGGAATACCACGGCGAATGCATCGTGGCGGCCGGCGTGCGGGTGGGCTATCTCTCGCAGGAGCCGCAGCTGGACGAGACGAAAGACGTGGCCGGCAACGTGGCCGACGGCGCGGCGGCGGCCCAGGCGATCCTCGACCGCTACGACGAGCTGTGCGGCAAGCTGGGCGAAGCGCTGTCCGATGCGGAATCGGACAAGCTGAACCGCGAACTGGGCAAGCTGCAGGACCTGATCGATTCGCGCGATTTGTGGAGCCTGGACAGCCAAATCGAGCGGGCGATGGACGCCTTGCGCCTGCCGCCGGGCGACGCGGACGTGCGCAAGCTGTCCGGCGGCGAGAAACGCCGCGTGGCGTTGTGCCGGCTGTTGCTGTCGAACCCCGACGCGTTGCTGCTTGACGAGCCGACCAACCATCTCGACGCGGAAACGGTGGCCTGGCTGGAAGAATATCTCAAGAAGTTCAGCGGCACGCTGGTGGTGGTGACCCACGACCGCTATTTCCTGAACAACGTGACGGAATGGATCTTGGAGATGGATGCCGGGCGGGGAACCCCGTTCAAGGGCAACTACGAGACATGGCTGGAAACCAAGCAGGCCATTTCCGCGCAGCAGAGCAAGCAGACCGCGACGCGCCAGAAAATGTTGCAGCGCGAACTGGAATGGATCCGGCTGAATCCGACGGGGCGCATGTCGAAAAGCAAGGCGCGCCTGTCGCGCTACGAGGAACTCGCCGCGCAGCAGGTGGATACGCGCGAGGATACGCTGGAAATCCAGATCCCGTCCGGCAAGCGGCTCGGCGATCTGGTCGTGCGCGCCCAGGACCTGCGCAAGGTCTACGGTCCTCGCTTGATCATGGACAAAGTGACTTTCAGCCTGCCGCGCGGCGGCATCGTCGGGATCATCGGCCCCAACGGCGCGGGCAAGACCACGCTGCTGCGGATGATCGTGGGCGAGGAAAAGCCGGACGGCGGCGCCCTGACCGTGGGCGAGACGGTCGAGCTGTCCTACGTGAACCAGTTCCGCGACACGCTGGACTCGAAGAATACCGTGTACGAAGAGATCACGGGCGGACAGGAGACGCTGGACCTGGGCGGCAAGTCCATGAACGGGCGGGCCTATTGCACCCGGTTCAATTTTCGCGGCACGGACCAGCAGAAGAAAGTCGGCGAACTGTCGGGCGGCGAGCGCAATCGCGTGCATTTGGCGAAGCTGCTGCGGCGCGGCGGCAATCTGCTTTTGCTGGACGAGCCGACGAACGATCTCGACGTCACGACGCTGCGCGCGCTCGAAGAGGGCATCCAGTCGTTCGGCGGCTGCGCGGTGGTCGTGAGCCACGACCGCTGGTTCCTGGACCGCATCGCCACGCATATCCTCGCCTTCGAGGACGACGGCACGGCGACGTGGTTCGAGGGGAATTTCGAGGGCTACCACGAACAGCGCCGCCGCCTGCTGGGCGATGC
>CAZECJ010000207.1:0-4135 GCA_964510645.1 uncultured Verrucomicrobiota bacterium | reverse complement strand
ATTCGCCGAACCGTGGAAATCCGTCGCGGAAAACGCGCCGTTAAGAAATTGGAGCGGGTGATGGGAATCGAACCCACGTGACCAGCTTGGAAGGCTGGGGCTCTACCATTGAGCTACACCCGCGGAGGGGATAATCAGGGGCGCATTGTGCGGGAGGCGGGGAATCGGGTCAAGTCTGCGCTTTCGCCGGGAGCGGGCACAGCGTAGGATGCCGGGCCGATATGCCGATCTTGCTGAAAAACCTGACCGCCACGGATTTGCAGGCCGCGCTGGCGCCGCTGGGCGTTTCGCTGCGGCTGGCGCGGCGGTTGCAGGCGGCGGCGATCCGGCGCGAGGAGATTCCGGAGAGCCTGCCAGAAGTGTCGGGCAAGTTGCTGGAAAAAGTTCGAGAATCTGTCCGGCTGCCGCGGCTAGTTCAGTTGGACAAGAAAACATCGGCGCGGGACGGGTTCGCCAAGTATCTTTTCCGGGGCGACGGGCCGGAGCCGTTCGAGGCGGTGCGGATTCCGCTGCTGCATCGGGCGGGCGACGAGAAGGCCATCGTTTGCATCAGCTCGCAAGTAGGCTGTGCGATGGGGTGCGCGTTTTGCGCGACGGGACGGATGGGGTTCGTGCGGAATCTCGCGGCGTGGGAGATGGTGGACCAGGTGATCCGCCTGCAGGCGGACTCGCTGCAGCCGGTCCGGGGCGTGGTGTTCATGGGGATGGGCGAGCCGCTGCTGAACTACGACGAGGTGGTGCGCGCGGCGCGGATCTTGAGCGAGCCCTGCGGCATGGCGATCTCGGCCAAGGCCATCAGCATCTCCACGGCGGGGGTGGTGGAGGGCATCCGGCGATTTGCGGCGGACCGGCTGCCGTTCCGCTTGATCGTGTCGCTGACGAGCGCGGATTCGGAGCGGCGGCGGTCGGTGATGCCGGTGGAGGCGGCGCAGCCCTTGCCGGAGTTGATGGCGGCGATTCGGGAATACCATGCGGTTTCGGGGCGGCGGGTCACGTTGGCGTGGACGATGATTTCGGGATTCAATACCCGCGAAGCGGATGCCATCCAGTTGGCGGAGCTGGTGCGGGGGCTGCCGATCACGCTGGATTTGATCGACGTGAACGATGCGACGGGGCGGTTTCGCCCGCCCGCGCCGGCGGAGCTGGATGCATTCCGCGATGCCTTGCGGAAGCATCTGAAGATGCCGGTGGCGCGGCGGTACAGCGGCGGACAGGACATCCATGCCGCGTGCGGCATGCTGGCGGGAGGATGAGCCGCGAGTCCCCGCAGCGGGGGCTAGGATTTAGGCGCGGGAAGTTTGCGGGGGCGGCGGCCGGACTTGGGCCGGAAGGGCGCGCGGAAGGCGGCGTCGAAATCGAACAGGTCGTCGAAGTCTTCGATCTTGTCGTCTTCGGTCTTGCCGAGGAGCCCGGCTTCGAGCAGGAGAAAGACGATTTCGCCGAAGTCGCGCGTGGTGCGGAGTCCCCAGCGGTTCAGGACGGTCATGGCGAGGGGGCCGTACTGGTCGAGCGCGTAGGCGCGCAGGCCGTCGGAGAGTTCGGCGCCGGTGATCTGGCGGGGTTTCTTTTCCTTTTCCTGCACGTTCTTGAGCGTGCGCATCAGGCCCTCGTGGAGAAAGAGGTAGGCCTCGGGGGCATAACGGCGGTCGCGGGCGCAGAGGCGGGCGACGGCTTCGGCAAAGGGCGGGATTTCCATCGGCGTCAAGTGTCCAGGGCGGTCTTCATGCGGTCGGCGAGCGCGGCGGCTTCGGAGAGATCGGCGTAGGGATGGGGCGTCCAGTTCCAGTGGTGGCCGTCGTGCTTGAAGCGAGGCACGACGTGGAAGTGGACGTGCGGCACGACTTGGCCGGCGGCGGCGCCGTTGGCCTGGTGCACGTTGACGCCGTCGGCGCCGAGGCCTTCCATCTGGGCCTGCGCGATGCGTCGCACGACGGCGATGACCTTGGCGAGCACGTCGTCGGGGGTGGCGGCGAGGGGATTGTAGTGCGCCTTGGGAATGACGAGGGCGTGGCCTTTGACGATGGGACCGATGTCCATGAAGGCCAAGACGTCGGCGTCTTCGTAGAGCTGGATGGACGGGATCTGGCCGGCGACGATTTTGCAGAAGATGCAGTCGGGATCGTTCATGGTACGGGGCGCTCCTGGGGTAGGACGTAGGGACCGGGCCGGTCGCTGCGCTGATGGATCCAGCGGGCGCCGAGTCCGAGGCAGAAGAGGAGGAGGACCCCCAGCAGGAATCGTCGTTCCTGGAGGGTCAGGTCGAAGCAGGCCTTCAGCGGCAATCCGAGGGCGGCGGCTGTCTCTTTCCACTTCATGGCGAGGATAGTAGGGCGGAAATGCGAGGGAACGCCACAAAAATCTTGCCGGTTTTGAGGCTGGAAAAGGGGTCCGGAGGGTGTTAGGGTCTCTCGCCAATGTTGTGTCAGAACTGTCATCAAAACGAAGCGACCGTCCATCTGACCCAGATCGTGGACGGGCAGGCGGAAAAATACCACCTGTGCGAGGCCTGCGCCGCGCAGAAGGGGATCGACGTGCATGCCGATCCGGTGGATCTCGGCGGGATGATGGAGAAACTGAAAGACCAGCTGGCCCACCTGAAAGAGGATCTGGAGGCGCCGCGCGCCGCGCCGGGCCCCGCCGTCTGTCCATCCTGCGGGATGACGCGGACGGAAATCCTGAAAAAGGGGCGCCTCGGGTGCGACCGCTGCTACGACGTGTTCGCGGCGGAAATGCTGCCGGTGGTCGTTTCGCTCCAGCATGGCGACCAGCATCTGGGCAAGGTGCCGAAGCGCTCGTCGACCCGCCTGAAGAATTCCGTGGAGGCCGCCCGCCTGCGCCGCGATCTCGACAAGGCCGTCGCGGGGGAGAACTACGAACTGGCGGCGACGCTGCGCGACCAGATCAAGGCTCTTCCGGCGGAAGAAGGCAGGGCGCCGTGAGCCCGCGCACGCCCGAAGAGAGCGCCTATCAGGAGGCGTACGGAATCACGCTGAGCAGCCGCGTCCGTTTGGCGCGGAATCTGCGCGGCGTGCCGTTTCCCGACAAGGCGTCGCCCGCGGTCCGCGCGGAAGTCCGCCGCCGCGTGATGGAAGCGGCGCGCGACGCGCTGCCGCTCCAGGAAGCGCTGTCCGGTTCCCCGATGCTGCGCCGCCAGATCTTGTTCGAAGACCACCTGATCAGCCGGCATCTGCTCGAAGACCGGCCGGAATCCGCGTTCTGCATGAATGAGGCGCATACGCAGGCGGTCATGATCAACGAGGAAGACCACCTGCGCATCCAGGCCCTGCGCCCGGGGCTGGCGCTGCGGGAGGCGTGGGGGGATGCCAACGCGCTGGACGACGCGCTGGAACAGAAGCTGGACTATGCGTTTTCCTCCTCGCTGGGCTACTTGACGAGCTGTCCGACGAACGTCGGCACGGGGATGCGCGCGAGCGCCATGATGCACCTGCCCGGTCTCGTGCTGCTGAACGAAATGGAACCGATCGCCAACGGACTGGGCAAGATCGGACTGACGGTGCGCGGACGCTGGGGCGAGGGTACGGCGGCGCTCGGGCATATGTTCCAGGTGTCGAACCAGTTGACGCTGGGGATGGCGGAAGAGCGCATCCTCGCGGATCTGGAAGAGATCGTGAAGGAAATCGCCGGGCACGAGCGGAACGCGCGCGAGCGCCTGAAGCGCGAGCGGGCGGCGTTCACGGAGGATTTGGCGGCGCGCGCGGAGGGCCTTCTGACTTCGGCGCGGCTCATGACGGCACAAGAAGCGCTGGTGCGCCTGTCGGAACTGCGGCTGGGCATTTTGCTGGGTTTGGTAAAAGGGATCGAGGCGCAACAGGTGGATCGCCTGCTGCTCGACGTCCAGCCGGCGCATCTGCAGGCGTCCGTCGGGCGGACCATGGGCAGCGAAGAACGGGACGTGGAACGGGCCCGGCGGTTGCGGAACGAGCTGGGGCGCCGTTCGGCCAAGCGAATGGAAAAGAGGACGAAATGAACAACTTCACACCACGGGCGCAGCAAGTGCTGCAACTGGCGCGGCAGGAGGCCGATCGCTTCAACCACGGCTACATCGGAACGGAGCATATCCTGCTGGGGCTGATCGCCCTCGGGCAGGGCGTGGCCGTGACCGTCCTGCGCCGGA
>CAZECJ010000206.1:0-4152 GCA_964510645.1 uncultured Verrucomicrobiota bacterium | reverse complement strand
TGGAATCCGCTCAGGTTGCGGCGCACGCGCTTGTTGGGCCAGTCGCCGTCCTGATACCAGCCCGCTTCGCCCCAGTTGTAGCCGGTGCCGTCCACGGCGGTGCCGAGGCCGATTTGCGCGTAGTTCCAGCTTTCCTGACCGATTTCGAAATTTACGTACCACTCGCCCAGCGTGTCGCCGAGGTAGTAACTGCCCATCGGGGCGCCGGCGCTCAGCGGGCTGATCCAGATGCCGGTGGCCGCCGCCGTGGTCGATTCGCTGGCCGCCGTGCCGAACGCGGTTTCCACGTTTGCCCCGTTGCGGGCCTTGACCTGGAAGGAATACTCGGTTTCGGGGGAAAGCCCGGTGGCGGCGGTCGTGTCCCACGTGGCCGCCGTCTGCCAGACCGCCGAAGCGCCGAACGTGCCGTCGGCCTGCAGATACTGGCTGTCGCTCGTGCGCTGGATCGCGAACTCCGTCGAGGCCGGATTGCCGTTCGCGTTGACCGCCACGTCGAGGGTCGTCGCCGTGGGATTGTCCACCGTCGGGGCCGCGGGCACGTTCGCCAGCGTGGTGAAGTTCAGTTCATTGGCCGCCAGCGTCGTATCGACGCCGTTGATCGCGTAGGCCTTGAAATAATAGATCTGGTTGACGTCCAGCGAGGACAGATCCACCCCGTACTCGCCTTCGCCGCCGGCCGCCGCCGCGGTCGGGTTGTCCGTGATCGCCACGCCGGAGGAGGTCTTGTAGACCACGCCGCGCTCGGTCACCGTGTCGCCCCCGTCGTCCGTCACGTTGCCGTTGGCCGTCGCCGCCGTCGTGCCGATGCCGCTGGCCGCGGCCGTGGACACGGACGGCGCCGCCGGGCCGCCGGAATAGGAAGTGATGGACACTTCGTCGAGACTGAGCGTGGCCCCCGCGCGGTAGAACTGAACCTTGTTCACGCTGGCGTTGTCGACGACGATCGTCTTCTGCGCCCAGGCCGAGCCCAATCCGGTGAACGGCGAACCCGTGGCCGGAGTCCAATTGGCGCCGCCGTCGGTCGAGAGGTTCACCTGCAAGCTGCCCGTCGATGTGCTGGAATACACCCAGAAACTGATCGTGCCGACGCCGCCGGCCAAGGTCGGCGTCTGGGCTTGCGCGCCGGTCGAGCTGCGCAACTGACAGGAATATGAACCCGCGTACTTGGTCGTGCCGCGGATGACGTTGACGAACGACCAGGTGCCCGAACCGAGCGAGTAATCGCCCGTCGAATACGCCGTCGGCATGCCGGTTTCGAAGCCTTCCGCGAGATCGGCCACGGCCTGCCGGGGTTGCCCCCACAATGCCGCCGCCATGCAAAGCCCAACGCCCCACTTCCACAAACGCGAACCAGTTGAGTTCATGTGCTGACCCTCTTTTTCTTTTTTAAATCCAGATGCATGCGGAACGCGCAACGCTCCCGCGCTGGAATGGCAAATTGATCCAATCGCCAATCCGACAATTAAGGCAATGTTATGCCAGACGGCATGAGATCGGCAAACTGTATATTGTTCGTTTCACGTTAGGATGCCAAGAACGCGAAAGCGTTTTAATCGCCGCGCCCGGCAGCCGTCTCCCGGCTTAGGTCGGGTCGAACATGGCGCGAAAATCCGGACGCTCCCGCAGTGGAACCAGATCCTGGTCCTGCAACGCGGGGTCTTTCAGCGCAGGGTCGTACGCGAAGGCCGATCGGAGCGCCGCGATGGCTTCGTTGGCGCTTCCGTCCGCCGCCAGTAGGCAAGCGAAGTTGTACATGGCGACGGCCAACTTGCGAATGTGGGTTTCCTCGATCGCCCGGATTTGGGACGGCCGGCGATGAGGAGGCGCCTGCGCGGCAACGGCCCGCCAAACGTCTACGATCGTCGGATAGAATCTCAACAGCAACCGGTATTCGCTCAGCGCCCGCGCCCGGTCCTTCAAAACGAACTGGCTGTTCTGGGCCAGTTCGTATTGGAAGCGCATCAAGTCCGGACTCAAGCACAGGGATTTCTCCAGAGGCGTGAGTGGCCGCGGCGCGAATTTCTCCAGGAAGTGGGCTTCCCGGGCCAGATTTCCGTCGATTATCCGCATTTGAAGCAAATTCCGCAGCGCCGCCGCCTCGTTGTCCCGCGCCAGTTCAGACAGGGCCATCCACCCGAGGTATTCGGTGGAGCGGGGTTCGAGCGCCACGACGCGGGCATAGGCCTCGATGGCCTTGTCGGGGGCTCCGCTCAAGGAATAGGTCCGACCCACCATGAGCGCGACGTACGCTGGATTGACCCCCTTGGCTTCCGCTTGGGCCAACCAGTCCAAGCTGGCCTCGAACTGGCCCGCCCGCTGGGCCTGGAACGCTTTGACCAGCATCGTTTGCCCGTCACGCGTCGAAATCGCCAGAGCCCGGTCGGCATAGCGCCCGGCTTCTTCCGGATCCCGCGCCGCCACGGCTTGGGCCATGCCGCCGAGGACGTAGGCCGAGTCCGGATATTTCGCCAGGGCGTCGCGCCAGAGGGTCTCGTCGTCGCCCCAGACCCGGGTGCGCTGCCACGTGGCGCCCCCCCAGAGCGCCACCAGGCCGACGGCCAATCCCACGCCTCCCCACCGCGCCACCCGCCCCATCCGCATGAGCCCCTGCACGCCGGCGGCCAAGATCAGGAACCAGCCGATCCCCGGCAGATAGAAGAAGCGATCCGCCGCCAGAAAGCGCATCCCGACCGGTACGATGCGTGAACTCGGCGCCAACACCACCAGGAAAAACAGGACGCCGAAGACGAAGCGCCGTCCCTTGCCCCGGCGCGCCAGTCCGGCCACGGCCCCCAGAAGCCCCGCCCACGCGCCCAAGGCCAGATAATAGGAGAGACCGAGCGGCTGGCCGGGTTCCGGTACCGGATAAAAGGCGCTCAGCCCGAACGGCCAGACGAACTTCTCCAGATAGAGCGCGCAGCCGCGCGCGGCGATCAGCAGGTTGTTCCCGAACGCCAGGACTTCGCGGCTTTGGGCCACGCTCGTCGAGAGATGGGTGCCCAGCGTGATCCAGATCCCCGCGGCCGACAGCGCCCATGCCGGCCACAGGCCAAACACGGATTTGCGGTCCACCCGTCCCTGCCGGTAGTAGTCGCACAGCAAACAGGCCGCCGGGAGCGTTACCGCCAGCGGTTTCGACAGGAAGGCCGCCACGCCCGCCGCCAGCGCCGCCCCCGCGCCGAACCGCAACCCGTCGCGACCGCGCAAATGGGCGCCCAGGGCCAGCAAGTAGAAGAACGCGCTCATCACGTCCTTGCGTTCGGCCACCCACGCCACCGATTCGACGTGCAAGGGATGCACGGCGAAAAAAGCCGCGGCCAGCCAAGCGCCGTTCGCGTTTCCGGTCAGGCGGCGCAGAAACAAGAAGACCAGCAAGGTGTTGAACCCGTGCAGCAGCACGTTGGTCAGGTGGAACAGGCCCGGCGCCAGCCCGAAAAAGTGCTTTTCCAACATGAAGGACAGCTCGACCAGCGGCGTGTACTGCGCGTTCGGCATCCGGCCCCGTTGCGGATGGAGGCGGAACAGGTCCACGACGTTGCCCCCGTCGAGCTGGTGGATCCGGTAGTTCTGGAGCACGTAGACCCCGTCGTCCCAAGTCGGCAAAAAGTCGTGTTGCAGCGTCGGCAGAAAAGGCAGCACCGCCATCAGGAACAGGAGCAGGCCCGGCAGGATCCGGCGGCTCCACGCGGCGACGGCCGGCATCGGATCGCCCCGGCGGCCGCGGCCCGGATTCTCTTGCGGATTTGTCTGCGCGCTCAACGGGGAACCTCTCCGGCGGCGGAAGGCCCGACGCCCTCCGCATCCATTTCCGCCCGGCATCCTACCCGCTCGATGCGGATTCGCAATCCCCAATGGCGGGGGCGAGGCGGGCGGCGGCGCGCCGGGCGCGGCCCCGCCGGCCCGATCCGCCCGAACCGGTTTTTGGCCTTGCATCCTCCAGACCCCCTCCGTATAGTTCGGCCTTCAATCAATTCGGAAGACAAGCAGCAAAGTTGGATCAAACAGTTATGATGGACAGCGCAGTCAAAGCGGCGATCAAGCAGGAATATCAACAGCACGAGAAGGATAGCGGCTCCGTGGAGGTCCAGGTGGCCCTCCTGTCCAAGCGGATCCAGGACCTGACCGTGCATCTCCAAACCCACAAGGGCGACC
>CAZECJ010000205.1:0-4187 GCA_964510645.1 uncultured Verrucomicrobiota bacterium | reverse complement strand
AATCCCATTCCGCTTTTGCTCGCTCCCGCCTTCCGCTTTTGCTTTTCCCCCGACAGATTGGGGCTGGTTGGGGGACTGGCGGGGGACTGGCGAAGGGGTCATCCAATGAATTCTGGAATTTCCAGGCAGGGGGCCATCCCTATTCGTAGGCCCGGCCCCAGAACAGCATGTCGATGCCGAATCGAAACACGTAGGCCGTCTCGTAGTCTTCGTCCCGGTGCCACTCGAGGCCGGGATCCGCCTCCCAGTAGATCCACCGCTTGTACAGCGGCCCGCGGAATCCCAGAATCACGCGGTGGGAATCCACGTTGCCGTCGCCGCCGAAACAAGTATAGCGAACCGCCTGCGCGCGGGACGCATCCTCCCATCCCGCGTTTTTCCCGCGTAGGTTTTCGTCCAGCAGCGCCGGCACCCGTGCAAACGACACGCTGGCCGCCCACATGAGCGTATCGGTTTCCGTGGACCACTTGGCAGACAGGTTTTGCTGGAAGAGGCTTTCGTTTCCATCGCCCAGCCAGCGCGCATTCCTTAGCGTGGCCAGCGCCCCGAACCCGTCGTCCGTCTCGTAGAAGATCCGATGCTCGGGACGCAACCCCCATTCCCCGAGCTGCCATTCGCGGGTCCAAATCAACCGCGCAAACGCCTCGGGAGGCCATGAGGCCTGCACGCCGACGTCCGCCGACAGATTGAGAGGCTCGAACCATTTGCGCGCACCGACGTTGATGCCCGACTCGTCTTGATCGGACACCGCGCGTTCCGGCAAGTCGTTGGCCCGGGCCGTCTCCACAAACACGCGCAGCCGCCGCTTCAGGTTCGGCAGCTCGACGTCCATCTCCACGTTCGGCGTCACTTCGAACTCGAAGTCCCGATACTTTCGGAGCGTGCCATACAGCCCCAGCCGAACCTGCGTCTGGGGCGGAACAATGGGCGCATCCGAATTGTCGGCGAAATAGGCGTCCGTGGCCCGCAGCGGTTCGGAAATCCGCCGCTGGACGTTCGGATGCAGGTAATCCATGCGCGCCCCAAAGGTGCCGAACCGTTCCGGCTTGGGATCCACGGCCAACACCCCCGTTTCCTCGCCCAGGGAAATCGCGCTCGTCGTTTCCGGCAGTTCCGGCCTGGGCCGCGGATAATCGTCTTCCCGCAGGTCAAAATGCAAAAAGCCGGCGAAGAAATCGCCGATTTCCAACGGCTCCACGCCCGCCTCCGCGCCCACGAACAGCGCCTGCATGCCCACGGTGATCTCGGCCGGGCCATATTCCGGCCCGTGCCGCGTGTCGTCCGTCGCGTCCACGCCGGCAATCGCGACGCCGCGAAGGGATTCCATCCCCACCGGCAGCCGCAGGCGATGCGCCCCGCGCGGTCCAGGCAGCCCGACGTAGATCGAGTCGTATTGTCCGACGTAGAACGCGCCATAGTCTGTCATGCGGACGTTCGCCGCCAGCCCCGGACCGACGCGAAGCCTCAGGCGGAAAATGTCCAGCAGGTCCATGACCCGGTTCGGCGCATACCACAGCAGGCGCGTGCCCAAGGGCCGATGCGCGACGGGATCCGCCCCGGTCATCTCCGCGGGCGGGCTTGGGGATTGTCCGCTTGCAACCAAGGGGGCCAGCGCCAATAGAATCGCCATGGATTTCCTCATGGCCATTCCGGATTCTTCCATTTGGCCACGAACTCCGCTGCCCTCAAGCGTGTCTCCTTCATCGTTGACCGCATCGTACCAGAACCATGCCCCTCCGGACATCGATTAATCCCACCCCCCCATAGTTAATGATTCCTGCATTTTCGCATCCCCAGTGCATCCAATGCGGACAGTGCACGGAAATCTGCCCTAAGAACTGCCTCGCCCTCTCCGGCGAGTTTCTCAACGCCAACCACGACCGCTACGCCGACGTCCTCGTCGTCGACTGAAGCCGGGCCGCCCGGCCTACCAGGTCAGCACGATATTGGTCCGATAGGTTCCGCCCACGACCAGCAGGCCGGCCGGCTGGATCTCGGGCACGTCGATCTGCAGCAACTTCGTGGCCGCCTTGGGCGCGAGTTCGATCGTCCGGCTGATCAGCGCCAGCCGGCCCGCGTCCCGCACCGTCGTCGTGACCGTTTGCGGCTGGTCCGAAACGCTCTTGAGCGTGAAGGAAACGCGGTAGGAATTGTCCGGCAAGGCCTCGGTGGCGAGATCCCGCACCTCGACCACCGCGGGCCCCACGCTCTGGGGCTCGGCCGCCGCCGCCGCCGCCTCTTGCTCCGCGCGCGTCTTCTGCGCCGCCTGGTCCCGCCGGTATTGCCAGCCCGCGATGGGGTCGTATTTGTACTTCTGCCGCACATCCTCCGTCAGCGCCGGAAATCCCACCTTCGTCACGCCGCCGTCGTGCCGGAAGGTCAACCCGTCCGGCTCCTCGCGCGCGATTTCGACGTGGCGGAAAATCTGGCCGTAGGCGGTCACCAAGTCGTTGGCGCCGGGTTCGGGATCCGGCACCGCCGGCGCCGTCCGGTACTTCTCGTGCTGGTCCCGCGGAATCGCCGCGAAACTCACCGTGGCCATCCCGGTGTCGTGGGCGATGAGGATGCCGTCCTCCCCGACCTTTTTCACCGCCACGTTCCGGTAGATTTGCCCGGCCAGCGTCTCGAGATCGCCGGGGCCCGCCGGCGCTTCTTTCTCCCCCGCCAAACGGCTGGCCGGAATCGGCGCCAGCGACAACGCCTTGTAATGCCCGCGCAACTCGGCTGAGATTTCAGCATACGGCACCACGTTGGTGCCCCCGTCGTGCCGGATGGAATAGCCGTCCCGATCATAGCTCTTCACCACGACGTTGCTGTAGATCTGCCCGGCCAGCGTCTTCATGTCCTCGGCCTGGGCCGCCATCGACGAACCCAGCCCCGCGCAAAGAATGACCCAACCGATTCTCATGACGTGCCTCTCCATGCTCGGCCGATCGCCCCCCTTCGAATGCGGAAGGACCCCTCGGCTCATTTCCTGAAGCGAGCCGCATCTTGCCAAATCTTCCCTGCCTTGCGCAATAAAATGCGCCAGCGCCGCGCATGTCCGGCCGTCGAGCCCGCCCCCCCCCGTAGCCCGGGGCGTTGACCCGGTGGCTGTTCCGGCTATCTCCGATCCGCCAGGTCACCGCCCTGGCCTACAACCGAATCCCCCGTGCGCTTAATCGCGGCTCGTTCTGAAACGGAAAAGCCTTCCGCCGAAATTTCTGCTATTTTCGCAATCCCGGTCAAGAACCCGCGCCGCGCCCGTGGTCTACTGGCGGCACAACCAAGGGAAAGACCCCAATGGACTCGGAACAGATCAAGGCGGTGAAACGGATGCAGGGCTTCATCGAAGCGCACCTCGCCGAACCCATCACCTTGGCCGGCCTCGCCCGCGCCGCCCGCTATTCCCCGTGGCATGCCGCCCGGCTTTTCAAGGAATACGTCGGCCGCGCGCCGTTCGAGTACGTCCGCCAGCGCCGCCTGTCCGCCGCCGCGGACGAGCTTTGCGCCGCCCCGCGCAAGGTCATCGACGTCGCGTTCGATTTCGTCTTCGACTCCCACGAAGGCTTCACGCGCGCGTTCACCCGCCAGTTCGGCGTGTCGCCCCGCCAGTTTCGAAAAAACAAGCCGTCCGTCGTCCTGTTCATGCCGGACCGGATGCGCAGCTACTACCCGCCCACAACGAAAGGAAACGCCCCCATGAAAGCCAAAACCGCCCAGCCCCAGTCCCAGGTCGTCTTCGTCCAGATCGTGGACCGCCCCGCGCGCAAAATGATCCTCAAGCGCGGCCGGAAAGCCACGCACTACTTCGAGTACTGCGAGGAAGTCGGCTGCGAAATCTACAACCGGCTCGGCCAGATCCAGGCCGCCATCCACGAGCCCATGGGCCTGTGGCTGCCCAAGCGCCTCCAGCGCCGCGGCACCTCCGTCTACGCCCAGGGCGTCGAGGTCCCCGCCGATTTCGCGGGAACCGTCCCGGCGGGATTCGAGCTCATCGACCTGCCGTCCTGCAAGATGATGGTGTTCCAAGGACCGCCCTTCGACGAAAAGAACTTCGAAGAAGCCATCTTCTCCCTCTGGGACGTCATGAAAACCTACCAACCCGAACTCTACGGCTACGAATGGGCCGACGACGACGCCCCGCGCTTCCAGCTCGAACCCGTCGGCTACCGCGGCTACATGGAAGGCCGCCCCGTCCGCCCCGT
>CAZECJ010000204.1:0-4236 GCA_964510645.1 uncultured Verrucomicrobiota bacterium | reverse complement strand
TCCGGTGGTGTGGAAGGGGCACGGGGTGCAATCCCCCGTGTCCCCATCCGATCAATAGAACCGAAAATGCCCCAAGACGGGCTTCGTGCGGGGATAAAGGGCGCGCGCTAGGCTTTCGCGCCGACGGTGAACAGCACGCCGACGTCCAGCCAGAGGCCGTCTTTGGTTTTGAGCGCGGCGACTTCCCGCAGGTGTTCTTCGCGGAAGCGCTTCAGGTCGGCGGGCGCGAGTTGGCTGACCATCCGCCGGAACCCGGCGTTCCAGACCACGTTCCACCACTCGTTCTCGTCGGCCAGGGCATAGCCCATGTTTTTGGGTTCCACCCGGACATCGCGGAGGCCGGCTTTTTCAAACAATTCCCGGCAGCCCGCTTCGGTCGCGATGCGCTCCCAGGTCTGGGGCGGCAGCGGGACGCCGTAGGCGGCCAAGCGGTCTGTCAGCAGCTTGCGCAGGGGAAAGAAATAGTCCTTCTGGAAATTGCAGAGGACGACGGTGCCGCCCGACCGAACCTTGGACGCGATGTGGGTCAGCGCGGATTCCATGTCCTCGACGAAGAAAATCCCGAACGCGCAAGTGGCCGCGTCGAACTGGCCGGCGTCGAACCGCAGGTCCTGCATGTCCATTTCGGCGAACTCGACGTTTTGAATGCCGCGCGCGGCGGCCTTGCGGCGCGCCTGCGCCAGCATGCCGGCCGAGAAATCCACGCCCGCCACGCGCCCGCGCGGCAGGCGCGCGGCCAGTTCCAGCGCGACATGCCCCGTGCCCGTCGCCACGTCCAGCACGCGCTCGTCTCCGCGCAGCCCCAGCCGGTCGGCGAGATGCCGCGCGCACGCGGGGAAAAAGCGCAGGACGGGATGGTCGTAGGCGTCTGCGACGGTGTTGAAGGTGTCTTTCAGGATGGTGCGGATTTGTTCGGCATTCATGGTCGGTAAAGGATTTTGGCGCCACAGGCTACGCGCCTGTCGCCGGGAAGACAACGCGAAAGGGAAGCGCGAGGCTTGAATCGCCAGCCCGGATCGGGCAAATTGATGTCATGAAATGGGTGGCGGCGAGCATCACGGCGGCGGCTGTTCTGGCGGGGTCTTGTGCCGGGGCGGCGGAGCTGACCAATACGGCCGCGCAAGCGCGGGCCTATATCGCCCAGGCGATGGCCTCGCAGCATCTGGCGGCGGTTTCGGTCGCCCTCGTGGTGTCGCAGGACGTGGTCTGGGCGGAGGCGTTTGGCTGGGAGGATCTCGCGGCCGGCCAGGCGGCGGCGACGGATACCGTGTTCCGCGTGGGGTCCGTGAGCAAGGCGCTGACGGGCGCGGCGGCGCTGAAGCTCGCGGAGGAAGGCCGGATCGATCTGGATGCGGCCTACACGAACTATCTGCCCGGAATGGTCCTGCGTCCGCGGTTCGAGCCCTACGCGCCGACGGTGCGTGATCTGCTGTGCCACCATTCCGGCGTGCCCGGGGATTTCCTCAATCTGGCCTTCGCCACCGCGCCTTGGGCGGACTTTACGGATTGGCTGGCGCAGGCGCTGGGCCAGACCTACCCGTTCCTGCCGGCCGGATTCCGCGACAACTACAGCAACAACGGCTTCGTGATGGCGGCGGCCGTGGTCGCGGCCATGAACGGCGACGGCCTGTCCTTCCCCGCATACTGCCAAAGCCGCCTGTTCGCGCCGCTCGGCATGCCGGCGAGCTCCTTCCTGAAAGACCGCGCCGCGATCTCGAACCGGCTGGCCAAGGTCTACTACTACGACGGCGCGACCGCGGACTACGTCGAATATCCGGAGGAATTCGTGAACGTCCACGGCACGGGCGGCGCCTATTCGACGCCCACCGAGCTGGCGCAGTTCCTCAAGATGATCCTCGCGGACGGCCTCGGCCCGACGGGCCGGGTGCTCGCGGCGGAGTCCGTGGCGGCGATGCGGACGCAACCCTACGCGGGGCTGCCGCTGGACGTGGATACCGGTGCCCGCAGCGGGCTGGGGTGGGACTGCGTGGAAAATCCCCGCCTGGCCTACGCCGGCAAGGCGTCGTTCAAGACCGGCAGCACCTACACCCACACGGGCTACATCGAAGTGCTGCCTTCGCGCGGCCTGGCCGTGGCCGTCTGCGGCATCGGCTACGTGGCCTCCGGCCTCTTCGACGTCGGCGACCGGATCCTGGAGCTGGCGATCGAAGAGAAGGACGGGCTCCCGCCGCCCGATCCCGTCGAGCCGCCGTCCTCGCCGGTGGTGACCAACCTCGATCCGGCGGCGCTCGCGGACGTCGCGGGAACCTATGCGAAAGAGAGCGGCTACGACCGTTTCGAAGTCGTCGGCCACGCGCTGGCATGGTACCTCGACGCGCATCTGGACGACACGACGGCGCCGCTCCTGGAGCTGTGGCCGCGCGAAAACGGCTGGTTCTCGCCGACCAACACGCAGCGGATCGAATTCCGGTTCACCAACCTGTCCGGCCGGAGCGTCGCCGTGCTGCGCAACGTCGCGGCGAACGGCCGCTATTTCGAACAGGTGCTCCACGGCGAAAAGATCTCCGCGGCGATTCCCCCGGAAGCCTGGACCGCCTGGAGCAACCGGATCGGCGCGACGTGGCTGGCGCTGGACGCGTTGCCGGAGGACTACCTCCGCGTGCTCGGCCTGCCCGCCGCCGCGCGGTTTTCCTCCAAGGACGGCCTGCTGCTGCTGCAGGACATGGTGGGCCACGCGGTCGCGCTTGCGCCGACCAACGATTCCCTCGCGTTCGTGCAGGGCCTGAACGCGCGCTGCGCTTCCTCGGCGGAATGCTTCGAAACCAACGGGGAAGAGCGCCTCCGCTTCGCCGGCTACGTCTATCGCCGCGCCGGAGCTGAAACCGCCCTGGTGGCCAACTGCGATTTCCATGCGGACGTGGAGGCCGGCCACGTCGCGCCGTGGCTCCCCGTCGCGCTGCGCACCGGCGGCGTCTTCACCGTGACGCTCACCAACGCGCCCGCGAATTTCCGGATCGCCCTCAACGCGCCCGACGGCTCGCTGGTACAGGTCTCCGCATCGAACCGCCTCGACATCGCGCGCCCCGCCTTCACCAACGGCTGGCTCCAGATCTATCCCGGCTTGTCCGGGCCGCTCTCGGGCTCCGCCGACGGCGCATTCCGGTATCCCCTGCGGATGGCGAACGCCGCGTGGAACGGCGGCGGCATGGACCTGACGTGGCAGAGCCGCGCCGACCGCTCCTACCGGATCCTCGCCGCCCCGGCCTTGACGGACGGCGCCGCCTTCGACCCCGTCGCCACCGGCATCCCCGGACAACCGGATTTCACGACCTGGCCCGCGCCCACTTCCGCCACCGCCAAGGCCTTCTACCGCATCGACGAGGAATAGCCGCCGCTGCCGGCAGGGACGGCTCGCTCGTCCGCCGTAGCCTTGGCGAAGGCGGACCGAGCCGTCCGAAATTTGTAGGCCGCCCTTCCACGGGCGGCGGCCTTCTCGCCCTGCTGCGGGGAATCGCGGCTCGTCCAGCTCGCGCCGTAGATCGTTTCCGGATTTGTTGTAGCCGGCCCCGCTGGGGCCGGTCTTGCCACGCCATGGCGTGGGGCTGTTTCTCCCGTGGCCGGCCTCACCGAGGCCAGCTACAGAAAATCCGAATCCGCCATCGGCGCGCGCAAAACGGAAGCTGCCCCTTGCCTTCGCCCTGCCGCGGGGAATCGCGGCTCGTCCTGCTCGCGCCCTGAATCGTTTCCGGATTTGTTGTAGCCGGCCCCGCTGGGGCCGGTCTTGCCACGCCATGGCGTGGGGCTGTTTTTCCCGTGGCCGGCCTCGCCGAGGCCAGCTACAAAAAACCGAATCCGCCATCCGCACACGCAAAACGGATTTCGCGCCTTGCCGCGCCATGGCGCGGGGAATCGCGGCTCATCCTGCTCGCGCCGTGAATCGTCTCCGGATTTGTTGTAGCCGGCCCCGCTGGGGCCGGGGCTGTTTCTCCCGCGGCCGGCCTCGCCGAGGCCAGCTACAAAAATCCGATTCCGCCATCCGCGCGCGCAAAACGAATGTTGCAGCTTGCCGCGCCCTGCGCGGGGAATCGCGGCTCATCGGAAACCCCAAAATCGCAAAATCATCGCCCAGGACGCCAGAGCTGTTCCGATAATTTGTAGCCGCGCTTTGTAGGCCGGACCTCTGCGACCGGAGGGATTCGCGCCCGCCTCAGAGGGCGGGCCTAGTGTGCCCAGCATGGGCATGAACTTGTCATCTGAAAGGAGAAGACCGGAGAG
>CAZECJ010000203.1:0-4279 GCA_964510645.1 uncultured Verrucomicrobiota bacterium | reverse complement strand
TCGGATTCTTCGGCCATGCGCTGTTCGTGCGCGTCCGCGACGCGGCGGCGAACCGAGCGGCCGGCGACATCCTGCGGGACGCGCAGCGCGACGCAGAAGTGCTGCGCAAGGAAGCGCAGCTGGCGGTGCGGGACGAACTGATGCGCAACCGCGAGAAGGCGGAAAGCGAGCTGCAGCAGCGGCAACTGGTGCTGTCGGCGGCCGCCGACCGGCTGTCGAAGCAGGACGAACGGCAGGAGCGCGAAGGCCACCGGCTGGAAGAACGGGCGCAGGCGCTCGATCACCGGGCCGAACAGCTGGAAAAGGACCGGGCCGCATTGCACGCGGAACGCGAAAACGTCGCGCAATTGGCCGCCGAAGAGCGCGTGCGCCTGGAAGCTTTGGCAGGATTGACGGCGGCAGAAGCCCAACAGGCGCTGCTGGCCAAGCTGGAGGGCGAACTGGCGGAAGAAACGGCGGCGCTGCTCCGGAAAACCCAAGAGGACGCCCAAGCGACGGCCGAGATGCAAGCGCGCCGGATCGTCACCGACGCCATCCAGCGGGTGGCGGCGGACCAGGTGTCGGACGTCACGACGGTGCCGGTGCATCTGCCGGACGAGGCGATGAAGGGCCGCATCATCGGGCGAGAGGGTCGCAACATCCGGGCGCTGGAAATGGCGACGGGCGTAACGGTCATCATCGACGACTCGCCGGGCGTCGTGGTGCTGTCGTCGTTCGATCCGATCCGGCGCGAAATCGCCAAGGTTACGCTGGAACGGCTGATGGCGGATGGCCGGATCAATCCCGCGTTGATCGAAGAGATGGCGGACAAGGTCACGGCGGAACTCGACGACCTGATCCTGAAGGCGGGCGAGGAAGCGGTGGATTCGCTGCATCTGGCGCGGGTGCCGCTGGAACTGCGGAAATTGCTGGGACGGCTGAAATTCCGCACGAGCTATTCCCAGAACATGCTGCGGCATTCGGTGGAGGCGGCCCGGCTGGCGAGCCTGATGGCGCCCGAAATCGGGCTGGATCCGGACGTCGCGAAACGGGCGGCGCTGTACCACGACATCGGCAAGGCCGTGGACCACGAGGTGGAAGGCCGCCATGCGGACATCGGCGCGGATCTGCTGGCGAAAGCGGGCGAGAGCGAGACGGTCGTGAACGCCGTGCGCGGACACCACGGGGAAGCCGTGGTCGGCGGGGCCTATGCCGCGCTGGCGGCGGCGGCCGACGCCATCACCGCGGCCCGCCCGGGCGCGCGCGCGGAAACGACGGATCTCTTCATGCAGCGCATGGAAAATCTCGAAGGCATCGCCAAGGAAGAGCCCGGCGTGGTCCGCAGCCTGGCGATGCAGGCTGGCCGCGAATTGCGCATTTTCGTGGAACCGACGGCGATCGACGACGCGGCGGCGATCCAGCTGGCGCGGCGGCTTTCGAAACGGATTGAAGAGAAGCTGGACTATCCGGGCCAAATCAAGGTAACGGTGATCCGCGAGACCCGTTGCGTGGAATACGCCCGCTGACGGGGCGAGGAGGAGGGGACGATGAAGATCTTGGTGGTGGGAGACATCGTGGGCGGTCCGGGCCGGATGGCCATGGCGCGCGTGGCCACGCGCTACAAGGCGGAAGGCCGGGCGGACGTCGTGGTGGCCAACGCGGAGAACAGCGCCGCCGGGCGCGGCATCACGGGCGCGTTGGCAGAGGAGCTGTTCGCGGGTGGGGCGGATGCGCTGACCATGGGCGACCACGTGTGGGACCAAAAGGAGGCGGCCGCCTATTTCGACAAGGAGTTCCGCATCGTGCGGGCGCTGAATCTGCCGCCCGGCTGCCCGGGCAAAGGCGCGATCGCGATCCAAACGAAGGAGGGGCCGCTGGCAATCCTCCAGCTCATGGGCCGGACGTTCATGAATTCCACGGCCGATTGCCCCTTCCGCACGGTGGACGAGTGGCTCAAGAAGAACGCGGCCCAGTACAAGATGATTCTCGTGGACATGCATGCGGAAGCCACCAGCGAAAAGGTGGCGATGGGCAAGTACCTGGACGGGCGCGTGACGGCCGTGCTCGGCACGCATACGCACATCCAGACGGCGGACGAGGCCGTCACGGCCAAAGGCACGGCCTACCTGACCGATCTGGGCATGACTGGCCCGTGCGATTCCGTCATCGGCCGCACCACGGAGGCTATCCTCACGCGCTTCCTGACGGGCATGCCGACCAAGTTCGAGATCGCCAGCGGCGACGTACGCCTGCACGGCGCGCTGCTGACGGTCGATTCGGCCACGGGCAAGGCGCTGAAAATCAAGCGCGTCGAGGAAATCCTGTCGAAGCCCGCCGGATGAAACGGATCTTGGTCATCAAGTTGAGCTCGCTGGGCGACCTCGCCCACGCCTTGCCCGCGGTGCGCGCGCTGAAGGAGCGCACGGGCGCGGCGATCGACTGGGTGGTCCAGCCGGAATATCAGTCGTTGCTCGCGTGCTGTCCGGACGTGGAACGGACGATCGCGTTTCCGCGTCGGAATTTCGCGCGGGGATTCCTTCCTTTCCTGCGGACGCTGCGGCGAGAGAAGTACGATATCGTCGTGGATCTCCAGGGCCTGATGAAGAGCGCGCTGGCCGCGCGGCTGGCGCGCGGGAAGCGCCGCGTGGGCCCGGCCTGGGCGCGGGAGGGCGCGCCGCGATTCTACGATGCGCAGCCGGCGAAAACCTCTGGACCGCGCCGCCATGCCGTCGACGAGCTCATGGACGTGGTGAATCTCGTTGCGCCCGGCGATCCGGCTCCGCCCGCACCGCATCTAGCCTTTCCCGAGGCCGAGAGCGACGGCGATCCGGGGCCGCACGTGGCGTTCGCGCCGTTTTCCCGCTGGGACACGAAGGATTGGCCGCCCGAAAAGTTCGTGGAACTGGGCAAGCGTTTGGTTTTGGAAATGGGTTGCCGGATCCGCATCGTCGGCGGCCGCGACAACGAGGCGCAAGGCGAAGCGCTGGCGCGCCAAATCGGCGAGGGGGCGCAGAACTTGTGCGGCAAAACCGATCTGCCGGGACTGTGCGCGCTGCTGAAAGGGATGGATCTGCTGGTGACCGTGGATTCCGGGCCGATGCACTGGGCGGACGCGATGGGCGTGCCACTGGTGGCAATTTTCGGCGCGACGGATCCCGCCCGCACCGGGCCGTTTCGACAACTCGACCACGTGGTGGCGAAAAACGGGTTGGATTGCCGGCCTTGCCATTCGCGCACGTGTGCGCGCGGCGATCTCGCGTGCCTGCGAACTCTGGAGGTCGAAACCGTGTTCCACGCTGCCCTTCAACAATTATGAAAATATTCTTCAGGATTCTATTAGCGACAGCGCTGGTCGCCGGGACGGCGATGGCCGGCAGCCCCCTGCGGGTGCCGGTGCATTTCGCGATCACCAACGATGCGGGGCTGGGCTACGAATGGTTCGTCGTGGGGGGCCATCCCGATATCGGCTCCTGGGATCCCGCCCATGCCGTCAAACTGGTTTGGTCGGAAGGCAATGTCTGGTGGGGCGACATCGGCGTGCGGGCGGGCACGGCGCTGGAATATAAGTTCGTGAAGCGGCTGACCGCTCCGGATCAGATCGGCAACAGCGACAACGCCATCTGGTGGCCGGACGGCGCCAACCTGCAAACCAACGTGCCGGCGGAACCCGCCGCGCCGTTTTCCGGCAAGACGGTGGAATTCTATTCCGACATGACCAACGTGGATTTGGTCTATTCCATGCTGTCCGCGGCCGACTTCGGCGCGACGGGAACCTGGACGACGGTCGCCATGACGCTAGCGGGTTCGGGACTGCGCGCGGGCGAGCGGCGGCACGTGGCGGAAGGCGTCGGCACCGAAGGGGAGTGGGCTCGCTTCACGTTCCACGGACTCCGGAACGGGGTGGACACGTGGGAAGGCGCTTGGGATGGAAACGACTATTGGACGCCGCTGGACCGGCTAGTCGTCCGCGACCGCCAGATCTTCAACTACCTGCCGCCTTCGAACGGCGTATCGGCCAGCCATATCCTTACGAATTACGTCGGATCATCGGCTTCCCACGTGACGGGGCGGAACGTGCGGGTCTATTTCCCGCGCGGCTACGCGGAAAACGTGGACCGGCGCTATCCCGTCGTCTACATGAGCGATGGACAGAATGTGTTTCACGGATCGCCCGTGTGCTGGGAAGCCGACACGACGGCCGACGCGGAAATCAAAGGCGGCCGCATGCGGGAATCCATCGTCGTCGGCGTGCCGTCTTCCGCCAACCGCACCGTGGAATACCTGCCGCACATGGACGTGG
>CAZECJ010000202.1:0-4289 GCA_964510645.1 uncultured Verrucomicrobiota bacterium | reverse complement strand
TCACACGCTCCCTTCTTTATAGCCTTCGAGCAAGCCCTCTTCCATGAGTCCAATCGTAGCGGGTGGGCTCGCCGTCATTGGACGTACAAATTTACGGAGGAGAGAACGATCATCGGGGCGGGCAAATTCAATCACGCCATCGATCATCTTGGGGCGCCAAAAGCGGGCGTAGAATTTGTCTTTTTCTCCCTCATCGGGATAATCGAAACCATGGAACATCAATCCAAAGGCAAGTTCACCGTAACCATCGTATTCTCCTACACCTTCGCTGAACCGGCACTCTTCAACATAGCCCTGACATTCCCGTGTGCCAAGAAAGACATCCCGCCTGCCGCCGCGCTCGATCATACGTTTGGCAACAAAATAATGTTTGTTCTCGTTGCGGTCATGTGTCAGGTCATCTCGTTTATGATTCCATTCAAAGTGGGCCTGCACCTGGTATTCCACCTCGGCGAGATAGGTGTAAATTGACAGATCATTGCTGTCAGAGTAATACTTGATGGGCTTGGCGCTGCGGGTCTGGGTTTTGATGCGTTTCATCACTCTGACCTTATCAATGATCCAGATGATGGTCGGTTTCCAGTAGACCGAACTCAGAATTCCCTTTAATGCTTCGTAAGTGGGAATCTGATACGAGTATTTTTCCCCGCCGATCTTTGTGAGTGGATCAGTGAAAAGGGCATATCTGCCCCATGCCCGGAATTCTACCCTATTTTGCATTAAATCCTCCTTTAGCACATAAACGTTTTCATTTCACGGACGGGTTCGTCGCTCCATCCGAACTCATCACTGTAATATTGCTCTTCAAGATAAAAAATGGCTGTTCCTGGCTGAACCTCGTGAAGGATCCCCTTTTTATATAAGCCTTCAAATTCATGTGGGTACATATTGACAGAAAATCTCTGCGCTTTTTTCAATAGCTCATATTGTTTTTCCAGCAAGGGCGCGCTGCACAGATCTGCCACAAGTTCACTTCCATTCCTGCCACATTGTACAACCACGCTCCGAGTTGGCATATCAATCACGTGAAATGCTTTTGCGGCTGTCTGGAAAGACTGACGAAGAAAAATATCAAGAGGAACTTGGCTGACTCTCTGGTAGGCCTTGACTGCCAGTGAATTTATCGAGAGCAGGTTGAACAAGTCGTCTTCCTGTCCTACGGCTGAACTCACACCCACCTTGTAATTCATTTCCTCTTTCCGTGCATAGTAATAATAGGTATAGTAAGCCGCCATCATTTTCAGTCCAATTCGATCATTTTCAAACGATGCGGGGCTTTTATCAAAATTTTCCAATACGCGTAGCGCCTGCTCCATGCCGATTGAAATATCTTTCAATTTCCCGATATTTTCGTCCTTTGGGTTAATAATCCAAACATTTCCTTGCCCTTCATGGACCCCATGGCGATTACAGCGCCCTGCGGATTGTGCAATGGAATCAAGTCCTGCCAGATATCGGATGACCACGCCAAAGTCAATATCCACGCCCGCTTCAATGAGTTGCGTGCTGACGCAAATCACGGGGTCTGCTTTTTCCGGCTTTAGTTTTTCTTTGATTTCGTTCAGCACATTCAGACGGTGCGTGGGACACATGTTGGTGCTAAGGTGATAGAGATGAACACCTGCAATTCCCTTGTCGGCAATGGCTTGATATAGTGTTTTGGCTGATTTTTTAGTGTTGACGACGATCAGCACACTGCCTTTTTCATGCAATTGGTTTTCGGCAAGTTCTGCAGTTTCTTTCTGGCTCCATCCGCTCACTTTACGTCTATCGAATACTTGAACTCGTTTTAATTTTGCAAAGAGTTCTTTTTCGTTTTGGATGATGCGTTGTTCTGGATTAATTATCAAGGCGCGATAGGGGTTATCCAGTTTGTCGAGTGGCGGCTGGGTAGCGGTGCAGAGAACGACGGTTGCACCGCACGCGTGAACGAGGAAACGTAGGGCAAGATTCAGCATGTGAACCATATTGATGGGTATGGTTTGCACTTCATCCAGGATGATCACGGAATTTGCCAATTGATGCATACGCCGAGCGCCGCGAGTTCCTGCGCCAAATAAGGCTTCCAAAAACTGCACCTGCGTCGTGAAGACAACTGGCGCATCCCAATTTTGAGCCAATAAATTTTGCCTGCGGGATTCTTCTTCGGGCGTCAGGTTGGAATGATGTTCAAGCACTACTTTGTCCAGATAGTTGCCGCTTGCGTCTTTGTCCTCTAAAATCTTCCTGATTTCCTCGGCATTTTGGTCAATAATCGAAGTGTAAGGAATGATATAAAACACTCTCTCCATTTTATAATGCGCTGCATGAAGCAAGGCAAACCGCAAACTCGCCAATGTTTTACCGCCGCCCGTGGGAACTGTCAGTTGATAGATGCCTTTTTGCTTGTTGGCATAATCAAAACAGGCTTGTGAAACCTGAGTGCGCAATTGGTCTACTTCATTTCTGCTCTCAAATTGATTTAGTCTCTTTTCCAATCGTTCAATGAGGGTGGCCCAGGGATGATATTGCCCATAGTTACGGATTCTGGCGTTTCCTGGCACCTCAAAGTCAGCAGTATCGAGCCGATCCGCATCAATTAGACCGCTAAAAAGGAAACGGACAAGCAAACCCGCTTTGAAGGCCAGGGTGTTTTGTGGTTCCTCAGGTTTATCTCGCAGGCTTTGCAGTTTTTTAAAAATATCATCTATCACATTTGGAGAAAGTAAGCCATTTAGTTTTGCCTCAATTTCCTGTAAGTTAGATGAAGCCTCGGATTTGTGAGTATCGACATTGGGCTTTTCCATGCGTCGCTTGAAATTGTTTTGCCCGTCCGGTTCGAGGCAGTCGATCAAGCCTGAGTGGTGTGAAGAAATGGCCAAGGCAAGAACCTGCGCGACGATTTTTTCCTTTGCCCCTTTGTTTAAAAGTATTTCATAGATGAGTTGGGCGCCTGCGGTAGAATGGTCAATCTTTCCCCGCATGGCCTCCGGGTCCACATAGCCATCTGCGTCTGGATTAATCACGCCAGTTCCTGAAAGCAGGTAGTTTTGAAACTGTTTACTGGCCTTGCCAAAATCATGCAATAAGCCTATAATCTCGCCAGCTTCTTTCAAACCGATTTTGCTGGCAAACTGCCCAGAAAGTTTGGATACAGCCATCAAATGTTCCATAAGAGGCTGCCGTAGTTTATCTTTTTTGCGTATATGGCCTATAAGTTGCATTTTCATCTTAGCCATCAAACTCGCCTACTTAACCTGTTAATTCATGAATTTTATTTTATTCCTAAAAGACAGGATATTAAGACCTGGAGCGCGGTTCTGGTCTATACACGAAAACTGCGATACAGTAATATCAAACAACTACGCGACCATGTCATCACGTGTCAGACGCCCGATATCATATAGACGTGCACCGCCAGCTAGAATCATACTCAACGTCTGGATGATATTTTAAGATGGTAAAGATTGCCTAACCTTGCACAGTATCTTGATGAAACGACTGAAATGCTAATGAGAACCTAAATATTGTAAATAGCATGTTCACACACAAAGCCAGCCAAAAGGTGTTGCTTCCCATTCCTTGATTGTATATTTTTCTTTCTCCTGTTGGGTGCCCTTTCGTTTTGTCATTTAGATTATGTTGGCTAAACAAATTTAATGACTTATAAAAGACACTTCGACAGGTTTTTTCCTTTATCATAGAATCAGGATTATATCTGTTGCCGGAACACGGCAGCTGTGGTGAAAATAAAACGGCGAGAATAAAAAAAGGCGCCAACCTGCCGCTTTCGCCGACAAGTGCGCCCTTTGGTCTTATTGCCTCATGATTTCCACCGTAATCAGAGTATCATTTATCTAAAGAATAGCTGCAAGACACGAATTATGCAGAATTGTTCACCATTTTTATGGAATTTCACATTACTATTGTGCAGGAGCCCCACTTGAAGCAATATGCAGTTGCTTCGATGAGGCCATTGGACTAATTGACAGGGGAGATGAACCAAAAGTACAAGGTTAGATTCGTGAACGGATAACTGTCCAGAAGTATATCTAGAAAAATCCCGCGGATTGTCTCTTGTTTTTCAATATCAATCTTGATATCTTGTATGGGGCGGGGGAAGAGGGGGTCGCAGTCGTAAAAGCAAATGTACACCTGCTGCATTTTTTTCAGCCTGGATCAGGATATGGCCTGAGTTTCTGGACAACATAATCGCCCCTGAATGAATCAGCAGGGGATTGCCCAGCTACTCAGTTCCTGTGCAACAGCCGCACGCCGGTAGGGGCTGAGGGCGGCACCCGGTCCACACC
>CAZECJ010000201.1:0-4320 GCA_964510645.1 uncultured Verrucomicrobiota bacterium | reverse complement strand
AGATGCCGCCGGTTGGTTTGCTTCATGCGGCTATGAGATTATTTAATACGCTCTAAAAGTCCCAGCGAAAACCGGACGCGTTTGCCCGAGAGCATGGCGGAAATGGAACGGGCCAAGGCGTCGATCTCGGCGCAGGAGGCGTCCGTCGCCTTCGGATCGATCCGGCGGATCGCCTGCTCGGTTGCCCGCCCGGCGCGGGGCAGCAGAATGCGCCGAACGACGGGATGGGTCCGGTTGCCTGCCCAGAGAATAGCGGCTGTTCCGAACGGTGCCTGGCGGATGGTTCTTACGTGCATGGGCGTTGCTCAGGAATCGGAACCGGCGGAGGGGACGAGGACGGAAAGGGCCTTGGGGAGGAGTCGGATTTCGACGTCGCGTCCGGCCTCGACGAGTTCGCCGTCCATCTGGATGGGCGTGGATCGGGAGCGGTGCAGATCCATTTGCCGGAAACGGCGGGTGGCGATTTGGGGCAGCTGGTCGATCGTGCCGTTGAAGAGCCGGGCGATGTTCATCAGCATGACGGGCAGATCCGGGCGCAGCACGACGACCAGCTCCATGAGGCCATCGTCTGGCCGCGCCTTGGGCGCGATCTGCGCCCCGCCGCCGTACTGGGTCAGGTTGGCGATGGTAAACAGGATCGGGGCGGAAAAAATCTGCGCGGGAGCGCCGTCGATCGCGGCATGGATGGGTTGGTCCTTGTAGGCCATCAGCTGGGCCGCGGCGGCGAAAACGTAGGGGGCGATGCCGCGGAAGGGGAAGGCTTCGAAGCCGCGGGCAATGGCCGCATCCCACGCCAGGCTGCAGGTGACGAAAAAGGGCCGGCCATTGGCCGTGCCGACGTCGATGGCCTTGCGCCGCGCGCGGGACAAGACCTTCACCGCTCCCGCCACGTCGAGCGGGATGCCGAAGTGGCGGGCGAAGCCGTTCCCGCTGCCGGTGGGGATGACGCCGAGGGCAACGGGCGTTCCGACGAGGACGCCGCCGATGCTGTTGACCATGCCGTCGCCGCCCGCGACGAGGACCGCATCGACGCCGTCGCTTACCGCGCGCTCGGCCTTGCGGCGGCCGTCGGCGACGTCGTTGCTGAACTGGTAGGAGACGTCGGCGCCGCGCCGACCGAATTGTTCCTCGATGACGCCCCAGAAGGAATCGAACGAAGCGCCGAGGCCCGATTTCGGATTCACCAGCACGCGCACCTTGCGCGGATCGCGGTCCTGTCGATCGGGTTTCAACGCCAGGGATCCTACAAGGGCGGTTGGGCCTCGAACGTGCCGGTCAGGAGATTGCCCCCCTTGCGCATCGTGTAGTCGCCGGTGCTGTGGGCGACGGAGTCGAACGTGCATTGAAGGGAAACATAGTCGGTGGCGGAGGTATTGGTCTCGTAATCGGCGGAAAACGAATCGCCTTGGACATCCACCGCCTGGGGAAACCAGATGGTCCCTTGCGGATCGACAAGCCGGAGAGCGGTAACCAAATGGCCCTCCACAGTGAAAACGATGGTTCCGCCGTTGGACGTGCGGCCTTGCCAAGTGCCCGTATAGTCCAGGCTTTCTCCGTCGCCGCTTCCGCAGCCCGCCGGCAGCGCAAGGACGAAGAGGAGGGCGAGCCTCCGAGCGAGAGCAAGTGCCTTGCGATTCATGTGGTCTCCATTCCTGTTGCACGTCAAACCTATTCCGCGGGAGGCGGGTAGTCAAGGCGCGGACAAGAAAACAGGCGCCCACGGGCCGGCGCCTGTCTGGAAACATGGCTGCGGCTAGGGCGCGAGCGCCGCGGCGTTCTTCAGCAGGTCGATGAATTCCCGGCGGTAGCCGCTGGCATCCGCGCCGACGGCGGCGGAGGTCCATTCGACGACCTCGCGATAGGTCAGATCGATCGCGGCGAGATCGCCGCGGAGCATGAGCCCGGCGGCGGCGACGCCGGCGGCGAAGCGGAAATCCTCGGAGGCGCTGTCGAGGGGAACGAACGTGCCGACGAAGGGCACTTCGATTTTCGCGCTCTTGTTTTCCTTCGGCAACTTGTAGCGCAGCTTGACGGTGAGCCATTCGGGACTGGCGTGCGCGGGTTTCTTTTCCTTGGCCGCCGGCCGGTCTTCCGGCGCCTGGTACTTGAGCGGATCGACGCCGGGGACGCTTTCGGCGCCGACGGGCACGAGCTCGTAGAAGGCGGTGACGACGTGGCCCGCGCCGAGTTCGCCGGCGTCCTTCTTGTCGTCGTTGAAATCTTCCTTGGCGAGGAGCCGGTTTTCGTAGCCGATGAGGCGGTAGGAGGAGAAGTGGGCGGGATTGAACTCGATCTGGAGTTTCACGTCCTTGGCGATGGCAAACAAGGTGCCGGCGGCCTGTTCGACGAGGTTCTTGCGGGCCTCGCTGAAATTGTCGATGTAGGCGTAGTTGCCGTTGCCCTTGTCGGCGAGGGTTTCCAGGCGGTCGTCCTTGTAGTTGCCCATGCCGAAGCCGAGGACGGTCAGAAAAATGCCCTTCTGGGCGCGTTCGGCGATGAAAGCGGCGAGTTCGCCGGAATCCGTGATGCCGACGTTGAAATCGCCGTCGGTGCAGAGCACGACGCGGTTGTTGCCGTCGGGCAGGAGATTTTTGATGGCCTCGTCGTAGGCGAGCCGGATGCCGGCGCCGCCGGCGGTGCTGCCGCCGGCCTGGAGGCGTTCGATGGCGGCATCGATGGCGGCGAGATCGTTGCCGGGGGTGGCCGGCAGGACGAGGCCGGTGGCGCTGGCATAGACGACGATGGATACGCGGTCCTTCGCCGTGAGTTGGCGGGCGAGGAGCTGGATGGCCTTCTTGACGAGCGGCAGCTTGTTGTCCATGTCCATGGAGCCGGAAACATCGAGCAGGAAGACGAGGTTGCAGGGCGGGCGGGACTGGGCATCGAGCTCCTTGCCTTTGAGCGCGATCTTCACGAGCGGGTGCGCCTTGTTCCAGGGACAGGCGGCGGATTCGATGTGGACGGCGAAGGGGACGTCGCCCTTGGGCTGCGCATAGTCGTAGGGGAAGTAGTTGATCATTTCCTCGACGCGCACCGCGTCGGGCGGCGGCATCTCGCCGGCGCGGAGGAAGCGCCGGACGTTCGCGTAGGATGCCGTATCCACGTCGATGGAGAAGGTGGATAGCGGCTCGTCCGCGATGGATTTGAAGGTATTGCCTTGGATGGGGGCGTAGGATTCCGTGTTTTCCGCCGCCGGCGAGTCGACATAGCCGAGCCATTGGCCGCCATAGGCGCTACTCCTCGCCGCTCGTCCCGCGCCCGAACGGTTCGCCATCACGCCCGGCGCCAATCCTTTCATGATGATCGGGGAGATGCAATCCGAGGCGATGTTGAGTTCGGCCGCGCTGTTCCCGATGGGCGCGGCGCAGAAATCCTCGACTTGCGGGGGTGGTGCCATGTCCAACTCCACGTCGGGCGGCGTGACTACCTCCACGAGTTCCGGCAGTTCCTCGGGCGTCCAAAGCTCGTCGAGCTGCTGTTCATCGACTTCGATGATTTCGCAGGCGATCGAGGATTCGTCCAGCTTGGCAAACCGGTTTTCGAGCAGAGTCTTGGCCGCGTGCCAGAGGGTGCCGCCGAAGACGAGCGTGACGGCGGCCGCGACGGCGGCGAAGCCGGTGATCCGGCGCCAGGGGAAGCGCACGCTGCGGCCCGCGCCTTGGGCCGGCGCCTGGAAGATGCGCCGGCGCTGGTCGTCGGTGAGGGTGATTCCGGGTTCGTTCTTCAGTTCTGTCTCGAGCTGGGCGGCGAAGGCGCGGATGTCGTCCACGGCGGCTTGCGCGGCGGGATCGGTCCGGAGCCGGGCTTCGATCTCGGCGCGTTCGGCGGCGGAGCCTTCGCCGAGGGCGTAGGCGGTCAATTTGATTTCGTCGATGGAGTTCATGGGATTTCTCCTAAAACTGGGCGGCTTGCTGGCGGAGGGTTTGGATCCCGACGTGAATGAGGTAGCCGACGTTGGTTTCGCTGAGCGCGGTGACGGCGGCGATTTCACGGTAGCTCATTTGGTGCTGGAACTTGAGGCGGATGACTTCGGCCTGGTTGGCGGGGAGCTGGGCGAGTTTCCGGAGGAGAAGCGAGACGCTTTCGCGCAGCCCGGTTTCCTCCGCGGGGGAGCGGCCGGGGTCGGGCAGGATGGCGGCCTGGGCGTCGGTGAGGGTTTGCATGGGTTTTTCCTTTCGGAGCACGTCGATGCAGCGGTTGCGGCAAACGCGGAAGAGCCAGGGCGCGACGCGGTCGTCTTCCAGGACGCCTTCGCGGCACAATTTCAGGAACGTGTCCTGGACGGCGTCGCGGGCGGCGTCGAAGTTGCCGGTCAGCCGG
>CAZECJ010000200.1:0-4322 GCA_964510645.1 uncultured Verrucomicrobiota bacterium | reverse complement strand
CACGACGAATTCGCCGCGGCAGGCCTGCGCGGCGTCCCACGCCGCCTGCGAATCCTGCGGATCGAACACGCACTGCGTCACGCCATAGCGGTCGCGCAGGTCGAGGAAGATCAGGCCGCCGTGGTCGCGCACGCTGTCCACCCAGCCGCACAATTCCACTTTCGCGCCCGCATCGGAGGGGCGCAGTTGTCCGCATGTATGTGTCCGCATCTTCATCTGGTTGTTCCTTTTTCCTGAAAAATCGACGAGCGGGGACTTTACCCTCCCGCCCCCCTGGGCGCAAACATTTCCGCGCGGTCAGAACCGGTCAGAACCGGTCGGAGCCGAAGCGGGAACCTTCGCCCCGGGGGGCGGTCGGGAGCGGCGCAACGTCGTCAAGGGGCTGCGGGGGGGCGGACCGGGTAAACAGCCGGACGCCGTGGGAAACGCCCAGGATGGCGCCAGCGAGCAGCGCGAGCAGCGCCAGCAGCCAAATCACGATCAGCAACGGCGACGGATCCGTGGGATAATCGCGGTTGGCGTCGACGATCGCGCCGGAAATCAGCCCGGCGATCGAAAAGACGAACAGGACCATTTCGATCTGCTGGCAGACGATGTAGGCCATTTCGAGGTGCGGCGCGGCCATCGGATCGGGCCCGACGATTTCGCGCAGGATGCGGCTGGCCGGATAGACCAGCAACAGCAAGCCGAGGAGAATCGGCGGCAGGACCCCGGCCAGATCGAGGATCACGTCGCTGAAGACGATCCACAGCAACACCGGGCACAACAGGACGAACAGATAGCGGATCAGATAGTGGACGAGGGAATATCCGCGCAGGGGGCGCCCCCCCGAGCGGCGCCACAGCCCCCACAGCAGCGCCATGCCGCCGAGGGCCGCGGCCGCCCCGACCCAGAGGCCCGCCGAGGGCCAATCCGGCGCGCCGGCCGCCATCAACAGCAACGCAAGACCCAAGGGCACGAGTCCGAAGGCCAGCGTCTGGCGAACCTGCACGTTCGCCAACGGCGCTTCCGCGCCCAAGGCTAAAAACAGCGGGAGGCGCGCCATCATTTCCTCCAAAATGCAGGCATGAAGATTGCCAGCACCGTGTAGAGCTCGAGACGGCCGACGAGCATCAGCAACGTCAAAACGGCATTGCCGGCATCGGGAATGGAGGCGTAATTCATCGTGGGCCCCACCGCGGAAAAGCCGGGGCCGACGTTCCCGAGGCAGGCAATGACCGCAGAGGCCGCCGTCTGGATGTCCGGAGTGAACGGCAACAGCGCCAGCAGGCCGGCCAGCGCCACGAGCAGATAGAGGGCGACGAACGCCAGGATGGACAGCAGCACGTCGTCGGCCAGGAATTTGCGGCCGAGGCGGACGGTAATGACGGCCTGCGGCTGCATGAAAAGCCGCACCTCCCGCGCAATGGCCTTGAGCATGATCTGGATGCGGCTGACCTTGATGGCGCCGGCGGTGGAGCCCGCGCAACCGCCCAGCAACATCAGCAATGCCAGCATGGCCTTGAGCAGCACCGGCCATTGTTCGTAGTCGCCCGTGGTGAATCCCGTGGTGGTCATGAGGCTCGCGCAGGTGAAGGCCACCTCGCGGAACGAACGGCCCCAGCCGAAACCCGAGGCCGCCCGGGCCTGGTGCAGCACGACGGCGCCGATGAGCGAGCAAGCCAGAAACACGCCCAGAAAGAAGCGCGCCTCGCCGTCCTTCCACCAAGAAGAAAGCTCGCCGCGCAGGACGCGGTAGTGCAAGGCGAAGTTCATGGCCGCCAGCAGCATGAACACCGTCAGCACGCTCTCGATATAGACGCTGTCGTAGGCCGCGACGCTCGTCGTCCGGGTCGAGAAGCCTCCGGTGGCCAGCGTGGCAAAGGAATGGCAAACGGCGTCGAACCAATCCATGCCCCCCAGGCGCAACAGGAAGATCAACGCCACGGTCAGGATGATATACACCCCCCAGAGCATCTTGGCGGTCGAGGCCACGCGCGGCTCGATGCGGTCCTTGGTCGGTCCCGGCATCTCGGCGCGGAACAGCTGCATGCCGCCGGCCCCGACAAAGGGCAAAACGGCCACCACCAGAATCAGCACGCCCATGCCGCCGACGAGATGGGTGGCCGCCCGCCAGAGCAGGATGCCTTTGGGCACGCCTTCCAGGATCGGGATGACCGTGGCGCCGGTCGTCGTCATGCCGGAAATCGTCTCGAACACGGCGGCCACCGGCGAGGCGATCACGCCGGACAGCACGTAGGGAAACGCGCCCGCGATGCCCGCAAACAACCAGCCGAACGTCACCACGCCCAGCCCGTCCCGGCGGGAGAGCTCCTGGTCGTTCCGCGTCAGGGGCCACAGGGCCACGGCCACCGCCAACGTCCCGGCCGCCGAATAGCCCAGCGCCGTCCAGGCCTGCGTCGGCTCGCCGTGCAGATACGAAACCAAGCCGCAAAACCCCATCAGCAAGGCCATCACGCCCAGCAGCCAAGCGATCACGTGGAAGACGGGCTTGAAATTCATCGCGGGCGCATCCTTACTTTCGCCAGAACGCCGGCATGAAGACGACCAGCAGCGTGAAGAACTCCAACCGGCCCGCCAACATCATCACGATCAACGTCGTCAGTCCGCCGCCGGAGATGGTCGAATAGTTCAGGGCCGGGCCCACGGCGGACAAGCCCGGGCCTACCCCGCCCATGCAGGACACGACGGAAGACACCGCCGTCGCCAGATCCGGCGAAAAACACAGCATCGCCATGGAACCCACCGCCGCCACGAGCAGATAGAGCGCCACGAACGACAGGATGGGCAACAGCACATCGTCATCCAAGAGCTTGCCGTCCAGCTTGACGGGAATCACGGCTTGGGGCTGCATGAAAAGCCGGACCTCGCGCGAAACGGCCTTGAGCATCATCTGGATGCGGGCGACCTTGATCCCCCCGGCCGTGGACCCCACGCAGCCGCCCATCAGCATCAGCAGCAGCAAGATAACCTTGAGCGCCTTGGGCCAGACGTCGAAATCCGCCGTGCAGAAACCGGTGGTCGTCGCGAGGCTGACGCACGTGAACGACGTCTGCCGGAACGCCGCCCCCCAGCTCAATCCCGACGCGGACGAATGGAGGACCCCGGCGCAGATCAGGGTGGCGGCCGCCAGAACGGCCAGATAGAAACGGGCGCTGGAATCCTTCCACCAAGGGGAAAATTCGCCGCGCAGCGCCCGGTAATGGAGCGCGAAATTCAAGGCGCCCAAGATCATGAACACCATCAAGACGCTCTCGACGTAGATGCTGTCGTAGGCCGCGATGCTCGCCGTCCGGGTGGAGAAGCCGCCCGTGGCCATGGTGGCGGAGGCGTGGCAGGCGGCATCGAACCAATCCAGGCCACCCAGCCGCAACAGGAAGAAAAGCGCCACGACCAGGCCGATATAAACGCCCCAGAGCATCTTCGCCGTCGCCGCCATGCGCGGCTCGATGCGGTCCTTGGTGGGCCCGGCCATTTCCGCGCGGAACAGATGCATGCCGCTCGCCCCCGCAAACGGCAGGATGGCCACCACCAACACCAAAATCCCCATGCCGCCGAGGAGGTGGGTCATCGCCCGCCACAGCAGGATGCCCTTGGGCACGCCCTCCAGGATCGGGATGACCGACGCGCCGGTGGTCGTCAGGCCGGACACCGTTTCGAACAGCGCCGCGACCGGCGAAACGATCGTGCCGGACAACAGGTAGGGCGCCGCCCCGGCGATGCTCGCGAAGAGCCAGCCGAACGCCACCACGCCCAACCCGTCCCGGCGGGAAAGCTCCTGGTCATTCCGCGTCAGGATCCACAATACCGCGGCCACGGCCAGCGTTCCGCCGGCCGATCGTTCCAGCGCCATCCAGGCCCGTCCCGGTTCGCCATAAATGAACGAGACCAATCCACAAAATCCCATCAGCAGTCCCACCACGCCCAGCAGCCAGGCGATCACATGGAAGACGGGCTTGAAATTCATCGCGGGCGCACCTCAGGAAGCGAAGAGCGACTCCATCTTGGGCAGCGCATCGGGCAGGCAATAAACCACGACGCGGTCCCCCGCCGCCAGCGACAGATCCCCCGTCGCCGTCTTGACCTGCCCGTTCCGCATGGCCGTCACGATGATGACGCCGTCGGGAATCTTGAGTTCCTTGATCGGCTTGTCCACCCACTTGTGCTTGGCCGACAGCTTCATCTCGATGAGTTCGCCGGGCAGCCGCGCCAAAATCGCCGCGGCCTGCACGTTCTTGCCGCGCACGAAATGGAGGATGGAATTGACCATCGCCAGATGGGGATCGACGATGCGGTCCAGCAGGCGCAGCTGGTTGATGATG
>CAZECJ010000199.1:0-4354 GCA_964510645.1 uncultured Verrucomicrobiota bacterium | reverse complement strand
CCGGTGGCCGGTTGGTACACGGCGACGTCGGACACTCCGTCGCCGTCGTAGTCCGCCGGCACGGGCACCGCATTGGACCAACCCCAGTGGTCGCTCCACGTGGCGCCCGTCTCGAACGACCGGAACTTCCAATCGCCCGTCGCCGTCTGGTACGCGGCGAGATCCGCCTGCCCGTCGGCGTCGAAATCGAAGCCCGCCACGGCCGGCGTGGAGACCTTCAGGGCCGGCGACGCCAAGCTCCGCCCGGCGGCATTCCAGGAGTAGGCCCGGAGCCAATAATCCGTTTCATCCAGCAGCCCGTCCACGGAGGCGTTCGTCGCCGCGCCCATGTTCCGCAGCTCGTAGCCGGGCAGATGCGCGGCGAAGCCCGCATCGAGGCCCACGTCGAGGAAGTACGCCGTGGCGCCGGCCACGCCCGTCCAATGCGCCGTCAGATCGTAGAGCGTGACGTCCGTCGCCGGCAACATCGCCGGCGGATCCAGCCAAAGGTATTCAAACCCGTTGCCGAGCACGAGGCTGCCGCCGGAGGCCGACGCCACCTCCACGTCGCCCGTGACCGCCGCCGGAGCGGCCCCGGCGATCACCCGCACTTCGTCCAGGCTCTGCGTCACGATCGTCGCCGCCACCCCCGCCAGCGTCACGGTCTCGATATCCGATCCGTTGCCCAGATTGATGCCTTGCACGACGATTTCCACGCCCCCGCCCACGTTGGCCGCCGCAGGAGCGACGTTGGTGATGAACCCTCCGACGCTCCACTGGTGGATGACGGAAACCGCATTCCAACTTTCGTCGCCGGCCTGATGGGCCTGCACCCGTACCCATCCCCGGTTGGTAAAGACGATGTCGGTCCCGACCAGCGAGGCGACCTCGGGAGACAGGTTGGAGAACGTGACCGGCGCCAATCCGCTGGATGCGTGCGCGCTGAGGGACGTCGTCGCCCCCAATTCGAACCGGGTTCCATCCGGCGGCAGAAAGTCGAGGATGGTCTGGTTCCCCTTGGCGACGACCAGCGTGCCGACGGCCGAACCTTGATATGTCGCGTCGGCCACCGTGCCCGTGACGGCATAGCTACCCACCGCCGTCGGCGGCGTCGGGGATCCGTCATAGGTGAGATCCACGGCCAGGCCCGCGGGTTCCGTGGTCGCCGTCGCGGCTCGGGCGGTTCCGTCGTAGTTTTGCGACAAGTCGCCCAGCGTCACCGTCGCCGGCGCTTTGCCGATAGTCAACGTCCCCGTGGCGGCTCCCTGCCAATTGGCCTCGTTCACCGTCCCGGTCACCGCATAGCTCCCCATGTCGACGGGCCGGTTGGTTTCTCCGTCATAGGTGAAATCCACCGTCAACCCCACTGGCACCGTCGTCGCCGTTGCGCTCTTTTCCGTCCCGTCGTAGACGTGCGCCAAGCCGTCCAGCAAAATCGTCGCCGTGCCCTTGCCGATCGCGAGCGTGCCCGTGGCCGAGCCGATCCAGTTCGCCTCGTTCACCGTCCCGGTCACGGCATAGCTGCCCACGGCGACCGGTTCATTGGTTTCTCCGTCGTAGGTGATGTCCACTACCAGACCGGTCGGCACCGTCGTCGCCGTCGCGGGCTTCGCCGTGCCGTCGTATTCCGGCTCCAGGTTCTCCAGCGTTACCATGGCCGTGCCCTTGCCGATCGCGAGCGTCCCCGTGGCCGAGCCTGCCCAGTTCGCCTCGTTGACCGTGCCCGTCACCGCGTAGCTGCCCGCCGCCGTCGGAGCGTTTGTCGAACCGTCGTAGGTGAAATCGACGGCCAAGCCCGCCGGATCCGTCGTCGCCGTCGCGCTCTTCGGCGTCCCGTCGTGGGTCTGCGCCAGGCTGCCGAGCGTCACCGTGGCGGCCCCCTTCGCGATCGTCAGCGTACCGGTGGCCGAGCCCTCCCAGTTCGCCTCGTTCACCGCGCCCGTCACCGCGTAGCTGCCCGCCCCCGTCGGCGCCGTTGCTGACCCGTCGTAGGTCAAATCCACCGCCAACCCCGCCGGGTCCGTCGTCGCCGTCGCGCTCTTGGGCGTCCCGTCGTAGACGTGCGCCAAGTCGCTCAAGGCAACCGTGGCGGGCACCTTCGCAATCGTCAGCGTGCCGGTGGCGACGCCCTGATAGTGCGCCTCGTTCACCGCGCCCGTCACGGCATAGCTCCCCGCATGGCTCGGCGCGATCGCCGAACCGTCGTAGGTGAGATCCACGGTCAGGTCCGCCGGATCCGTCGTCGCCGTCGCGCTTTTCGCCGTTCCATCATAGTCGTGCAGCAGGTTGGACAAGACGACCGTGGCCGGAATCTTCGCGATCACCAACGTGCCGATGTTCGTCCCCTGCCAATTGGCCTCGTTCACCGTGCCCGTCACCGCGTAGCTGCCCACCTCGACGGGCCGGTTGGTGTCGCCGTCGTAGGTGATATCCACTACCAGACCAGTCGGCACCGTCGTCGCCGTCGCGCTCTTTTCCGTCCCGTCGTAGACGTGCGCCAGACCGTCCAGCGCGAGGGTCGCGGTGCCCTTGCCGATCGCGAGCGTGCCCGCGGCCGAGCCTTGCCAATTCGCCTCGTTCACCGTGCCCGTCACCGCGTAGCTGCCCACGGCGACGGGCAAATTGGTTTCGCCGTCGTAGGTGAACTCCACCGCCAGCCCCGCCGGGACCGTCGTCGCGGAGGCCGGTTTCGCCGCGCCGTCGTAGGTTTGCGACAGGTTTTCCAGCGTCACCGTCGCCGTGCCCTTGGCGATCGCGAGCGTGCCCGTGGCCGAGCCCTGCCAATTCGCCTCGTGGACCGTGCCCGTCACCGCGTAGCTGCCCACGGCGATCGGCTCATTGGTCGCGCCATCATAGGTGAAATCCACCGCCAGCCCCGCCGGCACCGTCGTCGCGGACGCAGGTTTGGCCGCGCCGTCGTAGGCCTGGTCCAAGTTGGTCAGCGTCACCGTCGCCGCGCCTTTCGCGATCGTCAGCGTGCCGACGTCCGATCCCTGGTAGATCGCGTCGTTGATCGTGCCCGTCACGGCATAGCTCCCCGCCGCCGTCGGCGCGGTCCCTGAACCGTCGTAGGTGAACTCCACCGCCAGTCCCGTCGGATCCGTCGTCGCCGTCGCGCTCTTGGACGCGCCGTCGTAGGTTTGGCTCAGGCTCCCCAGCGCCACCGTCGCGGCGGTTTTGGAGACGGCGATGGCATTCGTCGCCGCCGCCGGCAACCAGTCCGCGTCGCCGGCCTGCGTCGCCACCACGCTCACCGTGCCCGACCCCGTAAAGGTCAGGTTGGTGCCCCCGGCGATCGAACCCGGCCCCGACGCCACGGCGAACGCCACGGGCAACCCCGAACTCGCCGTCGCCGCGAGGCCGACCCGATTGGTCGTCCATTGGGCGCCCGGATCCGGAAAGGCGACGGTCTGGACCATCCGCGTGATCGTGAAGGTCTCCGTCGCCGTTCCCGCATAGATGGCGTCGTTGACGGTCGTGGTGACCGCATAGGTGCCGATGGCCACCGGCAGCGAAGCACTCCCGTTGTACGTCGTGTCGACCGTCAGCCCCGCCGGAACCGTCGTCACCGTCGCCCCGTGCGGGGACCCATCGTACACGTGGCTCAGATCGCCGAACGAGATCCCGGCATTGGGTTTCGTCACCGCCATGGACTGCGTGACGCACGGCGCGACGTCGTAGTAGACGTTGCCGAGCTGCCAGGCGACCACCTTGACGGTGCCCGTCCCCGTGAAGGACAGGTTCGTGGCGCCGACGACGCTGCCGGGTCCGGAGAAGACGCTGAAGGTCACCGGCAACCCCGACGACGACGTGCCCCGCAATCCCACCTGGTTCGTCGTGTATTGCGGGCCGGGATTCGCGAACGTGATGGTCTGCGGACGCCGGATCACGTGGAACGTGATCGGCACCCGCAACGGGCTGTTGGTCGCCCCCGGCACGTTGAAGACGTTGGTCGCGACGTAGGTGCCCAAATCGAGGCCCGCCACGGAAACCGCCGCCGTGTAGGTCTGGCTCCCCTGGAATCCAAGCGTCCCGGACGCCGGTCCGCCGAGCGTCAGCCAGTTCGTGGGGCCGGCGCCGAACGTCGGTTGGCTGGAAAAGCTCATCCCGCTGCTGCCGACGCCCTGCAGCGCGAACGTCTGGGCCGCCGGATTGGCCCCTTCGTAGTAGGCCGTGAACGTCAGCGACGTCGGGCCGACGCGCGCCTCCGGCGGCGCCGTCAGGTCGCTGTTGATCACGTCGAGCTGCACCGCCGCGCCGTTCCACGTGTTGTCCCACACGTACTCCTGGATCGCGATCCAGATCGGCGTGCCCTCCGGAATGCCCAGCGCGCCGACGTTCACCACGTGGTTGCTCCACGGGGGGAACTGGTTGG
>CAZECJ010000198.1:0-4362 GCA_964510645.1 uncultured Verrucomicrobiota bacterium | reverse complement strand
TCTTGAGCGGCACGAAATCCAGGTCGTCGATGCTGCGGATCAACCCGCGCAGCTTGGGGTCGGCCTTGGAGAACGTGCGGCGGCCGGAAATAGGACGACACGCGGCTGCGCAGGCTGGCGGCCTTGCCGACGTAGATGATCTTGCCCTGCCGGTTCCGCATCAGGTAGACGCCCGGCTGGTCCGGCAGCTCCGCCAGCTTGGCCTTCACCTTGTCGGAAAATTGCAGCATGCCGACACGATACCAGTTCCGGCGGGTTTTCCATCCCAACGGAGCTGGTCTGTAATCCACGCTCTAGCGTGGGGCTGTCTTTTTCGGCCTGAGACGCCCCCCCACGGGCTTGCCCCGTGGGAGGCAAAGTTGGCTCCCCCACCACGCAAGGTGGGGGGGCCCGCCCGACCTCCAACCGCTCCCCACCCCCGGATCCCCGTCAGCGCAAAACGCGCTCGACCTGGAACTCCCACGACGCTTCCGCCCAATCGGTCTCCGGCATCTTCTCGAAGGTGGCGACCAGCCCCCGGACCGCGTCCCCGTCGTTGATGGAATTGAACGGCACCTGCGAGTAGTCGCGCACGTAGAGCGGCACGTCTTCCGTGGTCGCGAACAGTTTCAGCTGTTCCTTGCCGGGCGGCCCCTGGACCCGGATGCGATAGCCCCCCTCCTCCGCCGGAATGCGGTAGGTCCGCTCCGACCGGACGCGGTTGTCGGGCTGGAACCGGTTGGGAAACAGGACGGTGATGGAGCCATCCGTCGAATAATCGAAGATCGTCACATGGCAGGGCCGGTCGACTTCGAAGCACACCACCGCTTCGTCGCCGATTCCCAGGCGCTCCCGCTCCGTCCACACGCGCGCCTTGAACTTTTTCCCCGTCGATTGGATGGATGCGATGTCGTCCCACAGCGGATGGATGAACGACCGGATCTCGCGCCGGACCACGATGGTTTTCGCCCCGAGGCCTTCGCCGCTCTCGACGGCGAACAGGCGCGCATGGATCTCCACGTTCTCGCCCATGGCGATCAACGAGGCGGTCAGGACCGCCCCGGCCCCCGTGAGGCGCCCGGCCTGCGCGGCCGATTCCGGCGAAATATAGCCTTCCAGGGCCAGCTTCTGCTCGGCCAAGGCCTGGTCGAGATTCTGGCGTTCGACGATTTTCAGGCCAGGCTCCAAGGTGAGATCGGCGACCAGCCGCTCCGAAATCAACTCCCCCTCCATGGATTTCGATCCGTTCTGGTTCCGGAACGGCAGGACCAGCAAAACCGGCGTGGGCAATTGGCCCGCCTGTTCGCGCACGAAGGCCAGGAGATCCTCGGCGGCCGAGGCCGACAGCGGCGTCTCCGCGCAAACCGGCATGGCCGCCAGCCACGCGGCGAGCAGCGGGATCAGCGATTTCTTCATTGGTAGTCTCCATACAGGCAGAACGCGGCCCAGTAGAAGGGGCCCAGACCCTCCTTGATCATGTCGATCTGGGCCAGTTGCAGGGCCTTGGCTTTGTCGTGCGTCTTCAGGTTCTCGTAGAAGGCCGTCATCAGCCGCGACGTCGCGCGGTCGTCCACCTTCCACAGGCTGGCCAGCACGGACGGCGTGCCGGCGTAGATCCACGCCCGGGTCAATCCGAGCACGTCGCCCCCCATGAGGATCCTTCCGCGCCCGGTGTCGCAAGCGCTCAACGTGACCAGCGAGCATGGCAGGTTCAGGTCCATGATTTCGTCCGCCGTCAGGAAACCGTCGTTGTCTTTGTCCGGCGCCAGCCGCAGATGGCTCTTCATCGGATCGTCCTCGTCGATCACGCCGTGGCAGGCGAGATGCAGGACGTCCGCATCGGGCGCCAGCAGCTGCACGGCGGCTTCCGACGCCTCGGCGCCGGTCAGGATGCGCGCGTCGGGGTAGATCTCCGCGAGTTTCTTCACCTCGTCTTCGGCGTAGGCGAGGCTGTAGCTGGGATTGCCGAGGTCGGGATTGCCCAAGGCCACCAGCTTCTGGCCCGCCGGGCGCCGCCGTTCCATGCATTTCTGGAGCACGCTTACGCTGGGCGCATAGACCAAGGCGTATTTCTCCGCCAGATACCGCTCCCCGTCGTGCAGCACCTGGTAGGGAATCCGCGGATGCTGGCGATCGTTCACGACGTAGATCCGGTCGGACGTCTGGCTGAAGTCTTTTTCCACGGGCCGGATGATGTAGTCGTACAGCTTTCGAGAGATCTCCATGAGCTCGTCGTCCGCGGCCGGCGGCAGCTCGCCGGCGGACTGCAGCACCAGGGCCCGGGAACGCGCCTCCTGCCGCTCGATGGCCTTGCGGTAATCCCCGATCAACTTCTCGAAAAAGGAGTGGCCCCGCATTTCCCGGGAGACGATCTTGTCCTTGGTCAGCACCACCTGGTAGATCCCGTCGAACGTATAAATCAGGGTGTCGTCCCCGATCAGTTCCTGCGCCGCTTGCGCCGTCACGGGATCCATTCGCCGCGGGGTCAGGATTTCCCGGCGGGCAACGTCTGCGCGCCGCCGGATCTCGGTGCTGGCGTCTTCGGCCACGACCAGCGACCGCTGCAGGGAGGCCATTTCTTCGGCACGCCCCAATTCCCGCTCCTTCTCGATGGCGTCCTTGATTTCGTCGATGCGGGTGTTCAGCAAAAGCAGCTCCCGCTCGTCCGCCGAGAGTTTCGCTTCCCGCTTGGCATAGTCCCGGTTCCCGAGCAGATCCAGCATGGCCCGGGCGCGGGAGCGTTCCATGATCTCGAAGACCTCGTCGTGGCGCTTCAGCTTCAACGCCGCGGCCAGGGCCCGTTCGTAGTCGGCCAGATAGCCGCGCTCCATGGCCACCGCTTTTTCGATGTCGGTCGACAGCGCCTCCATCCGGCGTTCGACCAGATCCAGCGCATGCATGCTCACCCGCAGCTGGTTTTCCCAATCCTCCGCGTTCCCGTAGCACTTGGCCACCCGCTTGGTGAAACTCAGGCTGTTGGAAGTTTCCGGCCAGACCCGCGCATAGTCCTCCCACAACTGCGCCGCTTCCGCCCATTTCTTCGCGTCGGCCAGCTTGGCGTACTCCGCATGGCACCGCTGGAAGGGAGTGGCCGCGCCGCTCTCCTGCGCCTTCAATTCCCGCTCGTATTCCGCGACCTGCTCCGGGGCGTATCCCGAATACCACGAACGGCCGCAGACGTACGCAAGCGACTTCAAATAGATGTTCCGGATCCGGTTCCGCTCCCCTTCGTTTTCCACCTGATCCACGAGGGCAAAGCCTTTCAAGAGGATCTCGTGCGCCTGCCGGGTATAGGATTGGCGGTATTTCCGGTTCGAATAGTACTCCATTTCGTACAATTGCGTCCGATAGCATCCGGCCTGCAGCTCCAGGCTGAACAGCGCATCGTACAGGCGGCCCTCGACGGACATGTAGTCTTCGTACGACAACCGGAACTCCTCCCGGGCGCGGTCGAAATCGTGCAAGGTCGATTTGTAGAAATATCCCCGCTGCCGATGGCAATAGCCGTCCCGGTTGTCCTTCAAGTATTGGTCGGTGTACGCGATCGCTTCGTCGAACCAGCCGAGCTGTTCGGTGGCGACCAGAAAGGCGCGGCTGAGGGCGCGATCCCGCTGCCGCCCCGCCGGCACCGGCTCCCGGGTTTCCGCCGATCGGAGATAGGCCCGGTAGGCCTCCTCCCAGCGCCCGGCTTCTTCCATGCGCAAGCCCTGTTCGTAAAAGGGCGCGGCGGCCTCGGCGGACATGCGGCCCGGGCCGAGGCCCAACGCCACCAGGAGGAGCAACGCCGGACGGAACCCGTTCATTGGTAGTCCCCGTACAGGCAGAACGCCGCCCAGTAGTAGGGACTCAGGCCCTCCTTGATCATGTCGATCTGGGCCAGCTGCAGGGCCTTCGCCTTGTCGTGCGTCTTCAGGTTCTCGTAGAACGCCGTCATCAGCCGCGACGTCGCGCGGTCGTCCACCTTCCACAGGCTGGCCAGCACGGACGGCGCCCCCGCGTACATCCAGGCCCTCGTCAGCCCGAGGACTTCGCCCCCCAAGAGGATCCGCCCCCGGCCGGTGTCGCAGGCGCTGAGCGTCACCAGGGAACACTGCAGATGCAGGTCCATGATCTCGTCCGCCGTCAGGTAGCCGTCGTTCTCCTTGTCGGGCGCCAGGCGCAAATGGTTCTTTTTGGGATCGTCCTCGTCGATCACCCCGTGGCAGGCGAAATGCAGGATGTCGGCATCCGCGGACAGCAGCTGCACGGCGGCCTCGGAGGCCTCGCGGCCGGTCAACGTGCGGGAGTCGGGATAGATCTCGGCCAGTTTCTTCACCTCGTCCTCGGCGTAGGCGAGGCTGTAGTCGGGATTCCCGAGGTCGGGATTGCCCAGGGCCAGCAGCT
>CAZECJ010000197.1:0-4372 GCA_964510645.1 uncultured Verrucomicrobiota bacterium | reverse complement strand
GACGATCGGCGACGCGGTTTCGGAACTCGTCCAGAACGCCTTCGAAGCCGGCGCGGCCGAGGTGCGGCTGGAACTGGTCCGGCGCGGCGCGCGCCTGGAGGTGTCGGTGCGCGACGACGGCCGCGGGATGGACGCGGCGACGGTGCGGAAGGCGCTGGATCCGTTCTGGTCGGAAGCGGGCAAGCATCCGGGCCGGACGGTCGGGCTGGGCCTGCCGTTCGCGAAGCAGGCCGCGGAGCAGTGCGGCGGCTCGTTCACGCTCGAATCGGCGCCCGGCCGCGGCACGACGGTGCGGCTGGCGTTCGACCTGGCGAACGTGGATGCGCCGCCGCTGGGCGATGCGGCGGCGACGCTGACGGAGCTGATGGCGGGCGCGGGCGCCTGCGAGCTGGCGGTGCGCCGCGAGGAAAACGGCCGGGCGTACGAGGTGCGGCGGTCGGAACTGGCGGCCGCGCTGGGCGACCTGGAACAGGCCGGGACGCTGGGCTTGATGAAAAGATTTTTCTCTTCCAACGAGGAAGAGATTCGGAACGAGGTGCAACATGGCGAAATTGACGTTGGCTGACCTGAAGAAACTGCGCGAAGCGAAGAGCGCGGAAATGAATCCGCGCGATACGGCGCACAAGGACGTGCAGATCATCGTGGGCATGGGCACGTGCGGGATCGCGGCGGAGGCGAAAAAGACCTTCGACGTGCTGGTGGACGAGCTGGACAAGGCGGGGATGCCGAACGTGGCGATCCGCCAGACGGGCTGCATGGGCCTGTGCCACAGCGAACCGACGGTGGAGGTGCTGGTGCCCGGCATGCCGACGGTAGTCTATGGCAAGGTGGATGCCGACACGGCGCGGAAGATCGTCAGCCAGCACGTCGTCCGCAAGCTGCTGGTGAACGACCACGTGTTCGACAAGCCGGCGGCGGACATCGTCCGGAAATAGGGAAGAGGAGACGGCGATGGCGATCAAAACCTATCTATTGGTGTGCGGCGGGACGGGCTGCGTGGCGAGCCACGGGGCCGAGCTCTACGACGCGCTCAAGAAGGAAATCACCGAGCAGGGCGCGCAGGCCGAGGCGCAGGTGGTGCGCACGGGCTGCTTCGGCTTCTGCGAGAAGGGGCCGATCGTGAAGGTCCTGCCCGACGAGACGTTCTACGTGAGCGTGAAAGCGGCGGACGCAAAGGAAATCGTGGCGGAGCACGTGATCAAAGGCCGCCCCGTCGCGCGCCTGCTCTACGACAAGAGCCAGAGCCACCTGAACACGAAGCTGGAGGACGTGTCGTTCTACCAGAAGCAGTTCCGCATCGTGCTGCGCAACTGCGGCGCGATCGATCCGGAGAAGATCGACGAATATATCGCCCGCGACGGCTATGCGGCCCTGTCCAAGGTGCTGACGGAGATGACGCCGGACCAGGTGGTGGACGAGATGCGCAAGTCGGGCCTGCGCGGCCGCGGCGGCGCGGGGTTCCCGACCTGGATGAAGTGGAAGTTCTCCAAGGAAGCCGTCGCCGACCAGAAGTACGTCGTGTGCAACGCGGACGAAGGCGATCCGGGCGCGTACATGGACCGGTCCACGATCGAAGGCGATCCGCATTCGGTGCTGGAGGCGATGGCGATCGCCGGCCGGACGATCGGCGCGAGCAAGGGCGTGGTCTACATCCGCGCGGAATACCCGCTGGCGATCGAGCATCTGGAAACGGCGATCAAGCAGGCGCGCGAATACGGCCTGCTGGGCAAGGACATCCTCGGCACGGGCTTCGACTTCGACGTGGAGATCCGGCTGGGCGCGGGCGCGTTCGTCTGCGGCGAGGAAACGGCGCTGCTGGCCTCGACGATGGGCAAGCGCGGCATGCCGATCCCGCGGCCGCCGTTCCCGGCGGTGTCGGGCCTGTGGCAGAAGCCGACGGTCATCAACAACGTGGAGACCTACGCGAACGTGCCGGTCATCCTCCTGCGGGGCGGCGACTGGTTCGCGAAGATCGGCACGCCGAAGAGCACGGGCACGAAGGTGTTCGCGCTGACGGGCAAGATCAACAACTCCGGCCTCATCGAAGTGCCGATGGGCATCACGCTGCGGGAAATCATCTACGACATCGGCGGCGGCATCCGCGGCGGCAAGATGTTCAAGGCCGTGCAGACGGGCGGGCCGTCGGGCGGCGTCATCACGGCGGACTACCTGGACACGCCGATCGACTACGAGCACCTGCAGGCGCTGGGATCCATCATGGGCTCCGGCGGCATGATCGTCATGGACGAAGACGACTGCATGGTGGACGTGGCGCGGTTCTACCAGGAATTCTGCGTGGACGAGAGCTGCGGCAAGTGCGCGCCGTGCCGGATCGGCACGCGGGTGCTGCTGAACCTGCTCGAGAAGATCGCGGCCGGCAAGGGCGTGCGCGGCGACCTCGACAAGATCCGCGAGGTGGGCACGGCGATGCAGAAGGCGGCGCTGTGCGGCCTCGGGCAGACGGCGCCGAACCCGGTGCTGTCCACCATGAAGTATTTCGAGGCGGAGTACGCGGCGCACATCGACGAGAAGCGCTGTCCGGCCGGCAAGTGCAAGCAGCTCGTGACCTATTCGATCGATCCGGCCAAGTGCATCGGCTGCACGCTGTGCGCGCGCAAGTGCCCGGTCGACGCGATCGCGGGCGAGCGGCAGAAGCCGCACGAGATCCGGCAGGAGACGTGCATCAAGTGCGGCGAGTGCCTGAAGGCGTGCAAGTTCGGCGCCGTGAGCCGCCGGTGAGAAGGGGACGACGATGAAAACGGTCAAATTGAAGATCAACGGGTTGGACGTGGAGGTGCCCGAAGGGACGAACCTCCTGAACGCGGCGAAGCAAGCCCACGTGAAGATTCCGAGCCTGTGCTACCATCCGGACCTGCCGGCGTGGGCGGCGTGCGGCATCTGCGTGGTGAAGGTCAAGGGCCTGAACAAGCTGGTGCGCGCGTGCACCGCGCCGGTGGCGGAAGGCCAGGAAATCACGACGCACGATCCGGAGCTGTGGGGCATCCGGCGCACGGTCATCGAACTGATCCTCTCCACGCATCCGGACGACTGCCTGCAGTGCCCGCGCAACAACAACTGCGAACTGCAGCGGCTGGCCGCCGAGTTCGGCATCCGCGAGGCGCCGTTCGGCAAGCGGCTGCGCGACCTGCCGGAGGACGACAGCACGGGCAGCCTGATCCTGAATCCGGAAAAGTGCATCCTGTGCGGCCGGTGCGCGGCCGTCTGCCAGCAGATGCAGGGCGTCTGGGCGCTGGAATTCATCGGGCGCGGCGAGAAGACGCGCATCGCGCCGGCGGCGGACGTGACCCTGAACGAGTCGCCGTGCATCAAGTGCGGCCAATGCTCGGCGCACTGCCCGGTGGGGGCGATCTACGAGCACAGCCACGCGAAGGAAGTCTACGCGGCGGTGAACGATCCGACGAAGCACTGCGTGGTGCAGATCGCGCCGGCGGTGCGCGTGGCGCTGGGCGAGGACTTCGGCTACGAGCCCGGCACGCTGCTGACCGGCAAGATCTACGCGGCGCTGCGGCGCCTGGGCTTCGACGCGGTGTTCGACACCAACTTCGGCGCCGACCTCACGATCATGGAAGAGGGCACGGAGTTCATCGAGCGCTTCGTGCACGGCAAGGGCGAACTGCCGCTGATCACGAGCTGCTGCCCGTCGTGGACGGACTACATGGAGAAATTCGCGCAGGACTTCATCCCGAACTTCTCGACGGCGAAATCGCCGCAGGCGATGGTCGGCGCGCTGACGAAAACCTACTACGCGGAGAAGATGGGCATCGATCCGAAGAACCTCTTCGTGGTGTCCATCATGCCGTGCACGGCCAAGAAGTTCGAGATCCAGCGCAGCGCGGAAATGAGCAGCTCGGGGCAGCAGGACATCGATATTTCGCTCACCACCCGCGAGCTGTGCCGGATGATCAAAAGCGCCGGCATCGATTTCCGGAACCTGCCCGAAGACGAGCGCGTGGATTCGCTGCTGGGCGACTACACGGGCGCGGGCACGATCTTCGGCGTGACCGGCGGCGTGATGGAAGCCGCGCTGCGCACGGCGCACTGGGCGCTGACGAAGGAGCGCCTGCCGTCGATGGAGCTGAAGGAGATCCGCGGCCTGGACGGCGTGAAGGAAGCGACGCTGAAAGTGGCCGGCAAGGACGTCCGGGTGGCGGTCGCCCACTGCATGGGCAACATCGAGAAGGTGCTCGAGAAGGTCCGCGACGCGCGCGCCAAGGGCAAGGAAACGCCGTACCACTTCATCGAAGTGATGGCGTGCCGCGGCGGCTGCGTGGGCGGCGGCGGGCAGCCCTACGGCGCGACCGACGAAATCCGCAAGCAGCGCGCGGCGGGCATCTACCGCGACGACGAGAAG
>CAZECJ010000196.1:0-4387 GCA_964510645.1 uncultured Verrucomicrobiota bacterium | reverse complement strand
CCCGGATGCGGCTCTGGATCAATTCCATGTCCGCCTGGAGTTGCTGGGCCTGCTGTTTGAGCCCGGCGAGTTCCTGGTCGCCCGTGGGGGCGACGGCAGGAGCCACCGGTGCGATTCCGCCGCGGCCGTAGCCCCAGCCGTAGCCCCGGCCGAACCCGCGGCCACCGCCCATCCCGCGGCCCCGGCCGCCACCGAAGCTCGCAGAGCCCGGCGCGACGAAGCCCTTGCAATAACCCGCGGCGCGTCCCGTCATTGGACCCGCGCCCGTCGGTCCCGTTCTGTCTCCTCTAGGCATGTTCGTTCTCCTTTCAATGATCGCAGACGTTTTCGCCGGCCACGAGCGTGCCGGCCAGGAAGGCCGCCACGAGGTCGGCGGGGGCGGCGGTCGGGCAGCCGACGACGACCTGGATGCCGTTTTGCTGGAAAAGCTGCTGGGCGCGGGAACCCATGCCTCCGGCGAGGATGACGGTCGCGCCCTGTTCGTGCAGCCACTTCGGCAGCACGCCGGGCTCGTGCGGCGGGGGCTCGACCCGCTTCTGGGCGACGATCTTCTTGCTCGTTTCGTCCACGTCGACCAGCGCGAAGTGCGCGCAGTGGCCGAAGTGCATGCAGAGCTGGTCGTCGACGATCGGAATGGCGATTTTCATGTTGGGTTCTCCTTTTGTGTTTTCTACAGGGCTTGGATGGCCGCGACGATGCGGTCGAAGGTTTCCACGGATTCGGCGGGGGCCTGGTTGCAGATGAACGGGACGCCGTCGTCGCTGGCCAGGCCGATGCGCGGGTCGAGCGGCACCCGGCCGAAGAACGGCACGCCCATTTCGGTGGCCATGGTTTCGCCGCCGCCGGTCTTGAAGACGTGGGTGGTTTCGCCGCATTTGGGACAGACGAAGCCGCTCATGTTTTCCACCACGCCCAGCACGGGGATGTCCGTCTTCTGGCAGAAGCGGATCGAGCGGCGCACGTCGGAAGTGGATATCCGCTGGGGCGTGGTGACGATGACCGCGCCGTCCACCGGCGCCGCCAACTGGCAGACGGAGAGCGGCTCGTCGCCGGTGCCGGGCGGTAAATCCACGATCAGGCAATCCAGATCGCCCCAGGCGACGTCCTCGAGGAACTGGCGGATGACCGTCATCTTCATCGGTCCGCGCCAGACGACCGGATCGTCGGCGTTCGGCAGCAGGAAGCCGATGGACATGACCTTGAGGCCCGAATATTCGAGCGGCAGCAGCGCTTCGCCGTCGCCGACCACGCGGGCGCCGTCCAGATGCAGCATCTGGGGGATGCTGGGGCCGTGGATGTCGACGTCGAGCAGGCCGACGCGCTGGCCTGCCAGCATCAGGTGCACGGCCAGGTTCGTCGCGACCGTGCTTTTGCCGACGCCGCCTTTGCCGGACATGACCATGATCTTGCGGCGGATCTGGTCGAGGCGCTGCCGGAGTTTCTGGTCTTCCGGGACGGTTTCCGCGAGCGGCGGGGCTTCGGGAATGCCGCTGCAGGACGTGCGGGATCCGCACGAGGAGCAGGCGCTTTTGTCGCAATCGGGTCTGGGATGTTGGTCCATGATATTTCCTTGTCGTTTAAAAATCGAAAACGGCGCCGGCGCCGCCGGGGCGGCAGGCGGCGGGGAAGGCGGTCCAGAGCGCGGCGGCCGCCCGGGGGCCGGTGCAATGCATCGGCACCAACTGCCTCAGGCCGAATCCGCGGAGATGCTCGATCGTCCAGCGCAGACGAGCGTCGGATGACTTGCCGAGGTGCATGCCGCCGAGCACGGCGCGGAGGGGGCGCCCGTTCGCCAGCGCCCGCACGCGTTCCAAGATATGGATCACGCCCGCATGGGCGCAGCCGAGCAGCACGACGACGCCTTGATCCGTGTCGAAATACAGCGATTGGTCGTCGAGCAGGGGATCGACGGACTGGCCGTCGGGATCGAGATGGAAGATTTCGGAGAGGGTTTCTTCGGGATGCGGGCGGGGGATTTCGCCGGTGCGGAAGAGGCCGGGAACGATTTCGCCCGGCTCGCGGGACTGGACGAGGCGGACGTTGGATCCGGCCAGCGCTTCGCGCGCGGCCGGCGGCATGCCGATGGAGCGCTTGCCGTTGTATTTGGATTGCAAGGCGTCGGGATGCAGATGGACCGCGACGGGGCCGCGCCCCTCGGCGAGCGCGATCGACAGGCCACCCGTGTGGTCATAATGGCCGTGGCTCAGCGCGATGGCTTCCACGGCGCCGAGATCGAGGCCGAGGGCCTGCGCGTTTTCGGCCAGCACCAGGCCTTGGCCCACGTCGAAGAGCGCGCAATGGGCGCCGGTTTCGATGAAATAGCTCAGTCCGTGTTCGCCGCGCGCCGCGCGGGCGCTTGCGCAGTTGTCGGACAACACCGAGACGCGGAAGGTGTTCATGGGGCCTCCGGGAGGGGCATGGCGAGGGTTTCCTGCCACCGGCGCCACACGGCGCGGACGTCGTCCGCGAGCGGGCCGGCATCCGTTTCGACGACGGCGAGGCCTTGGCGCTGGGCGGCGGTGGCGGCCTTGTCGTAGCGCACGCGCCCGACGGGCGTCGCGCCGGTGGCGCGCGCCGCGGCCTCGATGCCGTCGGCTTGTTCGGAATTCAGATCCCACTTGTTGACGCAGACCGCCGCGGGGATTTTGAAGTGGGCCGCCAATTCCAGCACGCGGGCCAGATCGTGCGCGCCGGAGACGGTGGGTTCCGTCACGATCAAAACGCCGGCGGCGCCGGCGAGCGCCGCGATGACGGGGCAGCCCGTGCCGGGCGGGCCATCCACGATCACGAGATCGCGCCGTCCTTGCTTGGCGGTTTCGCGCGCCTGTTCCCGCACGAGACTGACCAGCTTGCCTGAGTTTTCCGCGCCGGGATGCAGGCGGGCGTGGACCAGCGGGCCGAAGCGGGTGGCCGAGACAAACCACTCGCCGCAGACCTGTTCGGGGAAATCGATGGCGCGGGCGGGGCAATTCCAGACGCAGACGCCGCAGCCTTCGCAGGCGCCGGGGTCCACCGCGAAAACGCGCGCGCCGTCGCCGGGCCGGGTCGCGGGGACGATGGCCTCGAACCGGCACAGAGCGGCGCAGCGGCCGCAGCCGACGCAGGCCTCGGCGCGCACAACGGCCGCATGGCCGCTGCGGAACACCTCGCGGCGCCGGACGTCGGGCGCGAGGATCAGATGTAGGTCGGCGGCGTCCACGTCGCCATCGGCCAGCACGGCGTTGGGGGCCAGCGCGGCGAACGAGGCCGTCAGGCTGGTCTTGCCGGTGCCGCCCTTGCCGCTGATGACGACCAGTTCCTTCATAGCCGCTCCTCGATGCGGGCCCAGAGGGCATCGAAACGGCCGCGCCAGTCCGGCAGGCGGTCGAAGAGCAGCTCGCCGCGCGCGTAGGTTTCGGCCACGCGCCGGTCATCGGGCAGTTCGGCGAGGATGGGGAGATGCTCGGCTTGGCAATAGTCCTGCACGCGGCGGTCGTCGTCGGCGCGGTTGACGACGACGGCCAGCGGCCGGCCCAGCGGCCGGAGCGTATCCACGGCCAGTTGCAGATCGTGCAGGCCGAAGGGCGTGGGCTCGGTCACCAGCACCACGAAATCCGCGCCGCGCACGGTGGCCACGACGGGACAGGACGTGCCCGGCGGAGCGTCGAACAGGGCGACGGCGTCCGGATTCCGGCGCGCCTTGACCGCGCGGATCAACGGCGGCGACATCGGGTCGCCGACGTTCAACCGGCCCTGCGCAAAGGCGATGGCGCCGGCGCGGCCGGTTTCCGCGACGCCGATGGCCCGCGGCGTTTCGCGGATGGCGCCGACGGGGCAAACGAGCGCGCAGGCGCCGCAGCCGTGGCACAATTCGGGGAAAACCAGCGGCTTTTTCAGCATCGCGATGGCGTTGAATTCGCACACCTCCGCGCACTTGCCGCAGGCGATGCAGCGGGCCGCATCGACGGTCGGCACCGGAATGCCGACGGATTCGGACGCTTCGATCGCCGGCTTGAGGAACAGATGCCCGTTGGGCTCCTCGACGTCGCAGTCCAGATACTGGACCGCGCGGCCCCGCGCCGCCAGCGCGGCGGCGAGGTGGACGGCCACGGTGGTTTTACCGGTGCCGCCTTTGCCGCTGGCAATCGCGATGGCGGGAGCCGCGTTCACGGGCGTCAGACCCAGTGGCTTTCGCCGTTGGGCTTGTCGAGGACGGGCAGTTCGTTGTCCTTGAAGCGGCGGAGGGCTTCGGTGCCGGGGCAGACGGCATCGATCAAGGCGATCTGGATGCCGGCGGCCTGGAGGGCTTTGTAGGCCTTGGGGCCGACGCTGCCGGTGACGACGGCTTCGGCACCGAGCCGGGCGACCGTTTCGGCGGACTGGATGCCGGCGCCCTGCGCGGCGTGCA
>CAZECJ010000195.1:0-4391 GCA_964510645.1 uncultured Verrucomicrobiota bacterium | reverse complement strand
CCGTTCGCCGGGGGCGGAATATCCAATATCCAATGATCAATATCCAATGTTCAAGTGAACCGTGACCGGTGAATCCGCGCCCTGCGGCCGAGTTCGCCGGGGGGGCTTTACGGATGGCGCCGGATGAGGCATCCTGTGCGCATGAAGGTGGCAAAGCGTTCGTGGATTCGGCTGGGGCTGGCGCTGGGGTGGGCCATCGGGGGAACGCAAGCGCGCGCGGGCGACGTCGAATCGTTCAATTCGCGCCTGTTCGATCTGCAATATTTCGCGCGGCCGGCGGAGCGGCTGGCGGCGCCGACGGCGGGCGGCTTCGATGCGGCGCTGAATCCGGCGGCGCTGGGGGCGGCGACGGGCGCCGTGTTGCGCACCTATGGGACGCTGAACGTCGTTGAAGGCGCGACGTACGGTTTGGAAAAGTTGATTCCGCCTGGACCGGGCCGGTCCGAACCGGAGAAGATCTACGAAACGCCCACGGCGCGGCTGGCGGGTTTCGGCGCCGAACAGAGCATTGCGCTGGGTTCGTTTCCGGGCGCGATGGCCGTCGCCGTGGATGGATTGGATGCCGATTGGTCCGACAACGAGGTTTCGGGGATCGAGCAATCCGGAACGCGGGCGGGGTTGGCCTACGGCGTGCCGCTGTCCGGCGCACTGGCCGTCGGAGCCGAGGCGACGGTTTTCTCGGACGTCTGGCAATGGACGGTCACGTGGCCGCATTTCGATGCCGGCGCCGCGCTGCCGCGCAACGTGGCCTACGCGTTGCGCAGCGAAAGCGACAGCTGGCGCGCGCGCTTCGGGCTGCAAGGCCGGATCGGCGCGGCGTTCCGCTATGGCCTGACGGGCGAATGGGGCGCCGGCCGCGCGGACAACGAGTGGAACGGGACGGACACGGGCGGCGGCGACCATCTGCGTCGCCGGGGCGCGCGGGGCGACGTCGAATTCGACGTGGGCCCGCGGACGACGCTGGCGGCGGCGTTGGAATGGCGGGCGACGGATCTCGAATTCGGCCGGCACGCGGCCGCGATCGATCCCGCCGGCGGCGCGACGGCGGAGTGGGATGCGGAGGTGGCGCGGCCGATGCTCGGAATCCGTTTTGCGCCGACGGCGGCGTGGCGATTCCACGGCGGTTATCGGCACAGTTTCTTCGAGGTCGGCGATCTGTGCGGCAAGACGGCGGACAACGAGTACGGCACCGCGACCTGCGGCGCGGCGTTTGCGCCGCCGGGACGGTTCGGGGCGTCGGCGGACGTCGAGTACTCCGACGTGGCGCCCGACGGGGAATGGGCGGGGGCGTTGGCGGTCCAGGCGCGATTCTGAAACGGAAGCCCCGCCGGCTTACGGCGCCACGACGAAGAGCGGCACGTCGAGTTCGTCGGAGGAGAGGCCGCCGTGGTTGCCGAACTTGACGTGCTTGCCGGAGGCGAGCGCGGCGGGATAGAGGAAGGCGTGGCCGGGGGCGGCGAAGAGGATATAATCGCCGAGGCGGTTTTTCAGCGCGGGGTGGGGCCGGCCGGGGCCGAGGACGCCGGAGCGCAGGATCTCGGCGTGCGACGCGCAGGCGCAGGCGCCGAGCAACGGCGCGGCGCGGGTCAGGCGCAGGAATTCTTTTACGCGCGCCGGGCGGACGAAGCATTGCGCCATGCGGGAATCGCCGGAAGGCAGGGTTGCCAAGGTGTCGTAGAAGCCGGGGATTTTCGACAGATCGATGAGGGCATGCGTCTGCATGTGGCCGTGGTCGGCGGTGACGAGCAGGAGGGTATCGGTGCCGGCCAGGGCCTTTTGCGCGCGGGCGAGGAAGGCATCGATTTCGGCGAGGTGCAGGGCGGGGATGCGGCCTTCGGGGCCGTGCACGTGGCAATGGGAATCGTAGAAGGGCCAATAGGCGTAGGCGTAGGCGCGGCCGGGGGAGCGGGCGAAGGCGCGGAGCTGCCGGAGCATGCCGTCGAGGTTCTCGAAGGCGTGTCGCTCGGTCCACCAGGGCATCGCCATCGAGGTGCGGCTGGCGGGGATGGTTCCCTGCGAAATAAGCACGCGGCGTCCGCGGATGGTGGCGAGGGGGGCGGGCAGGGCCAGATATTTCTCCAGATCGAAGTCGTCGGTGGCGATGGGCGTGTCGGTACGGGTGATGAAGGGCAGGATCGTGCCGTCCATGCCCAGATCCGAGAGGTGGAGATGCCAGCCGAGGATGGCATGCTCGGCGGGCGAGGCGCCGGTGGCGAGGGTGGTGACGACGGCGGCGGTGGTGGCGGGACAGGCGGTGGAGATCTTCTGCCAGGGGTGGAGAGCGAGGAATTTTCGGCCCTTGCCGGCGAGGACGAATCGGTGCAACTGCTTGGAGCCGAGTCCATCAAGGAGAAGCAGGACGACTTTCTTGTACGGGCGGATGGCGGCGGGGGGCAGTCCGTTGAGGGGGCGATGGGGGGAGCGGCCGCCCCGTCCGCGGATGATGGACGACATCAAATTGACGATATTGGTGCCTTGATAATCAGGCCGGGGAAAGTCGCGGAAGCGGAGGGGTTTGGTCATGGGGGAAGAGGATAGCGGACGGGGGTCAGAAAGGCAAATCGGAGGCGAGCAAATAATCGTTAGGAAAACGTTTTAATTAACTTGCGCAGGGGGCCTCAGCAGGTGTATCGTTTTACAAGATGTGTGGGTGCCCGTCCCGCCGATAACCCCGAGGAGTCCGCGATGAAGTCCATGAAGTCGAGCCTGTGGTTGATGTGCGCCTTGGCGGCGCTGAGCATTTGTCCCGCCGCGAGCTGGGCGGAAGAAGCCGGCATCGGCGACTGGGGCGTGAACGACGCGACCTACGGACTGAAGACGCGCGAAGCGGAAGCCGGCTTCACCTACACGCCGAGTCCGGCGGACTGGCGCGACGTCAACATCTACCAGCTCTTCACGGATCGCTTCGCGGACTCGGGCACGGACCAGCTGAGCGGCTACAAGGACTCGTGGAAGTGCGACAGCAAGAGCTTTCCGCAGAACCGCAACTTCCACCACGGCGGCGACTGGAAGGGGCTGAAGAACAACATTCCCTACCTGACCGGCATGGGCGTGAAAGCCGTCTGGATTTCCGGCGTGCAGCAGAACGACCAAGGCAAGGACGCGAACTACACGCCGTACCATCAGTACCATCCGGACAACTTCTTCAAGTGCGATCCCGCCATGGGCACGTTCGCGGACCTGAAGGAACTGATCGACGCCCTGCACGCCGCCGGCATCTACGTCATCCTCGACGTGGCGCCGAACCACATGTGCGACAAGAACGGGCTGTGGGGCAACAACCAGCTCGAAGACAAGCAGTATTTCTCCAACGGCAATTCCACCTTCGGCTGGTGGGACCAGAACAACAAGCACCCCGCCCCGTTCGACAACCTGAACTATTTCCACAACAACGGCACCATCAACTGCTGGGATTGCTCGCCGGAAAACCTGCTGGGCCAGTTCAAGGGCACCGACGACATGAAGACCGAGGATTCCGCGGTGCAGAGCATCCTCTCGAAGGCCTTCAAAAACCTGATCGACGCGACGGATTGCGACGGCTTCCGCGTGGACGCCATCAAGCACATGGAATACAACTGGAACAAGCAGTGGGCCGACGACATGCGCAAGCACGCGGCCTACCGCGGCAAGAACGACTTCATCCTCTTCGGCGAGCTGTTCTCCTACAACAACGATGCGCTGGCCAGCTGGTGCAAAGACTCCGGTTATTCCTACAATTCCGCTTTGTTCTTTCCCCTCAGCCAGAACATCAAGAGCGTGTTCGTGGACAACAGCAACCCGAGCCAGTTGACCCAGCAGCTCAACAACAAGAGCATGTACGGCGAAGGCGCCAACCGCCTCGTGGCGTTCATGGACAACCACGACCTGAACCGCATCGCCCTCATGAACGGCGGCGACGCGGCCAACGACGCGTGGAAGCTGAAGCCGGCGCTGAGCTTCCTGTATCTGGCCACGCCGGTGCCGTGCCTGTACTACGGCACCGAGCACGCCTTCGACCAGGGCGGCCACTACAACGGCAGCAGCACCTCGGCCGACAACCCCGACGACGGCGACTGGCAGCGCGAATGCATGTTCGACAAGGGCTTCCAGCCGGGCGCCGCGCAGGGCAACAAGCTGGCGGCGACGTCCGCGCCGCTCTACCAGCACATCGCGGCGCTGAACGCGGCCCGCGCCACCTACCAGAGCCTCACGCGCGGTTCGTTCCAGGAACGTTGGGCCGACGGCGCCTACGCCTTCAGCCGCGTCTACGACACCGAAGAAGCATTGGTGGCGATCAATCTCCAGGACGGCGCCAAGTCCCTGGATCCTGCCGTGAGCAAAGCGAACGGCACGGAATTCGTCAACGCGCTCAATCCGGCCGACACGCTCACGGTCAGCGGCGGCAAGCTGGC
>CAZECJ010000194.1:0-4469 GCA_964510645.1 uncultured Verrucomicrobiota bacterium | reverse complement strand
GCGCAGCCCGTCGGCATGGTCAAGAAGGGCGAAACGGCCCGGGCCTTGATCGTGCGCACGGCGGCGCCCATCCGCCGCAAGGACGGTTCGACGCTCTCGTTCGACCACAATGCGGTGATCCTGGTCGACGACCAGAAGAATCCGCGCGGCAGCCGCATCTTCGGGCCCGTGGCCCGCGAACTGCGCGACATGAACTACATGAAGGTCATCTCCCTGGCCCCCGAGGTGCTGTGATGAACAAGACCAAGATGCATGTCCGCCGCGGCGACATCGTCCGGGCGATTTCCGGCGAGGACGCCGACGGCAAGAAGACCGGCAAGGTGCTGAAGATCTATCCCGCGAAGGGGCGCGTGCTGGTGGAAGGATTCAACTTCGTGAAGAAGCACATGCGCAAGTCGCAGGACAACCCGAGCGGCGGCATCGTCAGCAAGGAAGCGCCGCTGGCGGCCTCGAAGCTGGCCGTGGTGACCCGCGCCGCCAAGAAGACGGAAAAGGAATAGTGCCATGTCGATCCTGAAAGAAAAATATCAAAAGGACGTGGTGAAGGCGCTGAAGGCCTCCGGGAAGTACCCCTCCACGATGGACCTGCCGCGCCTTTCGAAGGTGGTGGTCAACATGTCGGTCAACGCGACGGTGGACCGCGACACGCTGAAGCTGGTGGCGGACGACCTCGCGAAGATCACGGGCCAGCGGCCCTCGATCCGCAAGGCGACGAAGAGCATCTCGAACTTCAAGCTTCGCGAAGGCATGCCCATCGGCGCGAAGGTGACCCTCCGCGGGCCCCGGATGTACGATTTCGTCGAGCGGCTGATCCACGCGACGCTCCCGCGCATCCGCGACTTCCGCGGCGTTTCGCCGAAGGCGTTCGACGGCCGCGGGAACTACACGCTGGGCCTGAAGGAACAGACGCTGTTCCCCGAGATCGAGTCGGACAAGGTCAAGCGCGTCCAGGGCATGGACATCACGATCGTGACCACCGCGAAGAACAACGCGGACGCCAAGGAGCTGCTGCAGCTGCTGGGCGTCCCGTTCGCAACCGCATAACGTTGGAAAGGGAGGAAGACCTTGGCTAAGATATCATGGATGGTGAAGGCGGCGCGCGAACCCAAGTTCGCCGTGCGCGGATATTGCCGGTGCCGGCGGTGCGGACGTTCCCGCGCCTATATTCGGAAGTTCCAACTGTGCCGCATTTGCTTCCGCGAATTGGCATCCGAAGGAAAAATCCCTGGCGTTGTGAAAGCCAGCTGGTAGGAACGGGAGGAAAACAATGAGCTGTTCTGATCCCATCGCGGACATGCTGACCTGCATCCGCAACGCGAGCCAGGCCGGATTGCCGGCCACGGAGATGAGCCATTCCCGCCTGAAGGCGGAAATCGCCCGGATCCTGAAAAAGGAAGGCTACGTCTCCGACGTGGCCGAAGACGACGCCGCGGGCAAGAAGCGCCTGCGCGTGGTCCTGAAATACGATTACAACGAGAAACCCATCATCCAGCAGATCCGCCGCGTGAGCAAGCCGGGCCTGCGCCGCTACGTGGCGGCGGCCGACATCCCGCGCGTGCGGGGCGGCATGGGCACGTCGGTCTTGAGCACCAGCCGGGGCCTGATGTCCGACCGCGAGGCCCGCGCGGCCCACGTGGGCGGCGAAGTGCTCTGCCAGATCTGGTAATTCGGAGGCGAGGAAACATCATGTCGAGAATTGGCAAACAACCGGTGGTCCTGCCTGCGGGCATTTCCGCCAAGGTGGCCGACGGGGTCGTGACCCTGAAGGGCCCCAAGGGCGAACTGGCGCTGAAGACGCCGGCAACCGTGGAGGTGTCGTTGGACGGTTCCGCGCTGAGCGTCGGCCGCAAGGGCGACGACAAGCAGAACCGGGCGGATCACGGCACGATCCGCGCGCTGCTGCAGAACATGGTCGTCGGCCTGAAGGACGGCTATAGCCGCGACCTGGAAATCCAGGGCGTGGGCTTCAAGGCCAACATGGCCGGCAACAAGCTGACGATGAACGTGGGCTATTCGCACCCGGTGGAATACGTGGTGCCGGAGGGCGTCTCCGTGACGGTGGTCGACGGCACGCAGCTGAAAGTCAGCGGGATCGACAAGCAATTGGTGGGACAAGTGAGCGCGCGCATCCGTTCCTTCCGTCCGCCCGAGCCCTACAAGGGCAAAGGCGTGCGGTACAAGGACGAGCGAGTGCGCCGGAAAGCGGGCAAGACGGTGGCGTAACCATGAAAATGAAAAACCAGAAGGATTATCGAGTTCGCCGGCACCTGCGCCTGCGCCAGAAATTGCAAGGCACGGCCGAACGGCCGCGCATGAGCGTGTTCGTCTCCAACCAGCACCTCTACGTGCAGTTCATCGACGATGCCGCGGCCAAGACTTTGGCGGCGGTCTCGACGGTGGCCGGCACCCTGAAGGGCCAGAAGCTGAACGTCGCCACGGCGAAGCAGCTCGGCGCCCTGGCCGCCCAGGCCGCGAAGGAAAAGGGCATCTCCGCGGTCGTCTTCGATCGCGGCGGATTCGCCTACCGCGGCCGCCTGCAGGCGCTGGCGGATGCCGCGCGCGAAAGCGGCCTGAAGTTCTAGAGCTTCCCAACCCGAGGAAAACCGGATGATGAAACGCGAATTCAAGAAGAACGACGAACAGAAGAGCCCCGGCGAGGCGACCGAGCGCGTGGTGGAAGTGAACCGCTGCGCGAAGGTCGTGAAGGGCGGCCGGCGCTTCAGCTTTTCCGCCCTCGTGGTCGTCGGCGACCGCAACGGGCAGGTCGGCTATGCGCTGGGCAAGGCCCGCGAAAACGCCGATGCCATCCGCAAGGCCACGGAGACGGCGCGGCGCAACATGATCAAGGTGACGATGAACGAACGGACCATTCCCCACGAGGTGATGGGCCGGTGCGGCGCCTCGCGCGTCATGCTCAAGCCCGCGTCCAAGGGGACGGGCGTCATCGCCGGCGGCGGCGCCCGCGCGGTGCTGGATTTGTCCGGCGTCCGGGACGTGCTGGCCAAGTCGCTGGGCGCCTCCAGCGCGCTCAACGTCGTCAAGGCCACCATGGACGGCCTGATGCAGTTGCGCTCCCGCGAAGAAAACGCGGCGCTGCGCCAATAGACCAGAAAGGGCAACCACCATGAATTTGCATACGTTGAAGAACAGCCACGGCGCGAAGAAGCGCCGCATGCGCGTCGGCCGGGGCGAGTCCTCCGGCAAGGGCCGGACGTCCGGCAAGGGCAACAAGGGCCAGATGAGCCGCACGGGCCACAAGCACAAGCCCTTGTTCGAAGGCGGCCAGATGAAGCTGATCCGGCGCATTCCCAAGCGCGGATTCACCAGCCCCAACCGCGTGGAATACGCGGCGCTGAACATCGGCGAGCTGGTGAAGATCCTGCCGGGCGACATCACTCCCGAAGCGCTCGTGGCGGCCGGCCGCGTGAGCGCGAAAAGCCTGATCAAGATCCTGGGCAGCGGCGACGTGACCGGCGCGCGGAAGGTCAAGGCCCATGCGTTCAGCGCGACGGCCAAGGCCAAGATCGAGCAGGCGGGTGGAGCCTGCGAAGTGATTTCCTGACCGTCCTGAACCGAAAGGGGCCCCCCGATGCTTTCCGCCTTCGCCAATAGCCTGAAGATCCCCGAGTTGCGCCAGCGCATCTTTTTCACGATCGCGCTGATCTTCGTCTGCCGTCTGATTTCCGTGATTCCGGTTCCGGGCGTGGATGCGGAAACGCTGCGGATCATCATGGACCGCATGGCGGCGCAGGGGGGCGACATCGGCTTCATGGGACTGCTGGACCTGTTCAGCGGCGGCGCGTTGACGCAGGCCGCGATCGGCGCGCTGGGCATCATGCCCAGCATCAGCGCTTCGATCATCCTGCAGCTGCTGACGGCGGTGGTCCCGGCGCTGGAGAAGCTGGCTCGCGAAGGCGATTCCGGCCGCCAGCAGATCATCCAGTACGGCCGCTACCTGACGGTGGCGCTTTGCATCTTGCAGGGCTACGCGATGGCGTCCGTGCTGCTGCGCCCCGAGGCGCTCGGCCTGCAAGTGATGGAAGGCGAGACCATCGTGACGATGGCGCGCGTGCCCTTCCTGCTGCTGGCGGTGCTGACGATGACGACCGGTACGATGATGCTGATGTGGCTGGGCGAGCAGATCACGGCCCGCGGCATCGGCAACGGCATTTCGCTGATCATCACGATCAGCATCGTGAGCCGGCTGCCGGGCGCGATCCAGCAGACGGTGAACATGTTCCGCGGCGGTTCGGCCAACGTCTTCATGCTGGTGGCGATGCTGGTCCTGGCGTTCCTGGTGATCGGCGGCGTGATCGCGGTGACGCAGGCGCAGCGCAAGATCCCGGTGCAGTACGCCAAGCGCGTGGTGGGCCGCAAGACCTACGGCGGGCAGAGCACCTACATGCCGCTGCGCGTGAACTACTCGGGCGTGATGCCCATCATCTTCGCGCAGGCCATCCTGATGTTCC
>CAZECJ010000193.1:0-4538 GCA_964510645.1 uncultured Verrucomicrobiota bacterium | reverse complement strand
TCGGGGCCGATTTCGCCGATTCCATAAGGACCGGGCAACGACGTGGGATGCAGCAGGATTCCGGATGCTCTAGGAAACTTCATGTCAAAACCACTCCTCCGACCTATTGGTCAAACCGCGAATATGACAGATCCGCCCGGATTTGTCGAAGCGTTTCATCTGCGGCGCGGCAATCCCGCATTGCGCGAATGTATCTAGATTATCCGCTTACGGTTGCGTCAGAAGGACGCGGATGTCGCCGTACCAGGCACCCAGCGAGTCGTTGGTGATGATCATCCCCGGCACACCCCACCCCAGATTGCTGGTGATCGTCGGCGTCATCAGGTTCGTCGCGTAGATCAGTTGGTAATAGCGGCCCGTGCTGGCGGAGAACGTAAACAGGATCTTGCCGGTGGCGTTGCTGGCGTCGGCGCGCACATAGGTTCCCGAAAGCTTCAGCACGCTGTTGGAACTGTCGGGCGCCGTGTCGGCGACGTATTCCTGGAAGGTCGTCATGCCGTCGCCGTCGTCGTCCGCGGTTTCGACAAAGCGGCTGTCTTCTGGATCGAGTTCCTGATCCTGCAGCCAATGCGTGAAGGGATCTTCTCCTTCCGCGGCGATCGTCAGCGTACCGCTGGCGGAGCCTTGGTAGTTTTCCTCTGAAAGCGCGGCGACCACCGCATAGCTGCCCGTGTTGATCGGCAAGGCGGCCGAGCCGTCATAGGTCACGGAAGCGTTGAGCCCGGCCGGCACGGTCGTCACGGTGGCGCTCTTGGCGTAGCCGTCGTAGACGTGGTACAGGCCGGACAACGACACGGTTGCCGTCGCCTTGGCCACGACCAGCGTGCCGGTGCCGATGCCCACGTAGTTCGCATCCGAAACGGTACCGGTCACGGCATAGCTGCCGGCGGCCGTCGGCGCGGTTGCCGATCCGGCGTAGGTCAAGTCCACCGTCAGTCCGCCCGGCGTCGTGGTGGCGCCCGCGCTCCGCGGCGTGCCGTCGTAGGTCTGGGACAGGCCGGTCAGCGCCACCGTCGCCGCGCCCTTGCCGATCACGAAGACGTCCGCGTTCGTGCCGGCATAGTTCGCGTCCGCGACGATGCCGGTCACGGCGTAGCTGCCCACGTTCACCGGCAGGGTCGCCGCTCCGGCGTAGGTCAGATCCACGGCCAAGCCCGCGGGTTCGGTCGAAACCGGCGCAACCTGGCCCGTGCCGTCGTAGGCCGCCGACAGGCTGTCGAAGACGACGAAGGCCTCCGCCTTGCCGACGTTCAGCGTGCCGGTGGCGCCGCCCTGGTAGTTGGCGTCCGTCACGCTCGCCACGACCACGTAGCTGCCGGCGTTCGTCGGCGCGGCCGGCGACCCGTCGTAGGCCAGCGAGTGCGAGACGGCCGGGACGCAGACGGCGGCCGCGGCCCGCGCGGTGCCGTCGTAGGTCTGGAGCAGATTGGTCAGCGCGACGCTCGCGGCGGCTTTCGCGATCGCCAGCGTGCCGGTCGCCGAACCGGAGTAGCCCGGTTCCGTCACGCTTGCCACGACGGTATAGTTGCCGGCGTTCGACGGCGCCACGTACGAGCCGTTGTAGGACACCACCGTGGCCAAGCCCGCCGGCGCGGTCGTCGCCGTCGCGCTTTTCGCGGTTCCATCGTAGGTGTGCACGAGATTGGACAAGGTCACGGTCGCCTCCGCCACCGCGGCATAGGGCATCACGACGACGTCGTCGACGTTCACGCGGTGGCCCGCGGTGCCGTCCACCATCTTGAAGCGCAGATAGGTCGACTGGGCGACGCTGATCGTGTTCGACAGGTAGGCGAACGTGCCGGCGATGCCGTTGGCGACCACGTTGGTGTGGGTGGTCCAGTTCGTGCCGTCGGTGCTGGTCTGCAGGGCGAACGTGCCGGCGGTGTCGGAACTGAACATCGCGTAGTTGAAGGCCACCGAATGGATGCCGTTGGAAAACGGCGTCAGGCTCTGCATCACGCCGTTGGTCGTGGCCGCCGCGCTCACGAAGCGCAGGCGGATCGAGTTGGTCGTGCCGCAGCCCGGGTTCTTGACGTCGGTCGAGGTACTGCCGCGGTAGGCGTTGTCGAGGAACCACTGCGTCGGATTCGCCGCATTCAGGACGTTCGTGTGCGGTCCGTAGAGGGCGCTGGGCACGCCGCCGCAGTCGAAGTCGAGCACGTACGGGTCGCCGATGGCCGTTCCACCGCCGCCGCCGGCCGGCTGGATGACGACGGCCGAGGCAAACACATTGGTCGTCCCGACGTACTGGGCGTTGCCGGTCACCGCCACCGTGGCGTCGTAGACACCGACGTCCACCGGCAGCGCGGGGGCATACGCCACCGACCACGCCAGTCCCGGCGTCACCGTGAAGGTGTTGGTGTGCACGGCGCCGTCGTTGTTCACCACGATCTCCGCGTCCAGCGTGGCCGTGGCCTGCCCGTCCGCGATCGTCACGGCGTTGCTGAAGACGAAGGTGCCGCCCTGGTAGTGGCCGTCGCCGGTCACCGCCACCGTGGCGTCGTAGGTGCCCGGGTCCACCGGGTTCGTCGGCGCGTAGCTCACCGTCCACGCCAACCCCGTCGTCACCGTGAACGTGTTCGTGTGCAGCAGCCCGTCGTAGCCCGTCGAAATCGGCGCGGCCATTTCACAGACCGCCGCGCCCTGGGTGATCGTCACGGAATTGGTGTAGACGAACGTTCCGCCCATCAGATAGTCGCCGTCGGGGATGACGACCGTGGCGGTGTAGGTGCCGATTTCCACCGGATTCGTCGGCGCATAGGTCACCGTGTACGGGATGCCGGCCGGAACGGTCGTGAATCTATTGGTGATGGCGGAGCCGTTGAATGCCGCGGACACGGTCGCATCCAGCGAGCATTCCGCCTGGCCGGTTTCGGGCGGCGTGTAGGAAGTGATCCAAATGTTGTCCAGATTGGCTTCGTCCTTGGTGCTGCTGCCGGTCCAGGTGATGCGGAAATCCACCGGCCCGACCACGTTGACCGTGACCGCGTTCGTCTTCAGGGAGGTGACGTTCAAGGTGGAGCCCGTCGTGATCGTCGTCCACCCCGAGCCGCCGTTGTATTCGGCCTTGAAGTTGAGGCCCCTGTCGGTGCCGAAGCGGGCATAGGCGATCCGGAAGTCGCCGATGCCGTTGGTCAGCGCGCCTTGCAGGTAAATGCCGCCGACGGTGCCGCGCAGATGGGCGCCCCGCTCGCCCTCGATGCGGTTGTTCACGTCGCTGGTCGAGACCACCAGCGCGTTGGAAATCACCCACATCCGGCCGGCAATCGACTTGGGCGCGTAATCCGTATAGGTGTCCTTCAAGGCCGAATCTTCGAAATCGAAGTTCAGGTTGCCGGAGAAATACGGCTGGGGATCCTCTTCGTTGGGAATGCCGTCGCCGTCGGCGTCCGGATCGCAGACGTCGCCGATGCCGTCGGCGTCGATGTCCGACTGGGTCGCGTTGGGCGTATACGGGCAGTTGTCGTTGACGTTCGGGTCGCCGTCGCCGTCGAGATCCGGATCGCAGGGATCGCCGAGTCCATCGCCGTCCGTGTCGGTCTGCGTCGGGTTGAAGGAATCGGGACAGTTGTCCACGTCGTCCAGAAACGCGTCCAGATCGGAGTCGCCCGGCGCCATGATGATGTTGCCGCTCGTCTGCTGGGCGTTGATCGCCCCCGGCGTCGCCGTCGCATTGTACCAGGTGCCCGTGGACATCAGGACGTTGTTGGGCGCCTGCGGGGAGGTATCCGTGCTGGAATCCGTGCCGATTTCGTGCAGGTAGTTCTTGCTGCCCGGCGGCACGTTTCGGGATACCGTGCTGGGATCGTCCACGCCGATGTCGTAGGTGGCGCCCAGATAGACCACCGCGTCCAGGACGTTGCTCTGCGCGTCGTAGAGGATCAAGCCGTCGCCCGAATTCGCGAGCGCGCCGGGCAGGAGGAAGTCGGTGTTGGCGACGTAGTTCGAGTTTTGGGAAACGACCGCGAAGCCCAGCGGCACGTCGCCGGCGGCCAGCACGCCGTCGTCCGGCACGACGAACGACGGGAACGTGAAAGTCCAGACCGGCCCGTCGGTGGCATCGCCGCCGTTGCGGTGCTCGATGCGGCACCCCTGAAGATTGAAGCCCGCCGGCGCGACGATCTCGAAGAATTCGTTGGTGTCGGTGCTGTTGCCGTCGGATTGCACCTCGTTGAACATCGGGCTGAGGTTGGTGGAGGAACCGAACACCGGGAACATGTAGGAATTGGTGGCGGAGAAGTTCGTGTGCAGTCCCTCGGGCCCCTGGAACGAAAAGCGCACGCAATAGTCCAGCACGTCGCCCGGCTCCTTCGAGACGTTGAGCTGGGGCGTCTGCCAAGCGGTGCCCTGGTTGGTCATGGCCGCGCCGATCCAACTGCCGCCCGCCACCCGGAAGACGCCGGTCACCGCAAGATTAGACGCCAGCACGTTCGGGGTGATCCCGACCGAGATGGCGAACGTGTTCGTCGCCTTGGGCGCGGAGGGATCCAGCGCGGGCCCGGCGGACACGTAGGCTTCCGCATTCGCCAGCGCCTGGT
>CAZECJ010000192.1:0-4547 GCA_964510645.1 uncultured Verrucomicrobiota bacterium | reverse complement strand
TAGAGGTCGTGCTGGACGCGGTCCTCGATGGAGGTGTCGCCGCGCAGGCCGTTGACCTGGGCCCAGCCGGTCATGCCGGGGCGGGAGATATGGCGGGTCATGTAGTGGCCGACGTCGTCCTTGAACTGCTCGACGAAATGCGGACGCTCGGGGCGGGGGCCGACGAGGGACATGTCGCCCTTGAGGACGTTCCAGAATTGCGGCAGCTCGTCGAGGTTCCACTTGCGGAGGAACTCGCCGATGCGGGTGCGGCGGGGGTCGTCGGGCGTGGCCCAGACGGGCCCGGTTTCGGCCTCGGCGTCGACGGGCATGGTGCGGAGCTTGTAGATGGTGAAGGGCTGGCCGGCGATGCCGCAGCGGATCTGGCGATAGAACACGGGGCCGGGGGAGCTGCGCTTGACGAGGGGCGCGGCGACGAGGATCACGGGCGCGGAGATCAGCAGGCCGACGAAGGCGCCGGCGAGGTCTTCGAGGCGCTTGAGCACGCGGTTCCAGAAGGCGTCGAGCGGCCACGCCGCCATGCCGAGCAGCGGAATGTCGGCGACGTGGTTGACGCGGACGCGCGACGTGAGCACGCCGTAGAGGTCGGGCACCATGCGGAAGGGGATCAGGTTGCGCTCGCAGTGGAACAGGATCTGCGTCAGGCGCTTGTGCGAGATGGTCATGTCCGCCAAGATGACTTCGTCGATTTGTTCTTCGGCGACGACTTTTTCGAGTTCGCCGATGTGGCCTTTGACGAGCTTGGGGGTGATGGCGGAGGAGAGGGGGATTTCGCGTCCGCCGGGTTCGACGGGGAGGAGGTAGCCGGCGAGGCGCGAGCGCAGGCGCGGCTCGCGCTCGAGGGCGCGGCGGATGCGCGCGGCCAGATCGTCCACGCCGATGATCAGCACGCGCCGGATGGGGGCGGTGCGGCGGGCCCAGTGGAGTTCGATGCGGAAGAGGGCGAAGCGCTCGACGAGAACCAGCAGCAGCACGGTGAAGAACGCCAGCAGCGCGACGGTACGGGAATACGGCGGCCAGCCGGGGGGGCGGTAACCGAACGAGAGCACCAACGCCGTCGCCAGCGTGATGGTGACGCCCCGGACGACGCGGGGAAGCTTGTCGCCGAAAGGACCGAGCTGGGGCCGGAGGTAGAGGCCGATCTGGCGGAAAATGATCACGAGCAGCGGCGCCAGCACGCCGGCGGCGGCGACGTACATGAAGCGCGGCGGCAAGATTTCGTTGTGCTGGAGCGGAATGAGTCCCGAATCGAAGCGGATCCAGACCGCCAGCATGACGCCGCCGAAGGCTCCCGCCGCGTCGGCGAAGCCGGCAAGGAGGCTGCAGAAGGCGTCGAAATTGTCGCGGGGGGCTTGCATGGCTGTCGGGATACCATACGAAATGGCGAAAGAAGCGACAATCAGAGAATTTGCGTGGGAAGGGGGGGCGGGGTAGGATGCGGGGCGACATGGACGGACGGCAACAGATCGTGGCGGTGGGCCTGAGCGGCGGCGTGGATTCGTCCGTCGCGGCTTGGCTGCTCCAGCGCGACGGCTGGAAAGTGGTCGGCCTGACGATGAGCATCTGGGACGGCTCCGTGCCGATTCCGGACCTGGGCATTTCGGGCTGTTTCGGGCCGGGGGAGGCGCGGGATCTGGAGGCCGCCAAGAATATCGCCGCGCGCATGGGGATCGAGCATCGCGTGATCGATTTGGCGGGGGCCTACAAGAACGTGGTGCTGGACTATTTCCGCGAAGAATATCTGGCCGGCCGCACGCCGAATCCCTGCGTGCGCTGCAACCAGCGGATGAAGTTCGGGTTCCTGCTCGAACAAGCCCGGGCGCAGGGCGTGGCGTTCGATCGGTTCGCCACGGGCCACTATGCGCGGACGCGCTTCGACGAGGCCAGCGGCCGTTGGCAGCTCCTGCGCGGAAAGGACGAAGGCAAGGACCAGTCGTATTTCCTCTCGCGCCTGAAGCAAGAACAGCTTTCCGGCCTGGTATTCCCGCTGGGCGAGTTGCGCAAGGGCGAGGTGAAGGCCATCGCCCGCGAACTGGGCTGGGGCGATCTGGCCGAAAAGGACGAAAGCCAGGATTTCATCGAGTGCGAAGACTATTCGGTGCTGTTTCAAAAAGGCGATGCGAAACCGGGGGATTTCGTGACGCGCGCCGGCCGGGTGCTGGGACGGCACCGGGGAATCATCCACTACACGATCGGCCAACGGAAAGGGCTGGAACTGGGGGGCGGGGGCACGCCGTGGTACGTGCTGGAGATCGACGCGGCGCGCAACCGCGTCGTGGTGGGCCCGCACGAGGAGCTGTATGCCCGCGAGCTCGCCGCCGGCGACCTGAACTGGGTGGGCTGGGCGACGGCGACGGCGGAACCCTTCCGCTGCGCGGTGCAGATCCGCCAGCGCCACAAAGCGGCGCCGGCGACCGTCTCGGCGGACAACGGCCGGCTGCGGGCCGTCTTCGACGAGCCGCAACTGTCCGTGACGCCGGGGCAGATCGCGGTATTCTACGACGGCGACGTCGTCTTGGCTTCGGGCGCGATCGAAAAGCCGGCTTAAATTGGAGTGCTTCGGGAGGGGGGGACGTGCTAAGAATAGACCCATGGAGTCGTTTTCGCTCAAAAACCGGAAGCTGATTGAGCAGGCGGCGGGCGTAGCCCTCATAGGGGTGCTGGTCTTTTTCTGCCTGCTGGTGCTCAAGCCGTTCGTTTCGGCGATGCTCTGGGCGGCGATCCTGGTGTTCGCGTCGTGGCCCGTCTTCGGATTCGTGAAGCGGCGGCTGGCCGGCGGCAACGCGACCGTCGCCGCGGGCCTGATGACGCTGTTGTGGGCCTTGCTCCTGGTCGTGCCGCTGTGGATGCTGGCGAGATCGTCGCTGGACGTGGCGGCGTGGGGCCTCGGGCGCCTGCAAGACCTGCGGGAAGCCGGCCTGCCGAAATTGATGGCCGCGCTGCAGGCGCATCCCTTCTTCGGACCCTATGCGGATTCGATCCGGACGGGCATCGACAGCCTGTTCAGCGACACGGAGCGGATGACGCGCTGGGGGGCCGGGGCATCGAAGGTCACCGCCGCCTGGCTGGTGATGCGGGGCGTCAGCCTCGGCTACGGGGTGTTCCAGATCTGCTTCAGCTTGGTGTTCCTCTTCTTCTTCTACCTGCAGGGCGAGGCGCTCGCGGATCGGGTGTCGGCGCTGATGGAGCGGGTGGCAGGGCCCTTCATGGCGCGCTTGCGGCAGCGGATGATGCTGACGCTGAACACGGTGGTGCGGGGCACGGTCGGCACGGCCTTCGTCCAGGCGATGGCGGCGGCCATCGGATTCGCGATCTTCGACGTGCCGAACGCCGCGCTGTTTTCGGTCCTGGTTTTCGTGCTGGGGATGCTGCCGCTGGGGCCGCCGCTGCTGTGGATTCCGGTGGGGCTGTGGCTGCTGGGGAACGAGCGGGTGGCCGACGGCGTCGGCCTGCTGGTCTACGGCGGCGTGGTGATCAGCGGCATCGACAACGTGGTGCGGCCGATTTTGATCGCGGGGTCGTGGGATTTCGGCGCGGTGCTGCGCCGCCGGCGGGCGCTGGCGACCGGCGCGGCCACGGGGCTGCTGGTGGGCGCCGGCTTCGCCTTCGCGGGTCTGCCGTGGTGGGTCGGGGCGATCGTGGCGTTCGTCGTGGGCCTGACGCCGTTCGCAACGGCCGGCGTGGTGGCGTTTCTCGGCGGCGCGATCTGGCTGTTCGCCGTCGGAGAACTGATCGGCGGCGTTTGGCTGTTTCTGTTCGCCGTGGGCCTGATGCTGCTGTCGCCGCTGCTGGGATCGCTGATCCGGCGCTGGGTGCCCGAAGCCGCTCCGCGGACCGCGGCTCGTCCGAAAGCTCCGGGCGAGGGCGTTCCGTTCGTCCTCATGATCGTCGGGGTGGCCGGCGGCATGATCGCGTTCGGGTTCATCGGGCTGTTTCTGGGGCCCGTGCTGCTGGCGCTGGGCTACGATTTGGTCCGCGAACTGGCGCAGGGAACGGCGAACGAACCAGGGATGCGGGAGAGACGGGAACCATGAAATTGACGGAACGACTGGGAAAAATCCGGAATTTCGCGTTGCGCGCGATCGGCGCGCTGCCGGGCGACGACCAGGGCGGCAGCCTGCCCGCGCGCATCATCCGCGTGGGGCATTTGCTGTTCCGCGGCTATGCGGACGACGACCTGACGATCCACGCGTCCTCGCTGACCTTCGTGACGCTGACCTCGCTGGTGCCGATCCTGGCGGTGGGCCTGGCGCTCTACAAGGGGTTTGGCATGGGCGACGAACAGCTCGCCTCCGTCTCGCAGATGGACTGGTTCCTGCAAATGCCGGAGCAATGGCAGGAGTTCGCCCAGAAGATCTTGGACATCGTGAGCACGACTAATTTCTCGGCGCTGGGCGGCATCGGCTTGGTTTTCTTCGTGTTCACGGCGGTGCTGTTGCTGGCGAACGTGGAGAAAAGCTTCAACCGGGTGTGGGGCGTGGACAAGAGCCGCAGCCTGCTGCGGCAGATCACGAACTACACGAGCGTGCTGGTGCTGGTGCCGGTGC
>CAZECJ010000191.1:0-4582 GCA_964510645.1 uncultured Verrucomicrobiota bacterium | reverse complement strand
AAGCCCGCCGAGGCCTCGCCTCCGACCTGATCCGCCACAACGACCGCGCCGACCTGCTCGAAGGCACCCGGCTCGACGAAGCCGTCCAGCGCATCCTCGACCGCCTCCTCTTCCTGCGCATCTGTGAAGACCGCGACATCGATACCGGCCGCCCTCTCGCCAATATCCTCAAGGTCTGGCGCGACCGCAAGGACACGCCCCTTTGGCGCGACGTCGTCGCCCATTTCCGCGCCCTCGACCGCCGCCCCGCCTCGCACATTCCCTACTTCAACGGCAACTTGTTCAAAGAGCATTTCAGCGAAGATCTCGACGTCGGCGACGAATGGATTTCCGGCTTCCTCGAAGAAACCGGCGACGAAGAATCCCCCTACCTCTTCAACGTCATCCCCGTCGAAATCCTCGGCACCATCTACGAGCGGTACTTGGGCAAAACCATCCAGCTCTCTGGAATAGGGGCAAAGCTCGTTGAAAAGCCCGAGGTCCGCAAGGCCGGCGGCGTCTACTACACCCCGCGCTACATCGTGGACTACATCGTCGAGCAGACCCTCGGCAAGCTGCTGGAAGGGAAATCGCCGCAGGACAGCCTGAAGCTCCGCGTCCTCGATCCCGCCTGCGGCTCCGGCTCGTTCCTCATCCGCGCCTACGAACGCCTCTGCGAGCATTGGCAAACCGCCCTGACCCAGAACGAAAAACTCCGCCGCAAGGCCGACTGCTGGACCGATCCCGACACCGGCGACGTCCACCTCACTTCGGATTTGAAGCGCCGCATCCTGACCGCCAGCATCTACGGCGTGGATCTCGACCCCGGCGCCGTCGAAGTCACCCAGCTTTCCCTCTACCTCAAGATGCTCGAAGGCGAAAGCCGCACCACCCTCTCCAAGAACCGCGAACTCTTCGGCCCCGACATGCCCCTGCTCCCGCCGCTCCAGGACAACGTCAAATGCGGCAACTCCCTCATCGCCTCCGACTTCTCCGTCCATCCCGACGACCTCGTCCGCGTCCGCGCCTTCGATTGGGACGAAGGCTTCCGCAACATCATGCAGGCCGGCGGGTTCGACGTGGTGATTGGAAACCCGCCGTATATCCCGATCGAAACAATGGATGATCCGGACCGTAAGTATTTCCAGCAAACCTACCCTCAAGTTTCGCGTAAATTTGACACGGGCATCATTTTCATTTTGCAGGCTCTTCGTCTTGTCAAATCTACTGGGCTTGTTGGATATATTTCCTCCATCACTTGGGAAACCGGCGAAAATTTCGCAAAGTTGCGCGAAACAATGTTTTTGCAGCACGGCGTTGTGGAGATTATCAACCTCCCCTTCAACACGTTTACCGATGCATATGTCGATACAGGAATCTATGTCCTAAGCGGAAAGCCTTCGCCCTCGTATCGCATTTATCGCTACCCCAAAAAGGCAAAAATCGATTCGCTTAAAAATGTCGAACCAATCACTGTTCCGGCCAACCTTGTTAAAGAACCAGATTACAGGATTGTCCTTGATCCAACTGCGATGCAAATTCTGATGCGTGCCGCAATTTGCGCAGGGTCACAGCCGTTGGGGGCGCTAACGAAATCCACGCAGGGGTTGGCTACCAATCGATTCAAACGCATCGCATCAGAGCAATCAGATGAATGGTATCCGTTTGACGAACAAGCCAAGTCCCATCGCTACGATTATGTCGTCAACGAGCGAAGCTTTGCACACATGAAAGGCTTTCAATCACTTAGGCAGTTCTACGAAGCTGAGCCCAAGCTGTTGATTCGGCGAATTATAAACCGCCAAGATCGTCTTGATGCATGCTACTGCAACGAAAAAATGGTTTTCAAAAAAGACATAAATCCCTTTGTCGTCACAACCACCACGCTAAGTCCTAAATATCTTCTTGGGTTAATCAATAGCCGGCTCATCTCGTATATATATGTCAACACATCTGCCATCGCGACAAAGGATGACTTTCGCCAGACCACCTTGGCAGAACTGCGGCGAATTCCTATTCCTTCTCCTTCCTCCCGCGCCCGTCACGACAAGCTGGTGGCGTTGGTGGACAAGATGCTGCTGCTGGTTCCCAAGTTGCGGTCGGCGAAATCGGAGGGGGACCGTGCGACGCTGGAGAACGCGGTGTCGGCGACGGACCGGGCGATCGACGCGCTGGTGTACGAGCTGTACAATCTGACGCCGGAGGAAATCGCGCTGGTGGAGGCGCCGACGAAAACGTGATGGGAATGGGTCTTCCACCTTCAAATCAGCCATCTGATCCGGCGAATCGGACGGACAGGACAGAACCGACGAATCCGGCGGCGGCTTCCGGCGGCCGGCCCCGGCGCTTGCGGCCGAGCGGGGGCTACCGGCAGTTGCGCAGCTTCCAGATGGCGACGATGGTCTACGACGCCACGGTGAAGTTCTGCGAGCGGTTCGTGGACCCGCGCTCGCGCACGACGGACCAGATGGTGCAGGCGGCGCGCAGCGGACGGCAGAACGTCGCCGAGGGCAGCCGCGCGGCGGCGGCCTCCAGCCAGACCGAGTTGCGGCTGGTGAACGTGGCGCGGGCCAGCCTCGACGAGCTGCTGCTGGACTATGAGGATTTCCTGCGCCACCGCCAATTGCGCATGTGGGCCAAAGACGACCCCAAGGCCAAGGCCGTGCGGGAGCTGGGGTTTCCGCATCCGGCGGATCCGGCGGATTTGGCGGATCCGACGGACATTGGCGACCGCGCGCGCTGGGCGCGGTACGCGCCCTGGCTGGAACACGCCGAGCCCGCCGTGGCCGCCAACGCGATCATCTGCCTGATCCACCAAACCAACTATCTGCTGGACCAGCAAATCGCCGCGCTGGAGCGCGGTTTCATCCGCGACGGCGGCTACAGCGAAAAGCTGGCCGCCGCGCGCATCGCGGAGCGCGAGCGGAGCCGGAAGAATCCGACAGATCCGGCGGATCGGACCCATCGGGCGGGGGCGAAGGCCCCCGATTGCCCGGTGTGCGGAAAACCGATGGCCCTGCGCACCGCGCGCAAAGGCCCCAACGCCGGCGCTTCGTTCTGGGGCTGCTCCGCCTTTCCCGGTTGCAAGGGTGCCCGCCCCTTGGACGCCTAGAGGAGGGGATTCTCGGCGCAGGGCGAAGGGGCGTCGTGCCGGGCGATTCACTCCACCGGCGGCGGACGCAGCGCGAAAACGAAATCCTCGGCGCGGCGCCGGTCGCGGCCCGCCACGTACTCCTTGCTGGAGCACGGCACCTGCGTCGAGCCGCCGTCGTCCGTCAGGTTCTGCCCCACGGCCCAAACCAGGCCCTTTTCCGCCGAATAGCGGAACGGCGCGCCGTCGAACGGATCCCGCGGCACGGCGGCCAGATATTCCGGCACCAGTTCCGCCAGCGTTTCCGGCCAGCGGCCTTGGTTCCGCTCAAACCGGTTGCACGCCACGGCCAGTCTCGCGCCGGCCAGCAGGCTTTCCGCCCGGCATTTCTTTTCCAGGGTCAAGCGGACCGGAACGACCACCATCCGCCGGAAAAATTCCCCCATGGAATTCGGCCGCAGCAACTGGGCGGCGCTCTGGCCGAACCGCGGTTCCTCGGCCAAGTCCGCCTGCGCATAGGGCAAGGAAACGTCCCGGATCGCCTGCCGGTACTTCTCCCGCACGGCCCGCAAGGTGGCCTGCGGGCGGAAGAAATACGGCGAGCGCATGACGGCCCCAAGCAAACGCTTCCGGAAATCGCGTTCCTCGTTCCCGAACGACGCCAGATCCAGCCAATCGATGCGGCCGGTGGCGAATCCATCGACCAGATCGGCCGCCGCGCGGCTCTCGGCCTTCAGCGCCAAGGCGAGGCCGGCGTCGTACGGGCCCAGCGCATCCAATTCGGCGGCCAGCGCCCGCAGATCTTCCGCGGGGACGGCCGGATCGGCGGCCAAGGCCAGGATCTGCTCGAATCCTTCGCCGACGATGGCCGCGCCGGCCAGATAATGGATCATGGATTCGGCGTTGCCCAGAACAAGCCCGCCCATGCGGGCGGTTGCAAGCGCATCCGCGGCGGCGGCCGCCCAGCGCCCGTCCAGCCGCGCCTGGCGGGAGCGAACCGCCAGCAGCCGGCCGATTTTCAGCCAAGGAGTGAGATACGGAAATTCGGCGCCGAAAAACGACGGCGGCACCGGAACCTGGCAAACCGCGCATTCGCTTCCGCGCATCACCTGCGCCAGGCACTCCGCGTTCGCCGCGACCCATTCGCGCAGTTCCGCGCCGTCCGGCGCCTTGCCCACCAGGAAATCCGCCACCCGCTGGGCGTTCGTCGTCTCGGCCAGGAGATTCGTCGCGGCGAGGAAATAGGTGAACGCGTTGTCCGCGGGCGCGACGTCCGGCCGCGCGACGGCCAACTCCGCCTCGTCCGCCGGCGGCGGCTCGTCGCGGCTTGCCCACCAGCCGAAAACCGCCAAGCCCCCGATCGCCGCGGTCTGGAGGACCGCCACCCACCTCAGAATTCTCTTCATGCCCGCCAGCCTAGCATGCGCCGCTTCCTTCGGCAACGGCCCCCGGGGAACTTTTACGTAGCCCCTATGTGCCAATGACAATGAGACACGAAGCTGACCGAAGAAG
>CAZECJ010000190.1:0-4615 GCA_964510645.1 uncultured Verrucomicrobiota bacterium | reverse complement strand
GCGAGCGGATTGTCGTGCATGATCTTGCGGATCTGCGCCTTGGTGAAGCCCTGCTCGGCCATGAACGCGGCGGTCTTCGGCAGCGAACACGGATCGGACACGCCCCAGTCGGCGGAGGAATTGACCGTCACGCGCTCGAGGCCCCAGCGCTGGAGGATGTCCACCACGCGGCGCGGATTGAGCTTGGAATAGGGATAGACCGTCAGGCCGGCCCAGTAGTCCGTCTTGCGCGTCAGCGGCATCGTTTCTTCGGTGTTGTGGTCGACGACGATCATGGACGGGTCGTAGGCGAACTCGCGCAGGATGTCGAGGATGCGCGCGGTGCCTTTTTTCTTGCTGACTTCGGGAGTGTCGTGGGGGGTGTGCACGAGGACGGGCAGGGCGTGGGCCTTGGCCATGTCGAGCTGGCGCTGGAAGACTTCCTCTTCGTTGGGCGTGATGCGGTTGAAGCCGATCTCGCCGACGCACACGCAGCGCGGATGTTCGAGATAGGGGCCAATGCCGGCGAGGGTTTCGCGGGCGAGATCGAGATCTTCGGCTTCCTTGGGATTGACGGAAATGCAGGAGTAGTGGTCCACGCCGTAGCGCAGGGCGCGGGTGTGCTCGAATTCGAGGGAAAGCCGGAAGTAATCGAAGAACGTGCCGGCGAAACGGCGGTTGGAACCCTGCCAGAAGGACGGCTCGACGACGCAGCGGATGCCGGCGCGGTACATCGCCGTGTAGTCGTCCGTCGTGCGCGACAGCATGTGGACGTGGGGTTCGATGATGATCATGGCAGGCCTCGGAGATTCGTGGGGTTCAAGGAAATTAAGCGTCGCGCAGGCTCCGCGGGTTCACGTCGCCGCGATGGCGGAGATTTCGACGAGGGCGTTCTTGGGCAGGCGCGCGGCCTGGACGACTTCGCGGGCCGGGAAGGGCGGCGCGAAGACTTCGGCGTAGAGTTTGTTTACGAGCGCGAAGTCGTCCATGTTCGCAACGTAGATCGTGGCCTTGAGGACGTGTTTCGTTCCCAGCCCGGCGGCGGCGAGGATGGCGACGAGATTCTGGAGCGCGCGGCGGGTTTGCGCCTCGGTGCCTTCGGCCAGCGCGCCGCTGGCCGGGTCGAGCCCGAGCTGGCCGGAAACGAAGACGAGCCCGTTCTGCGAGACAGCTTGAGAGTAGGGCCCGATGGCGGCGGGGGCTTGGTCGGTCTGGATCGGTTTCATGGCAGTTCTCCGGAAAACGGACGCCATCATAGACTCCGGCCTGCGGCGGGACAAGCCCGATTCCCCATCCCGGCCCCCGGGGTCCGCGCGCGGTTCTTCGCCGCGGCTTCAGGGGGGCGGGAGTCTCGAAATCGCAACGATTTCGATGAGCGTTCCGTACATCTGGATGCCGACCATGTCGGATTTGGCGCGCGCCGTCACTTGGACGCGGAGCCCGTCGATGGCGAATTCCTTCGGCAGGTTGATCGGCATGAACTTCTGCCCGTCGTCCGCATCGATGGCGAAGAATCCGCGCTCCAGGGATTTGTAAGACACCGAGCCGGAGAAGGAGACGACGTCCGGCGCCTCGGCTTTGCCTGCGAGAGGAAGCGCCAGAAGCATGCCCAGCATCAGAAACGCGATTGCTTTCATTTTGATTTTTCCGGTAACGACCTTACCGCAACGCGCGCGGGGGAACAAGCGGTTCATGGGGCGTCTTCCGGCGGCTTCGACGGCAAAACGGAACCGATGACGCCGGGGGCCTGTTTGGAGAAGATCTGGAGGCTGTACTTGCCCATGTCGACGGCGGCAGAGGGGGGCTCGCCGGCGGCCTCGACCTGGTCGGCGCCGAAGTCGCCGAAGTCGGAGCCGTAGGTTTTGGAATCGCCGTTGAAGCGGCGGACCCAGGTGCCGGCGGAGGGAAAGCGGACGCCGTAGTCGCCCCGGTCGAAATCGACGGCGGAGAAGTTGGCGACGGCCACCACGTCGTCGGCCTGTCCGCCGCGGTCCCAGCGGACGTAGGCGACGACCTTGTTTTGGTTGTCGATGTGGTGGACGCCGACGCCGGCGCCTTGGAGGCCGGGGGTGGTTCCGCCGAGATTGCGGCGGAGGTGGATCAGGTCGGAGTAGGCTTGGACGATGCCGGCGTGGGTGTTGGTGCGATCCCAGCGCAAGGGGGTTTCGTCTTGGAAGGACTGGGTCTCGTGCATTTCCTGGCCTTGGAAAATCATGGGGATGCCGGGGGTGGTGAGAAGGACGGCGGCGCCGAGCAGTGCGCGCTTGCGGGCCCAGAGGCTTTCGGGATCTTCGGGATGGACGTGGGCGGGCACGCGCCCGCGATTGTCGTTCATGCGGCCGACGTAGTCGTGGGCTTCGGTGAAGACGACGCGCTGGAAGCCGGCCCAGTCGGAAAGGGTGCCGGCGACGACGTACATGTTGCGCTCGTGGTCCCAAGGGGCGGCGATCTGCTGATAGAGCGCCCAGCGGTGGCCGACGTCCCACTGGGCGTCGAAGCGCATGTCGTGGTCGAAGGCGTGGTCCTCGGCGGTGCGGACGAGGGCCGGATGGGTTTCGGCGAGTTCTTGGTTGATCTCGCGCAACAACTGGATGCCCTGTTCGTTGACGCCCTGTTGGGTGCGGACGACGTGATAGACGGAATCCCAGCGGAAGCCGTCGACGCGGTATTCCTCGGCGAACATGAAGACTTGGTCGCGGATGAAGGCGCGGACTTCGGGGCGGCCGTAGTCGGGGCGGGTGGAGCCCCACGGGGTGTGGGCGCGGTCGTCGTTGTAGAAATAGATGCCGCCGAGTCCGTTCCAGGAGGCGCCGTCGAAACCCCACAGGTCGAGATCGGTCGGGCCGTAGTGGTTGTGGACGACGTCGACGAAGACGGCGAGGCCGCGGGCATGCGCGGCGCGGACGAAGCGCTTGAGGGCGTCGGGGCCGCCGTAGTCGGTCTCGATGGCGAAGAGGTCGGACGGATTGTAGCCCCAGCTGCGGCCGCCGGGGAATTCGTTGACGGGCATGAGTTGGACGACGGTGAAGCCGAGGGTGCGAACGTGATCGAGGAACGGGATGGCGTCGTCGAAGGTCGCCGGCGGATTTTTGCCGGCGAAGGTGCCGACGTGGAGCTGGTAGATCGCGAGATCGTGGCGGGGAATTTCAGGCGCGCGGTCGTCGCCCCAATCGAAGGCGGCGGGATCGTAGACGACGGAATCGCCGCTGGAATGGGTGACTTGGCGCGCGCGCGGGTCGCGTTTCCAGATATAGCCGTTGAAGACGTACTTGTAGCGCTGGCCAGGCCGCGCGCCGGGGACGTCGATGGACCACATGCCGTTGGAGGCGTCGCGGGCCATGGAGGCGGCGTGCCACTCGTTGAATTCGCCGGCGACGGCGGCGGAATCGGCGAACGGCGCCCAGACGCGGAAGGTCGTGCCGTCCGCGTACGGGATCGAGCCCATCCCCGGGCGGATGGATTGGGCGAAACAGGAAAAACAGAGCGTCAGGAAAACGACAACGGCGAAACACGAACTTTTTTTCACAAAATTCATCTCCTGCAGCCTATTTTTCCCATGTTTGGCGTCGCGAGGCGAGAAATCTGCGAATGTTCCGGTAAATGAGCCCCCCCAAGGCTTCCAAACGATATATTGGCCATTTTCAGGCGGTTTTTGGGAGCGAACGCGCCGTTTTGAGCCGGAACGGAAAATCAGGGAACCATTTTCTTCCAGAGATCGGTCCAGAATTCGTCTCGCGCGATGCCGGCGGCGATTCCGCACAGCAACGCGCCGCCGCCGATGCACAAGAGGCCGACGGTGGCCGTCTTTTCCTCGGCGAAATGGATCGCCCAGAATCCCAGGCCGAAGGCGGAGCCCAAAATCGCGCCGAAGAAAAAATGCACGCCGAAGGCGGCGCACCGGTCTTTCCAATCCCGTTTCTTCGTTCGGATCGGTTTGGGCATATAGGGCCAGTTTGGGGTAAAATTCGGCATGGAAAATCCCGGTCGCCTGCGCAGCGGAGGCGTTGGCGTTGCGCTCAGGAGGGGCGTTGGCCGCTTTCGGCGTGCTGTTTCGCGAGATAGTGGGCGCGCAACTCGGTGATCGCCAGGAGAAAGACCCGCGCCTGGACCGGGCCCATGGTGAAGGGGTCGAAGACGTGGTGCGTGCTGTACTTGTGCAGCAGCGCCTTGGCGATCTCGTCGGTGCGGACGTACGCCATGGACCAGTTCTCGAATTCGCGGAAGGGGACTTTCACGTATTCGAGCAGCGTGACTTGGGCGTGGCGGGGATCCCGGACGATGCGGTTGTAGAGATCGTTGACGGCCTCGGCGGGGCCTTCGAGGATCTGCAGGAATCCGCGCGGCGAGGAACACAGCGCGCCCGTGACGCCCAGCTTCTGGTTGTTGCGGCGCGACACGTTCATGATGTTTTCCAGGGCGGCATGCCCCAGCGGTTTCTTCAAGCGGCTCGCATAGGTCAGTCTGACGATGTTCATGTGCACCTCCGGGTTGATCCGGAGCCTAGCACGGATCCGGAAAAGCTCCAAACAGTTTGACGGCTTCCTAGTCCGTGAAGCCCTTTTGGGCCATGGCGTCGGGATGCTGGAAGCGGGCCATGCCGGTTTTCATCCGGCGCAGGCCGAGCTTGCGGTAGAAG
>CAZECJ010000189.1:0-4618 GCA_964510645.1 uncultured Verrucomicrobiota bacterium | reverse complement strand
ATCCAGGGCGAACTGGGCGACGCCCTCAAGATCCGCCTCTGCGCCCCGCCCGTCGACGGCGCCGCCAACGCCGCCTTGATCGAATTCCTCTCCGATACCTTCGCCCTCCCCCGCGCCCGCGTCCAGCTCCTCGCCGGCGCCACCTCCCGCAACAAGCGCGTTCTGCTCTCCGGATGTCCTTCTTCCATGGTCCGCTCCATCCTGACCTCTGAACCCTGACCTCTGACCTCTTCCCGGTGAAACACCTGACCGAATACTCCGACCCCTCCCGCTTCCCCGGCGTGCCCACCGATCCCGTCCGCACGGGCTTCGTGTCCACCGGTTTCTTGCGCGAGCGAGCCCTCTATTGCTCAGGCACCCGGATCGAGTACCGCGCCAGCCATTCGTCCCTCTATTTCTGCGGGTTCCTGTTCATCCTGGCCGCCATCGTCTGGCATCTGCCGTTCGACATCCAAACGGCAACCCCGCTGAACCTCATGCAATGTATCGCGCTCATGCTCTGCTGGGGCGGCATCTGCTCCCTCCTCCCCTTCTTTTACATCCTGAATCGGGGACAGCGGACGGTCATCGACCTGAATACCCGGACCCTCTCGACGATCCAACGGAACCGTGTCACGCGCGAATTCAACCTGGCCGACTTGCGTTGCCTGCAGCTCTGCTGGTCGAAATGCGCCCGGCACCACGCCTATGAACTCAACCTTTGCTTCCCAGACGCCGTCCGGATCAATCTGATCACCGTGGCTTACGCACGCCCCGCCCGAAAGCTCGCATCGAAACTGTCCAGCCTTCTTCACAAGGAGATTCACGACTGCACGGAACTCAATAAATCAATGAGATCTTGACCTCCCCCTTCTGAATCCTGTCTCCTGTATTCTGAATTCTGTATTCTGCCCCCCATGAAGCATTTCTCCGAATACTCCGTCCCCGACTCCATCCGTGCGCTTGCGGCGGAAATCGCGCGGATTTCGAAGCGTCCTGCGCGCATCATGGAAGTCTGCGGCGGCCAGACCCACGCCATCCTGCGCCACGCGCTCGACACGCTCCTGCCGCCGCACGTGCAGCTTCTGCATGGTCCCGGCTGCCCCGTGTGCGTCACGCCGTCGTCCTACCTCGACCACGCCATCGCCATCGCCAAGCGTCCCGAGGTCATCCTCTGCACCTTCGGCGATTTGCTGCGCGTGCCGTCCGATTCCTCCGGCGACCTCTACGCCGCCAAGGCGCGCGGCGCCGACGTCCGCATGATCACGTCGCCCCTCCAAGCGCTCGATTTCGCGCGCGAGAATCCCGGCAAGCAGATCGTCCATCTCGCCATCGGCTTCGAGACCACCGCACCGGCCAACGCCTTACTAGCCTATCTGGCAAAAGAGCGCGGTCTCGCCAACGTCAGCCTCCTCGTCTCGCAGTTCCTCGTCCCGCCCATCCTGCGCGCCATCTGCGCCGATCCGGAAACCGCGCCCGACGCCTTTCTCGCCGCCGGCCACGTCTGCGCCATCGTCGGCTCCGATCCCTACGTCGCCCTCGCCCGCGAACTGAACCGCCCCATCGCCGTCACCGGCTTCGAGCCCGCCGACATTCTGCTCGGCGTGCTCGACGTCCTGCGCCTGTTCGAGCAGGGCCAAGCGGAGATGGTCAACGCCTATCCGCGCATCGTGCATCCCAACGGCAATCCCGAAGCGCAGCGCATCATCGATGCCGTCTTCGAAGTCTCCGACCGCGAATGGCGCGGCCTCGGCGTCGTGCCCATGAGCGGTCTGTCCCTCCGTCCCGAATATGCCGCCCACGACGCCGCCCAGCAGTACGTTTTCGACCATAAACTTGTTTACAAACAAGTTAACGGCCCCGCCGAGTGTCTGGCCGCCCAGGTTTTGCTCGGTAAGCTCCAGCCGCCCGCTTGCCCGCACTTCGGGACTCGCTGCACTCCCGACCATCCCCTCGGCGCCCCCATGGTCTCCCCCGAAGGCCCCTGCGCCGCCTTTTACCTGCACCGGCGGGTGTAAGCCGGGCCGGATTCTTCATCCGCGCTTCATGTTGCTCTCCTTGACTTTTCGACATCACCGGCGCACCCTGCGACCATGAAATCGTTGTCTCCCGTCTCCGTCTTCCTCCTCGGCCTGCTCCTTTCCGCTTCGGAGGCCTTCACCGCCGACGCTCCCCCGGAATCCCGCGTCTACTTCTCGGCCTATCCCGCGCAGCCCGAGCAGGTGCGCACCCAGCGCGACATCATCCAGTGGCGGCTCGGCGACCAGCTCTTCGACGAAGGCCCCTGCCTGGAAGGCGTGCCGTTCCCGGTCCTCGTTGGCACGACCCAGCAAGTCCAGTCCGTCAGCCAGATGCTGTCGATCTCCGTCCAGACCTTCGGCGCCGCCCGCGGCTACGAAGCCGTCCTCCCCCAATTCTGCGCCCCGGCGCCGGACCCGGGCATTTCCGCCATCAACATCACCAACGGCTACCACGACGAAGAGGCCGTCGCCGCCCTGCTGCTCCAGTTCCAGACGAATTTTCCCGCGCTGGCCCAGCGCATCCAGATCGGATCTACGCATGGGGGCCGCCCCATCTGGGCGCTCAAGCTTTCCGACAACGTCGCGACGGAAGAGCCCGAGCCGCGCGTGGTGATCGATTCGAACATCCACGCCCGCGAATACGCCACGCCCGAAATCGCCCTCGACATCATCTGGCAGCTGCTCTACGGCTACACCAACAACGCGACCTTCGCTTCCTGGGTCAACGGCATGGAAATCTACGTCATTCCCTGCCTCAATCCCGACGGGCGCTACTATTGCGACACCGTGGACACCGACTGGCGCAAGAACGGCCGCGACAACAACCGCAGCGGCACCATGACCTACCCGACCGATGGCGTGGACCTCAACCGCAACTCGCCGTTCCATTGGGGCAGCGACAACGAGGGATCCACTTCCGTCTCCAGCGACGACACCTATCGCGGGCCACGTCCCGCTTCCGAACCCGAAATCCAAGCCTACGACGCCCTGCTCCAGCGCGTCCGGCCCGGCTTCACCCTCAGTTTCCACAGCTACATGGGCGTCTTCTACGGCCCCTACGGCGATTTCTCCGTATCCATGCCCGCCCCGGATCCCTTCAAAGCCCTCGGCAACGCCATCGCCAACGTCTGCACGACCGAGGAGCACAATGCCTATGTGTTCACGAGCGGCCCGGAATTCGACTACACCGTCAACGGCGACCGCACTGATTCCAATTACGGGCTCTACGGCATCCAATCATATGGCGCCGAAGTCAGCACCAACGCCGGATTCCAACCCGCCTACAATCTCACCCGGACCAACATCGTGCCCAATGTCCGCCGCGGTTGGCAGCAATTCCTCGCCGCCGCGCACACCAACTGGCCCAAGCTGCGCGGCTGGTCCACCGATCCCAACACCGGCGCGCCCGCGCCCCTGCGCATCCATTCGCTCAACCTGACCAGCCGCCCCAACGACGAGCATTGGACCAGCCGCGACGATGGCTTCTTCGAATGCCCCCTGCCGACCGCCGGCACCTACCGGATCGTGTTCACGCCCTTGGGACAATCGTCCCTGGCCGTCACCCAGACCCTCGCCATCGGCAGCACGGCGAAAGCCACCAATCTGGCTTTCGGCGTGGCGCCCATTCTCGGCGCAGTCGGCACCAACGGCGTACTGTCTTGGAACAACCAAAACGAAAACGGCACGATGCTCCTTGAAGGCGCTGCGCAAGTAGAAGGCCCCTGGACCCCGCTCCTTGCCCTGACCAGCACTGGACGCACCGGACAGATCTCGTTGCCGATCAATTCCTCCGCAAATTTCATCCGCGCCCACGCCTCCCCTCAGCTCTTTTCCTCCAACACCAACCTGGTTTGGATTCCCTCTGGCCAATTCCAAATGGGCGCGGACGGATCCGCCGACACCAACGAACGGCCCGCCGCCGCCATTCACGTCGATGCCTTCGCCATCGACGCCCGCGAAGTCACCTATACCAATTGGGCTCAGGTCCGCCGCTGGGCCATGACGAACGGCTACCATTTCGCCACCGGGCAGTGCGGCGTCGTCTCCGGCGGCGGCACGGCCACCTCCAGCAACCACCCCGTCGTCAAGATCGGCTGGTACGACGCCGTAAAGTTCTGCAACGCGCGATCGCAGTTCGAGGGCCTGCTTCCCGCCTACTACGCCACCGCCGCGCAGACCAACCTCTACAAATCCAACACCGTCGACCTCACCTCCGCCTGCGTGAATTGGAACGCCAACGGCTACCGCCTGCCGACCGAGGCCGAGTGGGAAAAAGCCGCGCGCGGCGGCTTCAGCGGCCGGGAATATCCGTGGGGCGACGCCATCGCCGCCTCCAACGCCCTCTACGCCGCCGTCGGCACCTCCAACGCCGCGTCCTATGCCGCCAACGGCTACGGTCTCCGCGACGCGGCGGGCAACGCCGCCGAATGGTGCTGGGATTGGTCCGGATCCTACACCAACCGCACGACCGCCAACCCGACCGGACCCGCCGCCGGCACCCTCCGCGTCGTGCGCGGCGGTTCGTGGAGCAACGCCGCCGCCGGCCTCCGCTGCGCCGCCCGATCCTCCCTCGCCCCCGCCTCCAGCAACACCGTCGTCGGCCTCCGCTGCGTCCGGCG
>CAZECJ010000188.1:0-4666 GCA_964510645.1 uncultured Verrucomicrobiota bacterium | reverse complement strand
AGCCCCAGCGTTCCTTCATCACGGTTTCGCCCAGCGGCCGGCGGGAGCGGACGCGCGGATTGGCTTCGACGTCGGGGAATCCCAGCGGCGTCATCCCGACGATTTCAACGCCGTCGGGCAGGCCCAGGATTTCGCGGGCGGCCGCCGGATCGAACGCGCCGATCCAGCAGGTGCCCAGGCCCAGTTCGGCGGCGGCCAGCTGCAGGTGGTCCATCGCGAGGGCGCCATCCGCCATCGCGTAGTTCTTCCCGTCGTGGGACCGCGTCCAGGCTTCCTTGGGCAGGATGCAGACGGCGATCACGAGCGGAGCCTTCCAGAACCATTCGCGCGCATAGGCGGCGCCGAGCGCGCGCCGGCCCGTCTCGCTGCGCACCACGATGAACCGCCACGGCTGCTTGTTGCAGGCCGACGGCGCGAGCCGCCCCGCCTCCAGCACCGTTTGCAGCAGCTCCTCGGGCACGTCGTCGGGCTTGTACGCCCGCACGCTGCGCCGCTTCTCCGCCAGATCCAGGAATGCCGTCTTCCGCATGCGCTACCTCTTCGTGGTGTCGAGCTGGCCGCTGAAGTCGCCGGGACGCTCCGCATCCGTCGAATAGCCGTCGAGGCGGACTGTGCAGGCGCTGCCCGAGATTTCACCCGAGGCGATCAGGTGCGCCTCCGGAAATTTCGCCGTGGCGCCGACGTTCTCGACGGCGGAAAACAGGTTTCCGTTCAGGGTGCCGGTCAAGACCGTCGCTTCCCACAACCCCACGATCCGGGCCGTGCCGTTGGTCACGTAGACGTTCACCAGCCCGTCGTCGCAGGTCGTGGCGGCGGGCGCGTTGGAAAGGGCGGACGGGACGAAGCAGACGTCGTAGTTGCCGCCGTAGTTGCCGTCCACCGACGGATCGTCGTCTCCGCCGCCGCTGCCGCCGCTGTCGTAGGTCGCGATGGCCAAGGCCCCGCCGATGGCGAGTCCGCCGCCGACGATGACCGCCGCCGGCAGCAGGTACTTCGATTTGCCGCTCTTGGCCGGCGCGGGCGCGGCGGTTGTGCCCTGGGCGGCAGGCGCGGCCTGTTGCTGCGCCTTCCGCGCCACCGAACTCGCGGAGGGGATCGCTTCCGGCGCGACGCCGGATTCCACCAGCTTGACGGTCTGCCAATCGGTGTCCCGGACCTCGCCGTCGGCGTTTTCGGCCTGGAGATAGTAGAACATCTGCGCGCCGGGCCCCATCATGTGGCCGGGAATCGTGGCGTACCACACCCCCGCCCCCGAGCTCGACATGGTCGACCGGAAGGGCGTCATGCCCCGCGAGGACGCATAGAACAGCGAGACCGTTTCCACGCGCGCCGCCGCGTCGCGGACCGTGGCCTTTACCCCCAGCGGCTGCCCTTTGGGCGCCACGGTGATCGGATCGTGCACGATGGTCGGCGCGCCGAACCCCGGCGTGGCCAGCAGCGCCAGCGCCAAGGCGGCGGAAATCGTCTTCAGCTTCAACTCCATGCTTCTCTCCAAACTTTTCCACGCCGTGGAAAACCAACTCCCGGTTTTTCCACGCCGTGGAAAAACTTGTCGCAAATTTTCCACGCTATGGAAAACATTTTTCCACACCGTGAAAAATCCATTTACCACCCATAGTTCACCGTGTAGGTCAGGACCGTCTCGCCGTCCGCCGGCACCGGCGCGCGGAATTCGATCGTGTTCGCGTCGAATTTCGTAAACGGCAGGCTCGACGCCGCGATTTTCCAGTTGGCGCAGCGGTACAGCGGCTCGACCACGCGGATCTCGACGGGCGCGTCCTTGCGGTTGCGCAGCTTGATCTCGAACGACTCGGTCATCTTCTTGGCCGTGGTGTCCACCGTGAAGTCGATGCGCTTGCGCTCGCCGACGAGGTCGAAGGCGTTGCCCATCTCGAGCTTCAGCAACTCGTTCTTGGGCAGGTGGTCCATCTGGTTCTCGCCCGTGAACTCGCGGCGGCCGTCTTTCGAGTCCGCGCGGTACAGACGCATGCGGCCCTTCGGCAGCGGCACGCCCAGCTGGTTCGTCTCGCTGTTCGAAATCTCGATCCGCACGCCGACTTTCTTGTCCGCCTGGGTCCCGTAATCCGGATCTTCGTTGCGGCCCCCGCCCCAGCGGTAGCCGACCATCGGATTGTAGACGTAATAGCGGTTGCCCTTCACGCCGATCGCGCGAATGAATTCGACCTGCTTCAGTTCGTTGTTCCGCAGCAGCACCGGCCGCGGCAAGGTGTAGAGATGGAATTCGTCGAAGGTGCGTTCCTCGGGCATGGACTCTTCAAATATATCCGCCATCGCATACTTCGCGCGAGCACGAGACATGTTACCAACGGCTTGCGGCTGCACCTTCTGCACGTCGCCGGCGATGAGCTTGATGTCGGTGTTCTCGAACGTCTTGCCGGTATTGTTCTGGAGCGAGATCCAGCCGGAGAGATCGAATTCGTCGCTGCCCTCGGCGGGAGCGACGAGGCTGTAGGTGGCCTCCCAGCTCATGCCGGCGGTGACGTAGGCGACTTCGATGGGACACTCCCCCGCCTTCTTCGAGGCGATCTGCCACACGAGCGACGGCTTGAGGAAAGCGTTGGGATCGATGCCTTCGAACACGGGCTGGCCCGGCAGCGAGAACCGCACCGCGCCGTCTTCCTCGACGATGGGCTGCTCGGAGCCGCCGCCGGGGACGTAGCCGCTGCGGATCAGCTTGCCGACGTGCTCCTTGACCGTGCCGTCTTCGCGTTTCTCCTCGAAACGCAGGGTTTTGCCTTCCATCTGGTAGAGCAAGAGGCCTTCCGTCAGCGGGTCGTTGATGAAGCTTTGCTCCAGGATCTTCACGCCGAAAGGGGTCGGAGAGAGTTCACGCAACATCACCGAATCCGGTTCGAGCTGGCGCGACATGTCCGTCACGCGGACTTCCGACACGCCTTCCGCGAGCGAAAGCGTGCGGTCCTCTTTCACGGTGGCAAAGCCATCGTTGTAGATGGTGACCTGGGGGCCAACGGCGGCGAACGCCGCCAGCGGAAGCAAACCGAGGAGCAACGAGAGTTTTTTCATGGTCCTCTCCTTTCGCGTGCAGTTTACGGATACGAGCCGGGATGGTCCAGCCCAGTATTCTCGGGCAGGCCGCAGATCAGGTTCATGTTCTGCAAGGCGTTGCCGGCCTGTCCCTTCATGAGGTTGTCAATGTGCGAGACCACGCGCAGGCGGCGCGTACGGGCATCGACGTCGACGGTCAGGTTGCAGTAGTTGGACCCGCGCACGTGGGCCGTGCCCACGACGGCTTTGGAATCGAAGAGCCGCACGAAGGGGTTGTGCTTGTGGAACTCGGCGTAGGCCTCGCGCACCTGCGCCAGGCCGATGCCGTCGCGCAGCGTGCCGTAGAGGCAGCTCAGGATGCCGCGGCAAACGGGCACGACCTGCGCGGTGAAGGTCACCGGCACGGGTACGCCCGCGAGTCCGCCGAGCATGCGTTCGACTTCCATCACGTGCTGGTGGCCGCTCAGGCGATAGGCCCCCATGTTCTCGTAGCGCGCGGGATAGTGATGGATCGGCGTCGCCTTCTTGCCGGCGCCCGACACGCCCGTCTTGCAGTCGCAGATCAAGCTCGATAAATCCACCAGCTTGGCCGACGCCGCCGGCGCGAGGCCGATCAGGCAGCTCATCGCGAAGCAGCCCGGATTGCCGACGAGGCGCTGGTCCTTCGAATAGGCCTTGCGGTTCAGCTCGGGCAGGCCGTAGACGGTCTGCGGGAGCAGTTCCGGAACCTTGTGGACGGGATCGCGCCCGATGCGGCGGGCGTACTCGGCGTAGTCCTCGACGTTGTTGAAGCGGAAATCGCCGCTGTAGTCGATCACGCGCGCGCCCTTGGCCAGTTCGGCCGGGGCCTGGACCATGCCGACGCCGTCGGGCGTCGAGAAAAACACCACGTCGGCCGGCTCCTGCGCCGCCGGATCGTCGGGCTTCAGGATCGGCAGGTCGCAGAAGCCCTTCAGGTGCGGATAGAGCTCGCTCATCGGCATGCCCGTTTCCGTCGCCGCCACCAGCGTCTGGATCTTCGCTTCGGGATGCCGCAGCAGCAGCTCCACGATCCCCACGCCGCCGTATCCCCCGCAACCGACTACCTTGACCTTGATCATCGCTTTCTCCTTCGGAGAGTATTCAGGAGTCAGAATTCAGGATTCAGAATGGAAACCTTCTGATCCCGGACCTTGCCACTCGACGTCATTCTGACTTCTGAATCCTGCATGCTGAATACTCTTTTCTGCTCAAAACGGAATCCACTTCTGCCCGGGCTTCATGGCCGCGATCGCGTGCGCGAGCAGTTCGACCGTCCGGTCGAGGTCGTCCACGGCGACGATTTCGCTGGGCGTGTGCATGTAGCGCAGCGGAATGCTCACGAGCGCGGCGGCCACGCCCGCGCGGGAAAGCTGGATGGGATCGGCGTCCGTCGGCGTCGCGCGCCCGTCGGCCACGATCTGCACGGAAATTTTGCGCTTCTTCGCCGTTGCCAAGAGGTGTTCGTAGAGCACGGGGTTGATGTTCGCCCCGCGCGACAGCACCGGGCCGCCGCCGAGCGACACCTTGCCCTCGCGCTTTTCCGCTCCGTCCATCATCGGGTGGTCCGTCGCGAACGTCACGTCCACGGCGATGCCCACGTCCGGCGCGATGCCGAACG
>CAZECJ010000187.1:0-4693 GCA_964510645.1 uncultured Verrucomicrobiota bacterium | reverse complement strand
CGCCGGCGGGGGCACGGCGGCGAGGAGGGCGGCCTTGTCGGTCTCGCCTTCGAGCTGGCGGTCGTAGGCATCGCGCAGGATCTGCGCGAAATGGGGGCCGGGCGCGTGGCCGAGCGCGATGAGGTCGCGGCCGGTCACGAGCGGCGGGGGCAGGACGGGTTCGGCGGCGAATTCGGCCTGTTTCGCCTTGAGGAAATCGTAGACGTCGAGGATGGCGTGGGAGGACGTGCAATCGAGTCGGTGCAGTTCGAGCTCGTCTTCGAAGGTGGAGGCGCCGATCAGGCGGCGGAGCTTGGGCGGGCGCATCTTGTCGGCATCGGCGATGCGCATGTGGCCGGCGACGATCGCGCAGACGTCGTCGACGAGGGCGTTGGGCGCGCGCAGGCGCTCGAGGATGGCGCGGGCCATGTCCGCACCGACATGGGCGTGGTTTTCGAAGCGCCAACGCTGGGTGCCGTCGGGCAGCGTGGCATACTGCGCGGTGGGCGGCTTGCCGACGTCGTGCAGGAGGACGGCCAGCGCGAGGCGCAGGGCGGGTTTTTCCGGCAGGGCGTCGAGCATGAGCTTGGTGTGGACGAAGACGTCGCCTTCCGGATGGAATTCGGGGGGTTGTTCGACGCCGACCAAGGCTTCGATTTCGGGCAGGATTTCCTTTAAAAGCCCGGCGTCGCGCAGGAGCTGGAGGGCGGCGCCGGCCCGGGGTGCTTCGGTCAGGAGCCGGAACAATTCGTCGCGGATGCGTTCGGCGCTGATGCGGCGGATGTTCGGCGCGAGCTTCTGGATGGCGGCGAACGTGGCGGGATCGATGGCGAAGCCGAGGACGGCGGCGAAACGGACGGCGCGCAGCAGGCGCAGGTGGTCTTCGGCAAAGCGCGTTTCGGGATCGCCGATGGCGCGGATGACGCGCGCGGCGAGATCTTCGTGGCCGCCGACGTAGTCGCGGATCTCGCCGGTCGAGGGATCCAGCAAGAGGGCGTTGACGGTGAAGTCGCGGCGGATGGCGTCTTCGCGGGCGTTCGTGAATGCGACCGCTCCTGGGTGGCGGCCGTCGGCGTAGGGCGAATCGGCGCGGTAGGTGGCGACTTCGACCATGGAACCGTCGTCGCAGACGACGGCGATGATGCCAAACGCCTTGCCGACGGCGACGGTCTTGGAAAACAGCGCTTCGATGCGGTCGGGGAGGGCGTCCGTGGCGATGTCCCAGTCCTTGGGCTCGCGGCCCAAGAGCAAATCGCGGACGCAGCCGCCGACGAGAAATGCCTCGTGGCCGTTCTGGCGCAGGGTTTCGAGGATGCGCAGGGGGGCGGCTGGAACGGGCGCGTTCAATCCTTCAAGTCCGCGTAGAGGGGGCAGTGGTCGGAGGGTTTGGGGCGGGTGCGGGGGACGATGTCGATGGCGGCGGCGGCCGATGTCTGCGCGAGGGGGGGCGTGGCGAGAACGTAGTCGATGCGCCAGCCGCGCTTCTGGTCGGGGTTGAACGGCGTGCGGTAATCGTAGAACGAGTAATCCACGAGGTCGGGGTTGTGTTTGCGGAAGAGGTCCGTGAATCCAAGCGCGAGGACGTCCTCGAAGGCGTCGCGGACGGCCTGATGGTAGCAGACGTGGTCCTTTTTGGTTTCGGGGTTCGTGACGTCGATGGGATGGCGCGCGACGTTGAGATCGCCGCACCAGAGCAGCGGCGCGCCCGCGCCGATTTTCTGCTGGAAATACTTTTTTAGGCGCGCGAACCAAGCCAGCTTGTAGGCATACATGGCGTGGTCGATTTCGCGCCCTTGGGGGACATAGGTGTTCACGACGTGGATCTTGCCGAAGCGGGCGTGGACGAGGCGGGTGGGATCGGCGGGAGCCGAATCGAGGCCGAAGGAAACCTCGTCGGGGGCGGTTTTCGAGACGAGGGCGACGCCGTTGTAGGATTTTTCGCCTTGGAACGCGATCTGCCAGCCGGCGAGTCGGAAGGCGTCGGCGGGGAATTCGGCGTCCTGCACCTTGGTTTCCTGGAGGCAGAGGACGTCGGGGGCGTAATCGGCCAGCCAGCCCAGGACGATGTCGATTCGCGAGCGAACGGAGTTGCAATTGAAAGTGGCGATTCTCATGGCGGGGGAATCCTACCACGGCGGCGCACCGGTCACAACCGGGGGTGTACGACATCTGCGAGCGGGTGCCATCGGCAGGGGATCAGGTCGGGACGGCTGTCATCCCGAGCTTGTCGAGGGATCTCGGCGCGATCCCGCCGGCCGGCCGTTGCCGCTAAGCGGAGATGTTTCGACTGCGGCGCGAGGCGCCTCCGCTCAACATGACCCGCGCTTGTGTCTAATCGGCGCTGCCCCGTCGGATGACCGGCGCGATTTCGGCGCTGGCCTCGGACGGCGGGGGATGGTAGACGGGACGGGATGGAACCTTGGGTCATCTATACCGTTGGCGCCACCGTGCTCTACGGCGTGCTGAATTTCCTGTTCAAGGCGGCGGCGGAACGGGGGCACGACACGGACGGGTTGGTGAGCGCCGTGGGGTTGGCGGTGGCGGTCATGGCGCTTGCGACGTTGCCGTTCACGGCGGCGCGGCCATGGGCGGTCTTCACCGGGCCGGTCTTGGGATTCGCGTTTTTCAACGGCCTGTTTTTCGCGCTGGGGAGCTTGACGAAATACGGCGCGCTGAAACGGGCGCCGGCGGCGATCGTGTTCACGCTGAACCGGCTGAACACGCTGGGGGTGGTGGCGATCGGATTCGCGTTTTTCGGGGAGACGCCGCGGCCGATCCAAGTGTTGGGGATTGCGGCGGGACTGGGGGTGCTGGCCGTCGTGGCCGTCGAGCAGCGGGAGCACGTCCGGTTCGCGCGGGGGTCGGCGGTGGGGACCGGGATCGCGTTGGCGCTGGGCAGCGCGCTGTTCACGGCGCTGTCGATGACGGTGGGCAAGCTGATGGCGGAGACGCCGGGCAACCGGATCGCCTACATCGCGGCGTCCTACGCGCTGGTGTGGCTGTTCACGGGCACGCGGGAGGCGGTGCGGCGGCGCCGGAGCGGGCGGACGCGGCGGCGGTTCAGCCCGGAAATGGCGATGTTCGGCGTCGCGATCGGCGCGCTGAATTACGCGGGATATTTCCTGGTCTTGCAGGCGTTTGGCAGCGGGCCGATTTCGCTGTCGCAGGCGATCTTCAGCAGCTCGATCGTGGTGCCGATCCTGCTGACGCGCTGGACGTACGGCGAGAAGCTGACGCCGCTGCGCTGGGCGGCGCTGGCGCTGGCGCTGCTGTCGGTGGTGCTGATCGGCGCGAAGTAGGCGCCGAACCGGCGGCTACTTCAGGATCTTGTCGAGCTGCGCATCGGGGGCGATGCCCAGATCGAGGGCCTGCTTGTAGTATTTGCGGGCCAGCTTGACGTCCTTCGGGGCGACCAGCGCGTAGAGTTGGGCGAGGTTGTAGAGGCATTCCGGGAGATTCCTGTCGAGCTTGAGGGCCATGAGGAGGGTTTCGCGGGCCTCTTCGTAGAATCCGGCGCCCATCATGGCGGCGCCGAGAGTGGCGTGGATTTCGGCGTTGCGGGGATTGTTCTTGGCGAGATCGACGAGCATGGCGGCGGCCTCGCGGTACTGCTGCAGGCGGATCAGCGAAATGCCTTCGATCAGGACGAGGTTCATGTCAGTCGGAAGCGTTTTGCGGGCTTCCTGGACGGTGGCGAGCGCGGCGTCGTTCTCGCCTTGCTGCAGCAGCTGGCGAACGAAATCGGCGGCGACCATGCCCTTGGGAACGGGCCGGGGCGGGACCGTTGCGGCGATCGGCGAAGCGGCGACGTCGGTCTTGGGTTCGGCTTTGGCCGCTTCCGCAGCCTTTTCGGCGGGCTTGGACGGCTTGTCGGATTTGGCTTTCTGGGCTTCGCGGCTGGCCCGCTCGGCGTCGGCCTTCTGTTCGCGGGCTTTCTGAACTTCTTTTTCGGCCTTTTGGAGGGAGTCTTCGGCCTGTTTCGCCTTCAGTTCGGCCTGGTCGGCGCGAACTTCGGCATCGTCGAGCTCGCCGTCGAGATTCTTGATTTCCTGGTTCAGGCGCTCGTTTTGCGCGCGCAGGTCGTTGACCTGGGCTTCCAGGTCGTTGAGGGCCTGGTCGAGCTGTTTCTTGGCCTCGACGTCGCGCTGGAGCGCCTGGAGTTGTTCGTCTTTCCGGGCTAGATCGGCGCGGAGGCCGTCGAGGACCGATTGCGTTCCGCTTTCTTGATCGGCGAGCTTCCGCTGGGCGGCGTCGAGATCCCCGCGAAGCTGCTGGTTCTCGGAGGTGAGGGCGTCGAAGGCTTTTTGGAGGCCGTCGAATTCGGCGAGATCGGCCTCAAGGCTGGCGACGCGGCTCTTGAGATAGTCGAGCTCGGCCGAAGGGGAGGCGACGGGCGTCTCTTCCGGCTCCGGCGATTCGGCGACGTCCGGCACGGGAATCGGCTGGGCCGGAGTTTCCGCCGGCGGCGGTTGCAGTTCGGGGAGTTCTTCCGGCTGGCCGCCGGCTTTGCGTCGCTCGACGTCGGCGATTTGGTTGTCGCAATAGGTCTTGCGGTATTGGATGACGCGCGGTTCCCAGCCGGGGAAATCCTTGGCGAGCTGGCGGTAGTAGTCCCGCGCGGCCTGATATTGGGCCAAGGCTTCGTCCAGGCGGCCGGCATCGAGGCTCTGGTCGGCCTGGACGAGGTTGACGTACGCCTCGGTCTGGATCTGGG
>CAZECJ010000186.1:0-4728 GCA_964510645.1 uncultured Verrucomicrobiota bacterium | reverse complement strand
CGACCGGCGAAGTGATCCAGATCAAGGCCAAGAAGGTCGTGAAGTTCCGCGTGGCCAAGGCCGCGAAGGACGCGATCCTCGGCGCCAAGTAATTCATCCGTTCGGATGATCGAAAGCCGCGGCAGCAATGCCGCGGTTTTTTTATTGCCCCCGAAACCCGGCGGGGCCGCGCGCCTCAAAAAGGTTTTCCGCCGCGCGGAAACCTGTCAGGATCGGGGCGATGAAACTCTTGGCGTTGGAATTTTCGACGGAGACGGCGAGCTTGGCGCTGCTGGACGGCGGCGCGGTCGTGGCGGCGGCGGCGGTGGACGCGAGCCATCGCCGCAGCCAGGGGCTGTTCGCCGCGGCGGAGGGATTGCTGCGCGGCGCGGGGTGGACGTTCGCGGACGTCGGCGCGTTCGCGGTCGGACGCGGCCCGGGCTCGTATACGGGCTTGCGGGTCAGCCTGACGGCGGCACGCGGGTGGGCGCTGCCGGAGCACAAGCCGGTCTGGACCGTTTCCAGCGGCGCGGCCCTGGCGGCGGAAATCTTCGCGGAGCAACCGGAGATCCCGCGCGTGGCGGTGGCCGGCGATGCGCGGCGCGGCACGATCTGGGCCGGGCTGTTCGCGCGCGCCGCCGGGCAGGTCGGGGATTGGAAGCTGCTGCCGTCGGCCGCGCGCGGCCACGAATGGCCCGGCGCGCTGTGGGCGGAGCCGGCGCGCGCGCCGAAAGCCGAATGGGTGGGTCGTCTGTTTTTCGCGGGCGGCGCGAGCGAGGAACTCCAGCCGATCTATTTGCATCCGGCGGTGATGGCCGCCCCGCGGTTCGACGCAGAAGGCCAACCGCTTGGTTCTTGAAGGGTGGGCGGTTCCCTGGGCGAAGGCTCGGCAGGGCGGAAGGTTCCCACCGGGCCGTACTGGGGCGATGGGCCATGGGTTCGGTGTGCGGGGAACACGTGAACCGTTTTCATTCTTCTTTACAATCTGGGGGTTTGGGGTGTAAAACTTCCGGCCGAACGTTCGTTATACGCGTATTGCCATTAAGGAAACCCATGCAACCGGTCATCAATCTTCTGGTCCAGCTTCAGGAACTCATCATCGCCCGCGCCCAGCAGGAGGCGGGGATGCCCGGAGCCCAGTTGGACCAGCTGGATGAATCGATCGCTTCCCTTAAAAAGGACATTCCCTCCGAAATCGGCCTGCAGTTTTCGCGGCTGCTGCAGAAGGGCCCCCTGGCCATCGTGCCGGTGGTCAACGGCGTCTGCACGGCTTGCGGCATGACGCTGCCGGTTTCGCTGGTGCACCAGGTGCACGCCGCCGAGAAGATCTACCATTGTCCCGCCTGCGCCCGCTTGCTGTTCCATCGCGCGTCCAGCGCGCGCAACACGCGCAAGGCCCCCCGCCGGAGCGACCCGCCCAAGGTCGGCATCGAGCGGTTCTCCGCCGAACCCCTGATGATCCCGGCGCTCAAGGGCACGGACCGCGACTCGATCTTGGCTGAGATGTGCCAGAAACTGGCCGACGAAGGTTTCGTGGACGACGCGGGCAAACTGCTGGAATCCGCCTTGAAGCGCGAAGCGATCATCTCGACCGCGGTGGAAAACGGCCTGGCGTTCCCGCACGTGCGCAGCATCGAAGGCGGCGCGCTGACGCTGGCGCTGGGCATCGCGCCCAAGGGCATCAAGTTCGATCCCGCCGGCAAGGCCAACACGCGCGTCGTGTTCTTCATGGTCATTCCCACCGCGGCCAGCGCGTTCTACCTGAAGCTGCTCTCGGGCCTGGCGCAGGTCTTCCAGAAGGAAGAAAACCGCGACAAGCTGCTGGAAGCCGATACGCCCGAAAAGCTCTGGAAGGCGCTGATGAAGACCACGCGCCTGGTCATCCAGTAGTCCGGACTCCTCCGGCGGAGAGCGGATGGAGCCGCGCGGAAATCTGGTTCTCCTGGGGTTCATGGGGACGGGCAAGAGCGCCGTCGGTCGCCGCGTTGCGGCGCTGGCCGGCGCGCCTTTTCTGGAAATGGACGCGGAGCTGGAACAACGCGCCGGCAAACCCATTTCCCGCATTTTTTCGGAAGACGGCGAACCGGCGTTCCGCGCCATGGAAGCGCGGCTCGCGGAAGAATGGGGACGCAAGGAAGGCGCCGTCATTTCCTGCGGCGGCGGCGTGGCGCTGCGCGGGGAAAACCTGCGCGCGCTGGAAACGAACGGTTTGCTGGTCTGCCTGACCGCCCGGCCCGAAGTGCTGCTGGAACGCACTGCTCGGCCCAAAAAGCGCCCGCTGCTGGCCGGCGAAGATCCCGAAAAGAAGATCCGCGACTTGCTCGCGGCCCGCGCGCCGGCCTACGCGAAAATCCCCGTCCAGATCGACACGTCCGACGCGGGCCTCGACGAGCTGGCGGCGCGGCTGCTCGATTTGTGGAAGACGCCGGCCTGACATGGGGCGCTATCTGGCCAGGCGGCTGCTGCAGGCGATCCCGACCGTGGCCGGAGTCGTGCTGATCACGTTCGTCCTGTTCAACGTGGTGGGGGGCTCGCCCGCGGCGCTGGTGCTCGGGCAGAACGCCGGCGCGCGCGCGCTGGAGGAATTCGACGCGGCGCGGGGCTACGACAAGCCTCTCTTCTGCGGCCATTGGACGAAAACCCGCGCGCTGGAAGCCGTGGATTTCGAAACCGCCGCGCCCGGCGTGCGCGCCCAATGGGGCGCGGGCGAAAACGGGCCGCTGCGGCTCGAAGACGGGCAGGAACTGGCGGTTCCCTTCGCGTTTCCGCTGCCCGACGGCGAACGCTGGCGGCTGACGATCGTGGGCGGCGGACCGGGTTTTCCACGGTGTGGAAAAAAGTTTTCCACAGCGTGGAAAAAAACGGGCGATTTTTCCACACCGTGGAAAAAAGTTTTCCATAGCGTGGAAAAACCCGTGTTCCGCGCGGAGGGCGGGCCCGTCGACATCCGGAGCGTTCGCCTGGAAAAGGCGACGCGGCATTTCTTCGACAGCCAGCTCGTGGATTACGCGGGGCGCGTGCTGCGGCTGGATTTCGGCACGAGCACCAGCCTGAACCAGCCCGTGGGGTCCTTGCTCAAGGCGGGCCTCGGGCCGAGCCTGGCGCTGACGGCGCCGATTCTCCTCGTGGAACTCGTCGTGAGCCTCACGCTGGCGCTGCTGTGCGCGTACCGGCGCGGTTCGTGGCTGGACCGGGGGCTGGTCGGAATCTGCGTGGCGCTGATGAGCGTGAACTACCTCGTCTGGATCGTGTTCGGCCAGTACGTGCTGGCGTTCAAGCTGGGCTGGTTTCCAGTGTGGGGCTTCGAATCGTGGCGGAACCTGCTGCTGCCCGTGGGGATCGGCGTGGCGACGGGACTCGGCGCGAACGTGCGCTTCTACCGCACGATCCTGCTGGAGGAAATGCACAAGGACTACGTGCGCACGGCGTTCGCGAAAGGGCTGGGCGAAGGGCGCGTGCTGTTCAAGCATGTGCTGAAGAACGCGCTGGGGCCCGTGATCGTCAACGTCGCGCTGGCGTTGCCGTTCCTCTACACGGGCAGTCTGCTGCTGGAGAGCTTTTTTGGGATTCCGGGGCTGGGCTACCTGAGTTTGAACGCGATCCATTCGTCGGACGTGGACGTGGTGCGGGCGATCGTGCTAGTCGGTGCGCTGCTGTTTACGGCGGCGAACGTCTTGGCGGACGTCGCGCTGGCGTGGGTCGATCCGCGGGTGAAGCTGGCATGAGCGGCGAACCGGACATCCGGGAAGAAGCGGGCGTTTCGTTCGCGCGCGAGGCGGGACGGCAGGTTTGGGCGAGTTGGACGGCGCGGGCTTGCCTCGCGGTGCTGGCGATCTTTTTCCTGGCGGCGCTGGGCGGCGAGATCGCGAACGCGTGGTATCTGTGGAAAGACGCGCCGCCGCCGTGGCAGGCGCAGGATTTGTCCGCGCGCTATCTGGCGCCGTGCGCGGCGCACTGGCTGGGCACGGACGGACTGGGGCGCGACGTGGGCCTGCGGCTGGCGCAGGGTGCGCGTATCGCGTTCCAGGTCGGCGTGGTGTCGTCGCTGATCGCGATTCCCATCGGCGTGCTGCTGGGCTGCCTCGGCGGCTACTTCGGCGGGAAGACGGACGATGTCGTCGTGTGGATCTCGACGACGTTCGCGTCGATTCCGGGGCTGCTGTTCGTGCTGGCGATCGCGATGGTGGTGGGCAAGGGGCTGCTGGGCGTTTTCCTGGCCATCGGCCTGACGACGTGGGTGGGCACGTGCCGCCTGATCCGCGCGGAGGTGCTGAAGCAGAAGGAGCGCGGCTACGTGCGGGCGGCGCGCGCGCTGGGATTCTCGCCCGGGCGGATCTTGTTCCGGCATATCCTGCCGAACGTGGTCCACGTGGCGCTGGTATCGTTCACGCTGAGGTTCCCGGCGGCCATCGGCACGGAAGTGTTCCTGAGCTTCCTGGGCATCGGCGCGCAGGGGCAGCCGAGCTGGGGCACGATGATTTCGTCGGCCCGCCTTCGCCTGTGGCAGGGCATGTGGTGGGAGCTGGCGGCGGTGACGGCGGCGATCTTCGCCGTGGTGCTGGCGTTCAACCTGCTGGGCGACGCGCTGCGGGACGCGCTGGATCCGCGCCTGCGGGCCGCGCGGGAGTAAAAAGCGATTTTCGGGCCGCGCCCTTGACAGGCCTGCGGGGGAATGGTTTATTTCCCCGCATGACGACGGCGATTTCCATCCAGGCCCTGCTTCTCGCGTTGCGCGGCGACATCCGTGCC
>CAZECJ010000185.1:0-4755 GCA_964510645.1 uncultured Verrucomicrobiota bacterium | reverse complement strand
ACGCCGAAGACGATCAGGGCGACGCAAAGGAACGCGGGCACGACCGCGATCCACAGGACCGCCCGGATGTTGTCGGCCAACAGCGCCATGAACGCGACGGCCAGCAAGGGCCCCGCGAACGCGCCGACCGAATCGAGCGCCTGCCGCAGGCCGTAGGCCGCGCCGCGCATCTGCGGCGGCACGAGGTCCGCCACCAAGGCGTCGCGCGGCGCGCCGCGGATGCCTTTGCCGATGCGGTCGATGAAGCGGGCGGCGAACACCCAGCCGATGGTGTTCGCCAGCGGGAATACGGGCTTCGTAAATGCCGCGAGGCCATAGCCCAGCAAAACGAGGAGCTTGCGCTTGCGGAAGTAATCGCTGAGCGCGCCGGAAAACACCTTGCCGACGGCGGCGGTGGCCTCGGCGACGCCCTCGATGAGGCCGATGGTGGCGACCGAGGCGCCCAGCACGCTCGACATCAGGATCGGCAGGAGGCTGTGGACTAGCTCCGACGAGGTGTCCATGAACAGCGACACGAGGCCAAGCGCCCAGATGCTGCGGGGCAGCGCGCGGCGGGGAGGCGGAGATTCCGCCGTTCCGTTCATCCGAGGGCGACGTCGAGCGTCATCATCAAGGCGAAGCCGACCATGGCGCCGAGGGTGGCGACGTCGTTGTTGCCTTGGCTCTGGGCTTCGGGAATCGCGTCCTCGACGACGACGAAGATCATGGCGCCGGCGGCGAAGGCGAGGGCGTAGGGCAGGATGGGGCGCGCGGCCAGGACGGCGAGGGCGCCGAGGATGCCGGCGACGGGTTCGACCATGCCGGAGAACTGGCCGTACATGAAGCCTTTCATGCGGGAGAGACCGGAGCGCTGCAGGGGCATGGCGACCGCGAGGCCTTCGGGCAGGTTCTGGATGCCGATGCCGATGGCCAGCGCGATGGCGCCCGCGAGGGTATAGGCCGAATCGCCGATGGCGGCGGCGCCGAAGGCCACGCCGACGGCGAGGCCTTCGGGGATGTTGTGCAGCGTGATGGCGGTGACGAGCAGGACGCTGCGCTTCCAGTGGGAGTGGTGGCCTTCGGGGACGTTGGCATAGACGTGCAGGTGGGGCAGGACGACGTCGATGCCGCGCAGGAACGCGCCGCCGAGGAGGAAGCCGACGGCGGCGGGGATCCAGGAGCCGTTGGACAGCTCGATGGCGGGGGCGAGCAGCGACCAGTAGCTGGCGGCGATCATGACGCCGGCGGCGAATCCGAGCATGCCGTCCTGCAGCTTGCGGCTGGGCTCCCGCGAAAGGAAGATCGCGGCCGCGCCGATCGCGGTCATCAGCCAGGTGAAGAGGGTGCCGAACAGCGCCTGCATCACCGGCGACTGGCCTTGGAGGAAATCGAGGATGACGGTCATGCGGATCCTTCCTTATGGAGGAGACAAGATAGCGCACCTGCGGGGCATTGCAAGGTTCGGGCGCGCGGCGTCAGGCGCCGAACTGCCCGGTGCGGAGCAGCACGAGCGTGCAGGCATGGACGACGTCGATGCCGGCGGCGGCGAGCTTTTCTTCCAGTTCCGGGTTTTCGGTGCCGGGGTTGAAGATGGCGCGCGCGGGCTTGGCGGCGAGGATCTCGCCGGCCATGCCGCCGGAAAGCGCGGGCGACACGTACATCGTCACGATCTGCAGCGGCGCGGGCACGTCCGCCAGTTTCTTGAAGACGCGGTGGCCGTCGATTTCGGAGAGCGCGGGATGGATCGGAAAGACGGCGTGGCCTTTTTTCGCCAGCAAGACGACGGCCTGGTGGCTGTAGCGTTCGGGCTTGTTGCTGGCTCCGAGGACGGCGACGTTCATGGCACTTCTCCTGGCTGGCCTTTACTTTCGTCCTTTGCGGCGGGCCGGTCAAGCGCGCAGGGGAAAATTCCGGAGGGGATTTGACGCGGCCGGAATTGCGGCGTAAGCTGGAACACTCTTGAAGGGAGACTCCATGAAACACGTTCTTTCCCGCCTCTCGCTGGTTTGGGTCCTTGCCGCCGCCGGCCTGCCGCTTTCGGCCGGCGCCTGGGGTCCCGACGGCCATGCCGCCGTCGGCGACATCGCCGCCACTCTCCTGACCCCCCGCGCCCAGAAGCAGGTCCGCGCCCTGTTGGCGGACAAAAAGATGGGCGATTACGAAATTTCGACCTGGCCCGACGAGATCCGCGGCTCGAAGGAATACGACGAACTCTATCCCGGCAACGGCCTGTGGCATTTCGTGGATTTCGACACCTTCCAGCGCTACGACGACGATTTCGAGTTGAAGCCGCCGAAGGACGGCCAGGACATCGTGACGCAGGTCGGCCGCTGGCAGAAAGAACTGGCCGCGAAGGATACCCCCCGCGAGCGCAAGGTGGACGCCCTGCGCTTCCTGGTCCATTTCGTGGGCGACATGCACCAGCCGATGCATTGCGCCTTCCGCTGCGGCGACATGGGCGGCAACATGATTCCCGTCAATTCCTTCAAGGGGCACAAGTATTCCTTCGGTCCCGACACGCCGATGGATTATCCCGCCAGCGTCCACAGCGTCTGGGACGATTCCATGGTGCGCGAGCTGATGGGCGACCGCCGGCGCGCCGGCTTCGCCAAATTCCTGCTGGAAGACGTCGGTCCCGAGCAGATCGCGTGGTGGAGCCAGGGCCAGCCGCTCAACTGGGCGGAAGACAGCTATTGGCGCGCGCGCAAGCAGGCCTACCGCTGGACCAACGGCGAAAACCTGCCCTACACGTGGTCGCGCCCCGGCATGGACCTGACGAGCGAGAACTACATCGACTCCCGCCTGCCCATGGCGAAGGAACAATTGCAGAAAGCCGGCGTGCGCCTGGCCCATTTGCTGAATGAAGCGCTCGACCCGAAGTACGTCCAACCGCCGAAGCCCGAGCCCAAGCCGGACACTCCCGCGAAATAAGCGGCCGTCCGCGATCCTGTTGCCCCCGCTGCGGGAAATCGCGCCTCGCCGGTTTTCCACGGTACGTAAAACCCGCAAACGCTTTTCCATTGCGTGGAAAAATCGCGTCCAAAGATGATAAATCGCGGTTAATTTCCTGCTAACGGGCCTGCGGGAGCTTGCTTCCGTCGTTTTCCGGGGAGTAGGATGGACACACGATGAAGGGGACCGGCAAGCGGATCGTGGTGGTCGGCGCGGGCATCGGCGGCATGGCGGCCGCCGCCCGGCTGGCAAAAGACGGATATTCCGTGACCGTGGTCGAGCGCAACGACCAGGCCGGGGGGCGCGCGCGCATCTGGCAAAAAGACGGCTACACGTTCGACCTGGGGCCGTCGTGGTATCTCATGCCCGAAGTCTTCGATCGGTTTTTCGCCCAGTTCGGCAAAAAGACGTCCGACTACTACGCGCTGGAGAAGCTGGACCCGTCGTACCGCGTGTTCTTCGGGCCGGGGGAAGCGCACGACGTGCCGCCGGACCGGGCGCGGACGGAAGCGCTGTTCGACCGCCTCGAACCGGGCGGCGGCGCCAAGCTGGCGCGCTATCTGGACGAGGCCGCCTACAAGTACAAGGTCGCCGTGGGCGAATTCCTCTACCGCGACTACCGGTCGCTCTTCGATTTCCTCAATTGGCGGATGATGACCGAAGGGCTCAAGCTCAACGTGCTGGGCAAGCTCGACGCCGCGGTCCGGCGGCGCTTCTCCGACCGCCGCGCGCGGCAGATCCTCGAATACGCCATGGTGTTCCTCGGCACCTCGCCCAACGATGCCCCCGCGATGTACGCGCTGATGTCGCACGTGGACCTGACGCAGGGCGTGTTCTATCCGCTGGGCGGCCTGTCGGCCGTGGCGCAGGGCCTCCGCCGGCTGGCGGAAGAGCAGGGCGTCCGGTTCCTGCTTTCCACGGAAGTCGAGAAGATCGCGACGGAAAACGGCCGCGCGGTGCGCGTGGACGCGCGCGGCCCGGACGGCGCGGCGCTCGCGCTGCCGTGCGACGCCGTGCTGGCCAACGCCGACTACGCGCACGTCGAGACGGAGCTGCTGGACGCGGCCGACCGCACCTATCCCCGGCGCTACTGGGAATCGCGCATCGTCGCGCCGAGCATGTTCCTGCTGTATCTGGGCGTGAAGAAGCGCCTCGAGAAGCTCGTCCACCACAACCTGTATTTCCAGGAAAACTGGAACGTCCATTTCGACGCGATTTTCAAGAAGCCGGCGTGGCCGGAGGAGCCGTGTTTCTACGTCTCGTGCATCACCAAGACCGATCCGGACATGGCGCCGCCGGGACGCGAGAACGTGTTCGTGCTCGTGCCGGTGGCGGCGGGACTGGACGATTCCGACGCCGTGCGCGAGGCCTACGCCGAGAAAACGATCCGCCACGTGGAGAACGTCACGGGCGAGGAGATCGCGCCGCATATCGAGACCAAGCGGATTTTCAGCCATCGGGATTTCGCGGGCGACTACCACGCGTGGAAGGGGACGGCGCTGGGGATCTCGCACACCCTGTTCCAGACGGCCGTGTTCCGGCCGGCGATGCGGAGCCGGAAGGTGGCCAACCTGCATTTCGCGGGGCAGTACACCCATCCGGGCGTCGGCGTGCCGATGGTGATGATCGCCGCGGAAGTCTCGGCGGCGAACGTGCGGCGGGAGCTGGGCGGGGCCGGGGCATGAGCGGGACCGTCCAGGCGCAAGTGTTCAAGGCCGGCAGCACGACCTATTTCAATTCGAGCCTGTTTTTCCCGCCGGCGATGCGCGCGGAGGTGTTCGCGCTCTACGGTTTCGTGCGCGTGGCGGACAATTTCGTGGACGC
>CAZECJ010000184.1:0-4785 GCA_964510645.1 uncultured Verrucomicrobiota bacterium | reverse complement strand
GGTGATCGCCAGGATGGCGGCGGCCAGCAGCAGCAGGACCAGCGGCGCCTGGCGGTAGGGCACCCGGGGCAGGTCCTCCCGGGCTTGGATGGGCGAGTTCACAGCAGATCGGCTTCGTTCGGGTTCTTGCAGAACAGGATGCCTTGGTAGGCGAACAGGCCTTTGAACGTCCGCGTGAGGCCGCGGCAGATCCACAGCGGCAGGCGCCAGCGCCGTTTCCGCAGGAACGGGAAGATCAGCGTCAGCGGGATGGAGGTGACGTCGGTTTCCTCCACTTTCCAGCCGGCCCGGACGAGCAGCTGGCGCATGCTGTCGAGCGTGTAGAAATGGAGGGCCTGAGCTTCCAGGATGCCGCGGTGGTGCAGGGGAAACTTGCCGAAGAAAATGCGCAGGCGGGGCTGGACGTTGACCACGTTGGGCAGGGCGACGGCCAAAATGCCGCCTTTGACGAGATATTTCTTGAGGCGGGAGAGGAAATCGGCCGGATCGACGAGGAATTGCAGGATGTCGGCCGCGAGGATGATGTCGTATTTCCCTTCCAGCGGGATATCGTTGAGCCGGTTCAGATCGTTCTGGAACGTGCGCTGGAACAGCGCGCCGGATTCGGCGATGGCCTTGGGATCGCGATCGATGCCGTCGAGGATGGCGCCGTCCTGCCGGAGGGCGGAAGCGATGGCCGCGCAGCCGAAGCCGAGATCGAGCACCCGGTCGCCCTGCAACTTCATTTGGCGCAGGCGGCGCAGGATGATGGAGTGGGACGAATAGGGATCGTCCAGCTTGCGCGAGTCGATGAGCGAGCGCGGCGCGATGTCGTAGCGGTTCAGGCGGATCAGGCCCCAGCGGTGCAGGCGGAAGAGCAGGGCGCTGCGGAGGCAGTTGAGGCCATAGGAGATGCCGTTGACGTGGCAGACCTCGTCGCCGTAGCGGGTGGGGATGGGAATTTCGCGGATGGCCGCGTCGGCTTGCCGGGCCTGGAACAGGATGTGGGTGTCGAAATGCCATTCGTCGCTGTTTTCCCAGAGGGGGATGCGCCGCAGGAAGCGCGTGCCGTAGCCGCGGTAGCCCGAATGGAACTCGGACATGGACAGGCCGCTGAGGAGATTTTCGACCCAGGTCAGGAAGATGTTGGCGACGAACTTGTACTTGGGCATGCCGCCCTTGAGCGCGTCGCGGCGATGGATCATGCGCGAGCCGATGACGACGTCGGCGTCGCCTTCCACCAGGGGGCGGAAAAGATCCGGCAGCATTTCCGGCGCATACTGCCCGTCGCCGTGGAGCATGACCACGGCATCCAGGCCGCGGTCGACGGCGTATTGGTAGCCGAATTTCTGGTTGCCGCCATAGCGGCGGTTGATGCGGTTGCGGAACACCACCAGCTTGCCGTGCGGATCGGGATAATCCATCGCCTGGCGCGTGGTTTCGTCCATGCTGCAGTCGTCGACGACGTAGACCACTTCCACTTCGCGCCAGACGTCTTCCGGGATGCGCTGCAGGGTGTCTTGGATCAATCGTTCAGCATTGTAGGAGATGACGAAAACGCCCAGCCGCTTTCCCTGGGCGGAAAAGGGAACGGGCACGACATCCATGGGAGGCGATTCGCTCATAGCCAACGACTGATCGATGAGGATGCCCGACCTGGGGCATTTATTCAAGTCTCATGGGGCGTCGGGGCCCAAAGGGGCATCCGGCTTGGCGGGGGCAGGGCTTGCCCCGATCTCCGGCAAGTCCGACGCTTCCTCCGTTGCCGATTCCGGGGCCGGGGGTCTCAGGTCGGGCCGGAGATCCGTCCGGAACGGACTCGGTGCGCCGGGCGCAGCGGCCGGCTGGGGGCTGCGGGGTGGGGGCATCTGGAACTGGCCGCCGGTCAGTACCCACGTCTCCCCCATTTTCCGGAAAATCTGGATCGTGGGCCGCAGGGCGGTCGAGCCTTGGACGTCCACGCCGAGCCCGAGGGTGTCCGGCGCGAGGACGCGGCATTGAACGATCTTCCAAGAGGTCGGAACGCCGATCTGCGCGATGAAGTCCTGGGCTTGCTGCAGGAACGCCAGCAGCGGCACCTGGCGCCGGAATTCCTCGCCGAACATGTCATAGGCTTCGTTGAGTTCGCCGGCCTGCCACCGGGTCCAGAAGGCATCCACGAGGGCGGCCACGGGTTCGGGCGGCGGCATGCGCTGAACCCCGGGCACCACCACCTTGCGCCCCAATTCCTCGATGATTTCCGGGGAGATCAGCCACTGATCGCCCAGTTTCTTGAGCCCGAGCAGGACGGGCTTTTCCTTGCCTTCGGGCGTACGGGCCTCGATGCTGGCGAGAAAGCCTTCGGCGCCGTTCGGCGCGGGGGCGAATCCCCGGATGCGCCACGTCATTCCTTCGTAGCCGGCCTTTTGCAGCATGTCCAGCAAGATGGCCTGCAAGCGGGCGGGATTCAGGTCGTTCACTTGGAGCTGCGCGGAAATGTCCTCGATTTCCTGCGCGGTCAGCTCCGGGTTCTTGGCTTTGAGGTCCTCCAGGCGGCGGTTCAGGAGATATTGGCGCATGCCCCGCACGTCGTTCAGGGCCAGCGCCTGTTCGAATTGCCCAGCGGCCAGCAGGGGCAGATAGGTTTCAACCAGCGAGCCGGCGGCGGGTTCGGGCGGTTCCGGGGAAAACAACGGCGGGGCTTCCGCCCAAAGAGACGGGGCGCAGGAGAAACCCAGCGCGAGGACAAGCCGGGACAGGATCTTCTTCATAGTCGAACTCCGCATGGGTTCTGCGAGGATGGAGGGATCAGCTTCGATGGAGGAAATATCCCGCAATGGGCGCGCCAAGTCAAATGCCGACCGCGCGGGGCGGCCCGGTTTTCGACCGGCCGGCGACGGATTTGGCCGTTCGTGAAAGTTTTGATTGAATTGGGGGAGAGCTGTTTCATAATGCGGACAATTCTGGTGGCGGAAATCATTCGGTTCCGGTGTCTGAAAACGGAGGACGCAAAGGTCAGTGAGCGAGTTTCTGGAGTTCGAGGACGTATCCAAGCATTACGGCGACGTGAAGGCGGTCGACCACGTGTCGTTGACCGTCAAGCAGGGCGAGTTCTTCTCGCTGCTGGGGCCGAGCGGCTGCGGGAAGACCACGCTGTTGCGCATCCTGGCGGGGTTCGAGCAGCCCGACACCGGCCGCGTGCTGCTGGGCGGGGAGGACGTGACCGACCTGCCGCCCTACGAGCGCAAGGTGAACACCATTTTCCAGAGCTATGCCCTGTTTCCGCACCTGTCCGTCTGGGACAACATCGCGTTCGGCCTGAAGGTCGCCAAGCGGCCGAAGAGGGAAATCAAGGAAGAGGTCGCGAAGATGCTGACCTTGATCCAGATGGAAGACCAGGCCTGGAAGAAGCCCGACCAGATCTCCGGCGGCCAGAAACAGCGCGTGGCGATCGCGCGCGCCCTGGTGAACAAGCCGCGCGTGCTGCTGCTGGACGAGCCGCTGGCGGCGCTGGACCTCAAGCTGCGCCAGCGCATGCTGATCGAACTGGACCTGATCCACGACGAGGTGGGCATCACGTTCCTCTACGTCACCCACGACCAAGGCGAGGCCATGAGCCTGTCCGACCGCATCGCGGTGATGAAACTCGGCAAGATCGAACAGCTCGGCACGCCGGCGGAAATCTACGAGGCGCCGCGCTCCAGCTTCGTCGCCGCCTTCATCGGCGACACGAACTTCTTCGACGGCACCGTCGCCGAACCGCTCGAAAAGAACTCCGTGTTGGACGGGTTCCTGTCGGTGGCGGTGGACAAGGACTACAGCCGCCTGAAGATCGAGGATTTCCCCGATCTGGAATGCTACAACGACAAGCAGATCAAGGAAGGCGAGCACATCTTCCTGAGCATCCGGCCCGAAAAGCTGCGCATTTCGCGCGAGCGGCCCGAGCCGGCGCTCCACCTGAACGTGATCGAGGGCCTGGTGGAGGACGTGATCTACCTGGGGTCGCAGACCAAGTACTGGGTGCGGACGGGCGACTACCGCATTTCGGTGATCCGCCAGCACAGCCGCTATCTGCTGGATGAACGGCCGATCCGGTGGCGCGAGCGGGTTTGGATCAGCTGGCACGCGGACGACGGGTTCATGCTGGAGAAATACAGCGCGCAGGACGAGAACCTCATCCAGCTGCCGCCCGAAGAAGTCGGCGAGACGACCGAAAGCAACCAGATCCTGGCGCGGCTGACGAATGCCGGCGGCGCGCCGGCGCCGGGGACGGCGGCCCGATGAAGGCCGAGAACCGCCGCAAGCTCTCCGAATGGCTGGTCACGCTGCCGTCGTTCGTTTGGCTGCTGGCGCTGTTCCTGATCCCGACGCTGCTGGTGTTCGCGATCATGTTCAAGCCGGCGACGCCCTACGGCGGCATCGGCGACGGCTGGACGCTGGCGACGTTGCGGACGCTGGGCAACCCGAACTATCCGGCGATCGTCTGGCGCACGCTCTGGCTGAGCGTGGCGGCGACGGCGCTGTGCATCCTGCTGGCGACGCCGATGGGCTACTACATGGCCCGGGTGAGTCCGTCGCGGCGCCGGCTGGTGCTGTTGCTGGTGATCCTGCCGTTTTGGACGAGCTTCCTCGTCCGCATCTTCGCCTGGAAGGTGCTGCTGCATCCGGAGGGGCTGCTCAAGCACGCGCTGGTCTTCCTCGGCCTCCTGGCGCCGGAGACGTCGCTGCTCTACAACGCCTACGCGGTGCTGCTGGTGATGGTCTATACCGAGCTGCCCTTCGCCATCCTGCCGATCTACGCCGCCTCGGAAAAATTCGATTTCCGCC
>CAZECJ010000183.1:0-4816 GCA_964510645.1 uncultured Verrucomicrobiota bacterium | reverse complement strand
CACATCCTCCCAAATGCCTCACCCCCTCAAATCACACACTTTCGGACATTCCCAATATTTTTCCATGCTACGTAAAACCGGCGAGCCCCGATTCCCCGCAGACGGGCGACGGGGCATAAGAAAAGGCCGTCCGTTGCCGGACGGCCTTTCCGCAGCGCGCGGGGCGCGAGTTAGAACGCGTACTTCATGGCGACCTGGACGCGGTCGTTGCAGGCCTCGTCCCGGCCGAGATAGTCGGTGGTCATATGGGTGTATTCGGCCAGCGCGGTGACGGCGGCGGTGAACTTGTAGGAGACGTTGCCGAAGATCGACTCGTTCTTGGAGGGCTTGCCCTCGGCGACGTCTTCGTCCTTCGGATCGTCCACGGCGTAGCCGAAGCCGAAGGAGAGCTTGTCGGTCGGATCGTAGAGGAGCTGGGCCCAGCCGCCCTGCGCTTCGATTTCCCGGCCGAGGGCCATGTTGACGCCCTGGCCGATGCCGCCGAAATAGGTGTCGAGGTTTTCGCCCTTCCAGAGGTTGCCCTGCACGGCGAGCTGCTTGCTAATCGGCAGGAAGACGGAGCCCTGGGCCGACCAGCTGTCGAAGTCCTGCGAGTCCGCGGCGACGACGGCGTTGCTGACGGATTCATCGACGGTTTCCTGGCCGTAGTGGCCGGAGAAGGCGATGCGGGCGGACTTTTCGGTCCAGAGCTTCTGGTGCAGGGCGACGTTGAACTGGGCGGTGGGCCAGTCGGCATCGGCGCCGTCTTCGAACGTGCCGCCATCGAGATCCTCGCCGACGGTCTGGGCGGCGGCGATCTTGAGCACGAGCTTGGTGTTGTCGGTGACCTTCAGTTCCTGGGTGGCGCGGGCCTGGGGACGGCGGAGGCCGAGGGCGCCGACATCGGCCAGATAGGCGAAGTTGACGATGCGGGGCGTCACTTCAGTGAAGGTTTCCCAGTCTTGGCCGAAGCGGAGGGAGAAGCCGGAGGAATGGGCGAGGTCGAGGTAGGCGAGGCGCATGCGGGGGTTGTAGGCATTGGCCTTGTCGCCGCCGTAGAAGTCCATTTCGAGTTTGCCGGTGGTCTTCCAGTTGGCGGAGTCGGGGCCGAACAGATTCAGGCCGAGGCGGGATTCGCGGGCGCCGAAGTGGGTCTGGGCGTCTTTGTCGCCGTTGACTTCGGGAAGGACGTAGAAGGCGAAGTCGCCTTTGGGCGCGGTGGCCTGGGTGTCATGCGACACGTCGGCGCGCAGGTAGCCGTAGATCTGCAGGCGCAGGCCCGCATCCGGCACGGTCACTTCGAGGGCGAAGGCCGGAATGGCGCAACAGACGACAAGGGCGAGGGCAATCCAACTCTTTTTCATGCGGGGTCTCCTTGGGGTGTCTTTATGGTTTATGGCCGGATTCTTTCAGAAGAAACTGGGGAGGGTCAACCTTCTTTCCGATCCAAGGGCAATTATATTTTCGCCTTCCGGGTGGCGATTCCGCGTCCAACGTGCTAGGTTCCGGCTCTAACCTCAAACAGGAGAACGTCATGTCCGAATTCAGCAGCACGATCCAGAACGCCGATTGGAAAGTCGAAAAGCACGCGCCCGTGATCGAGGCGCCCGATTCGGTCAAGGCCGGCGAGGTCTTCACCGTCTCGGCCAGCCTGGGCAAAGCCGTTGCCCATCCGAACACCGCCCAGCACCACATCGTCTGGATGTCGCTCTATTTCCTGCCGGAGGGCGCCAAGCTGACCATCCAGCTCGCGCACGCCGAATTTTCGGCGCACGCGGATTCCACCACGGACGTGCCCGGTCCCGCGCTGACCAACCCGAACATGATCGCCAACCTCAAGCTGGCGAAGTCGGGCGTCCTGCAGGCGGTGGCCTACTGCAACATCCACGGCGTTTGGCAGTCGTCCAAGGCCATCCAGGTTCAGGCGTAATCGCTCCAGCCCCCACGGCCTTGCGCCGCGAATGCAGCCGCCCTGCACGGGCGGCTGCTTTTCGTTTCCGATCTCAATATCCAATGTCCAATATTCAATATCCAATCATCAAGTAAACAGCCGAAAACCGCCGGTTCATTCCCGATCGACGACTGTTCACTTGGAATTTGATGATTGAACATTGAATATTGGATATTGAAATTCTCCTCCCTTCCCGCTTCCCGTCCGCCTTCTTTTTTGCTAAACCGCTTCTTCCATGACGCCCACCCTCCGCATCCTCGATTCCGCGTTCCTGGACCGGCTTTCGGCCGAGGCCGCGGCCGCGCCGCGGCGGCGCAAGAATTCCAACCTGCACGCCGCGAACGAATATCCCTGCCAGCGTTTTTTCAACGCGATGTGCGCGGACACCTACGTGCAGCCGCACCGCCATGCCGACCCGTCCAAGGACGAAACCCTCGTTTTGCTTCGCGGGCAGCTCGGCGCGGTGATTTTCGACGAGGCCGGCGAGGTCGTGTCCGCCGACGTGCTCCGTCCGGGCCAGATCGCGGACGTGCCGCACGGCACGTACCACACCTGGATCGCGCTGGAAGACGGCACGGTCTTCTTCGAGACGAAGGCGGGCCCCTACGTGCCGCTGGCGCCCGGAGAAAAAGCGGCATTTGCGCCGCCGGAGGGCGACCCGCGCGTCCCCGACTATCTCGCCTGGCTCAAATCGCTGTGCCGCTCGCGATGAACGTTCCCCCACCCCCACCCCCGGTCCCCGCCATGGAGCAACAAAATCCACCCGCCGCGCCCGATTGGGCGAAGGACGCCGTCTGGTACCAAGTGTTTCCCGAGCGCTTCCGCAACGGCGCGCCGCCATCCGATCCGCGCCCCGAGGATTTCGGCGGGGAGCGCATTCCCGGCTGGCGGGTTTCGCCCTGGGGCATGGACTGGTACGGCCGCGACGACTGGGAAAAGCCGCGCGCGGACAACTTCTGGGCCACGGTGTTCGACCGCCGGTTCGGCGGCGACCTCGTCGGCCTGCGCGAACAACTGCCCTATCTGCAGAGCCTCGGCGTCAACGCGATCTACCTGAATCCGATCTTCTGGGCGGCGTCGCTGCACAAATACGACGCCACGGCGTACCACCACGTCGATCCGGCGTTCGGCCCGGACCGCGCGGGCGATTTGCGCGCGCTGGCCGCGGCGAACGAGACCGCCGACCCCGCCACCTGGATCTGGACCGCGGCCGACCGCTATTTCCTCGACCTCGTCGCCGACGCGCACGCGCGCGGCCTGCGCATCATCCTCGACGGCGTCTTCAACCACTCCGGCACCGGCTTTTTCGCGTTCCAGGACCTGAAGAAAAACGGGCAGGCGTCGAAATACGCCGACTGGTACCAGGTGACGAAATGGAACGGCGACGGCACGTTCGCCTACGCGAGCTGGGACGGCACGGGCAGCCTGCCCAATTTCGGACGCGACGAGCACACGCTGAATCCCGGCATCAAGCAGTACCTCTTCGACGCCACGCGGCGCTGGATGGATCCGTCGGGCCAAGGGCGGCCGGCCGAAGGCATCGACGGCTGGCGGCTGGACGTGGCGTATTGCCTGCCGCACGGATTCTGGCGCGAGTGGCACGCGCACGTCCGCGCCATCAATCCCGAGGCCTACACGACCGGCGAAATCGTCGGTCCCGCGCAGGACTGGGTGAAGCCCGACGAATTCGCCGCCGTGATGAACTACGAGTGGACCTATCCGACGATCGCGTTCTTCACCACGAACGCCGCCCACCTGGGCGCGACGGAATTCCGCGCGCGGATCGACGCGCTCCACGCGCGGCACGCGCCCGGCACTTCGTTGATCATGCAAAACCTGCTCGACTCGCACGACACGGGCCGCATCCTGACGCTGTTCGAGAGCGCCTGTCCGCCGTTCACGGAGTGGAACGCCTACTTCAACTGGCCCAAGGCGGCGGACAATCCCGGCCTGATAACCCAGCGTCCCGGGCCCAAGGCCAAGGAAGCGCTGAAACTCGCCGCCGCGTGGCAGTTCGCCGGCCCGGGCGCGCCGATGCTCTACTACGGCACGGAAGTCGGCATGTGGGGCGCGAACGATCCCTGCGACCGCCAGCCGATGCTGTGGAGCGACCTCGCCTACGAAGACGAAACGATGGGCTTCCGCGCGCCGCTGCTCGCGCCGCATCCCCGCGCGCCGGATATGGACCTCTTCGCGTTCTACCAGCGGCTGATCGCCATCCGGAAAGCCGAACCGGCGCTGCGGCGCGGCGCGTTCCGCTGGCGGCCCGCTCCGGACGAGGCCACGCTCGTCTTCGAGCGTGAACTCGCCGGCACCGCGATCTGGTGCGCGATCCACAAAGGAAGCACCGAGATCGAAATCGACCTGCCGCGCGCCGGCCGCGATTTGTGGACCGGCGAAGAAATTCCGGCTGGGCCCCTGGCCGTGCCCGCCAACGGATTCCGCCTGATCCGGCTATGACGCCGCGGCGGCGGAACTTTCCACGAGCTGGGCCTTGTGGGGTTCCGCGTCGGGAAAGACGACGCGCACGGATCGGGCGCCGAAGCTCTTCGCGAGCATTTCCATCGTTTGCCGCGCGGAGGTCTGCACTTCGGAGCTGAGGCGGCGGGCCAGGTTTTCGGCCAGTTTCTCGGCCTGCAGCTTGGCTTCATCCACCAGCTTGTTGCGGTCCTCCTCGTTGAAGCCGCCGCCGAGGATCTTGTTGATCGCGTCGGGCAGGATGATGGGCAGGAGCTTGCCGCCCTGCTCGTCGTAGAAGGTCACGTTGCGCACGTGCACGACGTAGTCGCAGCGCGGCATCCGCAGGCGGTAGCGGCCGGGGCCGTCCTCCTGCACCGCGAACGACGGATCGCGCAGGTCGTACTGGAAATCGATGTCGAACTCGAA
>CAZECJ010000182.1:0-4928 GCA_964510645.1 uncultured Verrucomicrobiota bacterium | reverse complement strand
CCTCCAGCACGTTCAGCGTGCCCTGCGCGTTCACGCCGAAATCCGTGAACGGCTCGCGCGCCGCCCAGTCGTGCGACGGCTGCGCCGCCGTATGCACCACTAGGTCGATCGCCCCCGCCGCCTCGAACGCCTTCCGCACCGCCGCGAAATCGCGGATGTCCGCCGAAATCGCCGAGAACGAATCCGGCAGCGCCGTTTTCAGCTCATCCACCGCCCACTTCGTCGAGGCCTCCGGCCCGAAGAAATATTCGCGCAGGTTGTTGTCCACGCCGATCACGCGGAATCCCTGCCGGCCGAAATGCAGCGCCGTCTCCGAACCCACCAAGCCGCCCGAACCCGTTACCAATATTGTTTTCATGATGGGGTGCAGTTTGCCATGTCTCCGCGAAAAAGTCCCGCGCAGACTTTCCAAACGCCCCCGCCTGGCCTAGACTTCCGGACATGGAAACGCTGCTTGCCCAGATCGCCGCCGCGCTGCTCGCGCGGAAGCAAACCCTCGCCACGGCCGAATCCTGCACTGGCGGCCTCGTCGGCGCCGCGCTCACGAGCCTTCCCGGCAGCTCCGCCTGGTATCTCGGCGGCATCGTCGCCTATGCCAACGCCCTCAAGATCCGCCTACTCGGCGTGGCCCCCGAGCTCCTCGCCGCCCACGGCGCCGTCAGCCTTGAAACCGCCCGCGCCATGGCCGAGGGAGCCCGCGCCGCAACCGGCGCCGATTTCGCCGTTTCCATCACCGGCATCGCCGGCCCCGATGGAGGAACAAAGGAAAAACCCGTCGGCCTCGTGTATATCGGCGTGGCCGCGCCGCACGGAACGGCCGCGTTCAAGCACCGTTTTTCCGGTTCGCGCGCCGACGTCCGCCATGCCGCCGCCGAAGACGCCCTGCGTCATCTGCTTGATTCTCTCCAGCCGTGATCCGCTACGGAAAGACCATTGCCAAATGGTCAATTATACCGGACTTTATAAAGTCCCGCATGGATAACCAAGAGGGGGCGGCGTATATCTTGCAATGCCCGATTAGTTATATGTGATTATGGCCAAGATCGTCTTGGATATATTTCTTCCATGATTTCTGCAATCTACGGGACTTTATAAAGTCTCGTCCGAACAAGCCCGAAGGCCCAGCGCGGAAAACCAAGGCCAAGCACCTCCCGGCGCCAATCCATGCTCGCGCAGGCAACGCCCCCCTGCGCACGGCTTCGCGCCGCAGGCGAATCCAGTTCTCCAGAATAGTTCCGAAGCCGGCGAGACCCGCCACGCCGCGAGCGGAACCATCATCGAATCAGCAAATTCGACGGCGGCGGCACGTCGCGGCCCGGCACGACGATCTGCGATGCGCGTTCCCGCTGCATCGCCGCCATCTCCTCGCGCAGATCCGCGATGGCCTGCTTGATCGTCGCCGGAAAACCCGCCACCGCTTCCGCGAGCGACTTCGCTCCCTCGACTTCCCCGCTCAGCGGCAGCACGCCGCCCGGCGTCATCACCTGCGTGGCGGCGGTGTAGATCGGCGCGCGCGCCGGATCGTCCGTTCCATCCGCCTTCACCGGCACCAGCTTGCGCAGCGAGCCCGCCTTCAGATCGGTATAGCTTTCCTCGCGGTACAGGTTCGCCGCGTCCATCTGGATTTCCTTGCCGTCTTGTTCCGCCATGATCGTCTCCTTGGGCGCGCGCAGGCCCGCCCGTTGGTGTGTTGAGGCACCGCGCCGGTGCCGGTCAATCCTTCAGCATCTGCTCCCGCAGCGTCGCCAGCGCCTGGTTCTGCAATTGGCGCACGCGCTCCCGCGTGATCTTCAGCCGCAGCCCCACTTCCTCCAGCGATTCCGCCTGCACGCCCCCCAGCCCGAACCGCCGCTTCAAGATGAGCTGTTCCCGCTCGTTCAGCGTCTGCAGGTGCTCTTCCATTTCCTCGAGCAGCTGGCTGTCGTTCAGATCGTCGAACGGCGAATTCGCTTCCGGATCGCTGACCGTATCGCCCTGGTTTTCGCGGCCATCCTCGCCGATCGGCGCATCCAGCGACGAGGGCCGCTGCGACACTTCCGCCCAGTACTTCACGGTTTTTTCCGGCACCTCGAGCCGCTTGGCCATTTCCGCCGTCGTCGGCGCGCGCCCCAGCTCGTGCGAAAGCGTCTCCTGCATCCGCCGCATGCGGAACAGCTTGTCCACCATGTGCGACGGCAACCGGATCGTCTTGCCTTGGTTCGCCAGCGCGCGGCGGATGCCCTGCTTGATCCACCACGCCGCGTAGGTGCTCAGCTTGCCGCCCTTCTTCGGGTCGAACCGGTCCACGGCCTTCATCAGGCCCATGTTGCCCTCGCTGATCAAATCCAGCAACGGCAGCCCCAGCCGCGCGTAGTCCCCCGCGATCTTGACGACCAGCCGCAGGTTCGCGCGGATCATCTGCGAGCGCGCCGCTTCGTCGCCCTTCTTGATGCGCCGCGCCAGTTTGACCTCCTCTTCGGGCGTGAGGAGGTTGACCTTCCCGATTTCGCGCAGGTAGATCCGCATTCCGTGGTCGTCGCGTTCGTCCATATCTTCATATTCCCAAGCCGCCGCAGAAAATGCAAGCCCCCGGAGCGAGCGCGGCGCGCATCCGCGCGCTTGACTTCCCCGCCCCCCCTTCGCACACTCTTTTCCATGCGCTGCCCCAAGTGTGCCCAAGACGACGACAAGGTGATCGACTCCCGCTCCATCCGCAACGGGGAGGTCATCCGCCGCCGCCGCGTCTGTTCCCAATGCGGGCATCGCTTCACCACCTACGAAGAGGTCGTCAAGACCGTCCTGTGCGTCCTCAAGCGCGACGGCCGCCACGAGGACTTCTCCCGCGCCAAGCTCCGCGCTGCCGTCGGCCACGCCGCCGTCAAGCGCCCCATTTCCGAGCCCCAGCTGGACCTGCTCGTCGACGACGTCGTCCACGAGATCGAAACCGAGTACGAGCGCGAAGTCCCCTCCACCGTCATCGGCCGCAAGGTCATGGACAAGCTCGAAAAGCTCGACGAAGTCGCCTTCCTGCGCTTCGCCTCCGTCTACCGCCGCTTCCGCGACGCCTCCCAGTTCCTCTCCGAAATCGAAAACCTCATCGGCCGCCAATAATCCCCCATGCGTTTCATCGCGGCTCGAGATTTTTCCACAGTGTGGAAAACTTTTTTCCACAGTGTGGAAAAAAACGGCAAAGTTTTTACGTTCTACGTAAAAATCGCTCAAAGTTTTTACGTTCTACGTAAAACCGTGGGTTCCCGGTTCACGTTCACGGTTCGCCGCCCGAATCTGGATTCGTTGGATTTCCAAATTCTTCATTCTTAATTATTCATTTTTAATTGCCATGCTTCCCATCCCCTCCAGCGACGACGTCCGCGAGGCCCTCCGGGGCCATCTCGAAGCGCTCCTGGGCGACGTCGCGCACGGCGCCCCGCTCGACCCCGCCGCCGCCGAAGCCGTCTCGACCGCCGTCGTCGCCTATCTCGCCGACCAGCGCCTCGCGCCGCCGCTGCCCGACGACTATCTGCACCTGCTGATCTACCGCGCGCTGCGCACCCTGCGCCAGGATTCCGCCGCCCGCGCCTGGGCCACCGCGCATCTCCCCGGCATCGATCTGCCCGTCTTCGATCCCGACGTCTGGCCCGGGCCCGTCCCCCTCCTCGTCTGGCAGCTCTTCGCCTCCCGCCTCGTCCGCCCCGCCCGCACCGTCACCGCCGCTGGAAAAATCCTCTGGACGCTCGATTTCCGCCGCCTGCGCAAAGAACAGGCCGGCTGGCTCGAAATCACCCTCCTCCCCGGCCTGCGCGCGCTGCTCGAACAGCTTGCGCCGGCGTGGGACGATTCCTCCGGCGCCGGCCTCCTCGGCCTGCGCGGACTCTACGCCGCCGGCTTCGCCCCCACCCCCGGCCGCCGCCGCAAGAAATCGAAATCCCATTCCGCCTACGCCCCCCTCGACGCCCCCGCCCTTCGCGCGTTCTGCCTGCGCGTCCTCGCCCACCTCCAGGCCGCCCGCGGCTGGCGCCAGATCCCCGACGTGTTGTACCTCGATTTTCCCTCCCGACGCTGATTTTCCATTAAGGATAGTGGCAGGTCGGGCCAAAATGAGCGATAATAGCCCGCACATGAAGCCGGTCCTCGAGATCCTGGAAAACGGTCAAGCCCTGTCCGCGACCCTCGCGGCGCGGGTCGCCGCCTGCGCCGCCGAGGCCCTCGCCGCGCGCGGCCGGTTCGTCCTCGCCATCCCCGGCGGCTCCGTCGTTTCGCTTCTCGCCCGCGGGTTGGCCAAGGTCGATGCCGCGAACTGGCACGTCTTCTGGACCGACGAGCGGTGCGTGCCGCTCACCGATCCGCGCAGCAATTTCCGCCTCGCCGAAACCGAGCTGCTGCCGAAGCTCGCCGGCGCGCGCGTCCATCCGATGCGCGGATCGGCCGCCGACTACGAAAACGAACTCCGCCCCTTTTTGCCGCTCGACCTCGTCTTGCTCGGCGTCGGCGAGGACGGCCACGTCGCCTCGCTCTTTCCCGGGAATCCCGCCACGCGCGAAACCGCGCGCCTCGTCGTGGAAGTTCACGGCGCCCCCAAGCCGCCGCCCGACCGCGTCACGCTGACGTTCCCCGTCCTGAATGCCGCGCGCGAAACGCTCGTCGTCGCCGCCGGCGCCGGCAAGGCGGCCATCGTTGCCCGCATTTTCTCCGCGCCGGGCGACCTGCCCTCGCAACGGCTTTCCGGTTCCCCGCGCTGGCTGCTCGACCGCGCCGCCGCCGCAACCCTGAAGGAGATTCCATGAGCAACGACATCCCCCAGGCCGACGCCACCACCATCGTCATCTTCGGCGCGACCGGCGATTTGACGCATCGGAAACTCATCCCCGCGCTCTACCGCAACCGCAAGAAGGGGCGCCTGTGGGACCGCACCCGCATCGTCGGCGTCGCCCGCCGCGACTGGACCACCG
>CAZECJ010000181.1:0-5029 GCA_964510645.1 uncultured Verrucomicrobiota bacterium | reverse complement strand
AACCTGTCGTCCGCCGGGTAGAAAAGTGTCTCATCGGCATTGACAACAAGCGAGCATGGAAAACCCGGACCGGGAAACGAGCCGCGATTCCCCGCTGGAGGTGCGCGGGGGTTTGTTCAGCGCGCCGGCGTGCGCAGGGCGATCTGCAGGCACATCAGCGACCAGAAGCAGCCCAGCAGGGCCGACATAGGCATCTGGAGAGCCGTCGGCAGGGCGTAGAGCACCAGGAGGCACGGTGCCCAGAACGTCCAGCCGGGCACCTGGTTCGGCAGCACGACCCGCCGATACCAGCCGGGGCCCAGCTGGAGGCGCGTGGCGGGAAAGGAGTAGTTCTGGTCCTGCCACAGGTGCGCCACCGCCACGATCGGCGAGGCGTAGAACGGCGAGTAGACCAGCATGTCCGTCGCCGTCTTCAGCAGCACCGTCGCCACCGAGGCGTCCGCGCCCCACAGCCGCGCCTGGAGGGCGTAGAACAGGTGCGTGTTCGCCCCCATGAACCCCCACCACGCCATGCCGAACAGGAGCGCCGCCCATGGGCGCCGCACGCGCAGGCCCGGCACCAGCGCGCAAAACGCCGCCGGAACGATACCGTTGAATACCACGCGGGTCAGCACCGTGAAGCCGATGCCATACCGGTTCTGCCAGCCCACGAGATGCTGCAGCAGCGCATGGAAGCCAGGAGAATAATAATAGGCCACGACGAATGCCGCCGCCGCGCCTTGCAGCACCAGCCCCGGAATCAGGTTGGCCCGCGCCGCCCGCACGCCGATCTGCCACGGCGTCGCCCCGGCGGCCATTTTTCCATGCTGTGGAAACCGTTTTTCCATGCCGTGGAAAATCCTAGGCGCGGCGCGCGCGGAGAAAGAATTCCTCCGGCTCGTCGACGACGTCGAATACGCGCCAGCCGGCGGCGCGCAGGGTCTGCGCCAGCTCATCGCCGGCGGGCATGACGTCGTCGTGGACGCCGGCGTGCCGCGCATGCATCGCGTTGAGCTCGCGGCTGCCCTCGAGATTGGCGACCACCAGTTCCCCGCCGGGCGCCAGCGCCCGCGCGCAGCGGCGCAGGAACGCGGCGGCATCCTCCAGATGCGGGTACAGGCGGAAACACAGCACCAGATCCCAGGCGGCCGCTTCGAGCGCCGCGTCCTCGGCCTTGCCGCGGAGCGCGCGCACGTGGGCTTGCCCGGCCACCGCCTGCGCGCAGCGCGCCACCATGCCGGGACAGGCATCCAGCGCCAGCACGTGGCCCGCGGCTCCTACCCACTCGGCCAGGCGGGCCGTCAACGGGCCCGCCCCGCACCCGGGCTCGAACACGCGCTTGCCGCGCAAATCGCCCAAGCGGCGGCGCAGGCGCTCGATCCGGGGCTCGTGCTCCGGCTTGAAGGCCAGCGGATTTTCCTCGCCGGCCAGCGTCTCGAAAAAGGCGTGGCGGTCCATGACGGGCGGGGATGATGGCGCGCCCCCCGCCGGCGAACAAGCCAAAAGCGTTTTCGGATTGCGTCCCGCGGCGGGAGAGCCGACACTCTTCCCCATGAAGGTCGGCCTGATCTCCGATACCCACAACCACCTGCGCGAATCGCGGCGCGCGCTGGACTTGCTGCTGGCGCGCGGCGCGCGGCATCTCGTCCATTGCGGCGACGTCGGCGAGGACGTGGTGGATCTGCTTTCGGCCGTCTGCCGGGAACACGGCATCCGCGCGCACGTCGCCGTCGGCAACTGCGACCGGGCGCATCTGGAAGACGCCCCGTTCCTCGCCAGCCCCGCCGGCATCGAACGCGCCGAGGCGCCGGAGTTCGTCCTCGCCGGCAAGCGCTGCCTCGCGCTGCACGGCGACAACGAGACGCGTCTGGAAACCGCGCTGGCGGCGGGGACCTACGACTACGTGTTCACCGGCCACTCGCACGCCCCGGCCGACCAGCGCATCGGCAAGACCCGCCGGCTGAATCCGGGCTCGCCCGTGCGCCCCCGCCGCGGCCCCCCCACCGTCGCCCTGCTCGATCTCGAAACGGATCTCGTCGATTGGCTCCCGGTGTGACATGAACGCGCAGACCCCAACATCCGACGCCGACGGAAAGCCGCCCGAACTCGCGGCGGCCAGCGAAGAGCGCTACCGGCTGATTTCTTCCGTGGCGACGGATTACGTGTTTTCATCGGCGGTGGAACCGGACGGCAAGCTCGTTCTGAATTGGGTCTCCGGCGCCTTCGAGAAAATCACGGGCTATGCCTTCGAGGAATACGTCGCGCGCGGAGGTTGGCGAGCCACGGTGCATCCCGACGACCGGGTTCAGGACGACCGCGACATGGAAACGCTCCGGTCCAACCGGGATCTGCGCAGCGAGCTGCGGACGCTGTCCAAGAGCGGGCAGATCGTCTGGGTGGAGGTTTCCGCCCATCCGGTGTGGGACGAGAAGCATAACCGCCTCGCCGGCATCTACGGCGCCGTGAAAGACATCACCCGTCGCAAGCAGGCCGAGGCCGAAACGCAGGCCACGACCGACACGCTGAACGCCTTCGTGGATTCCGTCCCGGCCTTCGGGGCGTTCGTGGATGCCGAGGAACGCTACCAGTTCGTCAACCGGTTCCATGAAAACTGGTTCAAGAATTCCCGCCGGCATTTCATCGGCCGCAAGCTGGAAGAAGTCCACCGGCCGAGCACGTATGCGGTCATGCGTCCCTACAGCCTGCGGGCGCTGGCCGGCGAAACGGTCCGCTACGAGCACGAAATGACCGGGCGGGACGGCCAGTATTATTGGTTCGACGTCCAATATATCCCGCGCCGCGCCAGCGACGGAACCATCTTGGGCTATTTCGCGCTGGTGTTCGACGTCACCGAGCGCGTGCTGCGGGACCGCCAGCTGCTGCGCACGCAGCGCCTGGAGAGCGTGGGACGGCTGGCCAGCGGCATCGCGCACGACCTGAATAATATCTTGTCGCCCGTGCTGCTGGGCGCCGATTTGCTGCTCGACACCGCCCGCGAACCCGGCGACCGGGACCTGCTGGCGGTGATCAAGACCAGCGCCCAGCGGGGCGCCGCCATCCTCCAGCAGCTGCTGATGTTCGGCCGCGGCGAGAAAGAAGGCCTCGTCGTCCTGCCCCTGGAGCCGCTGATCCGGGAAATGCTCAAGATCATCGAGGAAACGTTCCCGAAGAGCGTGGCGGTCCGGTCCTTCATCGCCCCCGACCTTCCGGCCATTCTCGGGAACGTCACGCACCTGCACCAGGTGCTCATGAACCTGTGCATCAACGCGCGGGACGCCATGCCCGACGGCGGCCAGCTGACGCTGGACGCCCGCGTCGAGAACGTGGATGACGCCCTGGCGAAGAATTGCGCGGCGTCAGCGACGGGTCCGCACGTCGTCCTCGGCGTGGCCGACACCGGCACCGGCATTCCGCCCGACGTCCTGGACAAGATTTTCGATCCGTTTTTCACGACGAAACCCATGGGCAAAGGCACCGGCCTCGGGCTTTCGACGGTGCTGGGCATCGTCCGCAGCCACCGGGGCTTCATCCGCGTGGACAGCCGGCCCGGCCAAGGCACGCGGTTCCGGATCTATCTCCCGGCGAGCACCGAAATGAAAACGGAGGTCCCTTCGCTCTCCGCAACCGCTCTTCCGAATGGCCAAGGCGAAGGAATCCTGCTGGTGGACGACGAAGCCTCCGCGCGGCAAGTCGCCCGGCAAACGCTGGAAAAGCACGCCTACCGCGTGCGCGAAGCCCGCAACGGCGAAGAAGCGCTGGCCCTCTACGAAAGCGACCCGGCCCGGATCCAGCTCGTGCTCACGGACCTCATGATGCCGGGCATGGATGGAGTCGCGCTGCTCCGCCATCTTCGCCGGATCACGCCGGATCTGAAAGCGATCGCCATGACCGGCGGCCTGTCCCCGGCGGAAATGGCGCAAGCGCTGGATGCCGAATCCACCGAGTTCTTGTTCAAACCGTTTGGCGCGGACGATCTGCTGGAAACCGTTCGCCGCGCGCTGCACGGCTGAGGATTTCCGGGAAGACCGAAACAAAATGTCTCGCCAGCGCGAGTCGTCTTTGGCAGGGTTACCGCCGATGACAAATTCCAACGACTTGGCGCGCCGCGTGGCCGCGCTTCTTTCTTTCCCCCATTATCGCCCCCTCCCCGAACGGGAACTGGCCAGAGACCTCCGCCTCGATCCGGGCCAGCGGGGCCTGCTGCGCCAGACCCTCCGCGACCTGCAGAACCAAGGAAAAGCCGCGCCCCTGAGCGGCGGCAGGTGGGGCTTGGCTCCGGCTTCCGCCGGGCCGATTCCCGGCACCTTCTGCGTCCGCCCGAACGGCTCCTGCTGGCTCGTGCCCGACGGCCCGAAACAGCCGCCGATGTGGATCGATCCCGCTTCCGCCGGCGCGGCCATGAACGGCGACAAGATCCAGGCCGTGCCCATCCGCCGCGAGATGTTCGCGCGCATGCTGGGCGCCCGGCCCGACACGAAAGCGGTCCGGCTCGTGCGCATCGTGGAACGCAAGCGCCAATGGGTGGTCGGCATCCTGCAAGCCACGCCGCACCACGTCTACGTCGTGCCGCGCGACCCCCTCCTGCGCACCCAGATCCGGCTGGTCGACTCCCCCGCCAAGCTCGAAGCGCATCTGGGCAATCTCGTCGTCGCCCGCATCGTCGACGACGATCCCACCGCCGGCCAGCCGGTCACCGCGAAGTTCTCCGAGGATCTGGGCGATCCCGACAGCGTCGCCAACGACATCCCCGCCCTCCTGCTGGACCGCGGCCTGTCGGAAGCCTTCCCCGAAGACGTGAAGAAGGCCGCCAGCCAAGCGCATGCGAAGTTGGTCCAGCGCGGCGCCGATCCGCGCGGGCGCGTCGATCTGCGGCACCAGTGGATCATGGCGATCGATCCCGCCACCGCCCACGACCACGACGACGCCGTCTCCATCGAGCCCCTGCCCGGCGGCCGCTGGAAACTGGGCGTCCACATCGCCGACGTGGCCGCGTACGTCGAGCCCGGTTCCGTCATCGACCGCGAAGCCCTGCACCGCGGCAACAGCACCT
>CAZECJ010000180.1:0-5034 GCA_964510645.1 uncultured Verrucomicrobiota bacterium | reverse complement strand
TCTTCCAAATCCTTAACGCTTCCTAGCCATCACACACTTTCGGACATTGCCAAAAAGTTGGGACGCGGAAACCGTCAGGTCGCGCCCGGCAGATAGTCCGGCCGGACGGGGGAGAACACCTCGATGGCGACGGAATCGGCGGCGATCCGCGCCCCATGCGTTTCGTCGGCGGGGATGCACCACGAATCGCCGGGATGGATGTCGTATTCCCGGTTCCCGACTTTCAGGACGATATGCCCGGCGACCAGATAGCCCGTTTGCTCGTACGGATGGGCATGGTCGGGCAGGACGCTGTCCTTCGTCAGCCGGAATTCGGTCATCAGCGTCCGTTCGCCGAAGACGAGGGTTTTTTGTTGGATGCCCGGCAAGGGGTCGCGGTATCCATGGGCGGAGCGTGCTGCAAACGTTTGGGTCATGACGGGATTCCTTTTTCGCGGTTTTAGACGCCGGGCGGGAGCTTGGCGGCCATGGCCTTCCGGCGATCCAGCCGCCGGCCATCCACGACGAACCTGCCGTCGCCAACCGCATGGAGGGTGCGGGTCTCCTTCCGGCCCGAGGCCATGTGCGCGGCCACGGCTTCCAGCACGACGATGTCGTGCCGGCGGACGATGTCCACGACCTTGCATTCGATGTTCGCCAGGCATTCCTGGATCAGGGGCGCCTTGACGATCCGGGCCGGGACGGGGGTGAGGCGGAACCGCTCGAACTTGTCGATCTCCGCGCCCGAGCAGGTGCCGATGCCCACCACGACGTCCAGCAGGTCCACGCCGGGTATGGCGAGGACGCACTCGCGGGTTTTGGCGAGCGTCCGGAACGAGTAATTCCACGCGCCGGTGGTCAAGGCGAAGCGCGGCGTGAAATCCACCACCATCGTCCAGGAGATGGTCATGACGTTGTTCTTCCGGCCATCACAGGTGGTGACCAGAACGACTGGCCCCGGCTCGATCAGGGTGAAGGCCTTGCTCAACTTCAGCGTGCGCATGGATGTCTCCTTTTTCGGGTTCGTTTCTCCGGCGCGATTGGAGAATGGGCCTTTTGGGCGGAAGGATCAATCCGGATCGGCCACCTCGACGCGGCGGCCTACAGGGCGGAACGGTTTTCTGTAGGCCCGGGCGTTGACCGGGCGGATCGGCGGTCGGGCTATGAATTCGACGCCAGGGCCGATTGCATCCGGTCGGCTCGGGCGCGGATGGTTTCGCCCAAGGGGCGGACGGTCTCGGAAGCCGGCGCGGGCGTTTGCGCCAGGACGGAATCCAGGCGTTCCTGAACGGCGCGCGCGGAAAGGAGCAAGCGTTCGCGCAAGAGCGGCCAGGCGAGTCCCGTTTCGCGGGCCAGGATTTTCCACTCCGCCGGCGCAAAGACGTCGAGGGAGTCCGCATGGCCGATGATCATGGCCGGTTTCGCGGACAGTTCGGGCCAGGCGAGGGTCGAGACCAGATCGTAGAAAGGCGCCAGGCGCCGTTCGCCATCGACGTAGAGCAGCGAAAAATTCTTGGCATGGGCATCGGCGTTGCCGATCAGGACGTTGAAAATCAGACCGTCGATGAATGCCGGAACGTCGCGCGCCGGAACCGTGGTCCAGGTGCGCAGCAGTTCGAAGCAATGGCGCAACGTCGGCCCGTTTTCGGCTTGGTATTTGCGTTCCGGCGGAAACCCGAGCGCCTGGCAGAAATCTTCTTGGTGGATGCGCCGGAGGCGGCCGTCGGCTCCGGCGCGGCGGTCGTAGCGCGCGACCAGCAGGCAGGGCGTTCCCCCGATGATCCGGAGTTCGGCGGCAGGCGCGGCCAGGCCGACGGCGCGCGCCAAGGCCAGGGCAAACCACTCGTTGGCGGCCAGTCCGGAGAATCGGACGGGTTCCGGTTTGAGGACGTGGGAGCTCGGAAGGTTGTCCAGAGGTAGATACGTGCGGCCGTCGCGGATCAGGACGGGCAGCTTGTCCTGGGCGCCGGCGAGCGAAAGCCGCAAGCCGTCGCGGCCGGCCAGCAAGGGGCGCCGGGGCAATTCGGCCACGATCTGCTCCAATTCCGCGGCGGAGAGTTCGCGCGGGGGCATGGCCGACGGCGCCGGCATGCCCGAGTCGGCGGGGAGCAATTGGACGGCGCCGGCGCATTCGCCGCCGATGCGTTCCAACAGGGCGAAATCGTTGGCGGCGCTGACGCCGAGGATTTTCGCGACGATTTCCCGCGGCTCTTCTTCGGGCAGGAGGCCGGCGAAAAAAGGCCGAGTCTTCTTCGCGGGGAACGCCTCGGGCTGGAGCGGCAACGATCGGGAAAGCGGGACGGCATCCGGTTTCGCTAGCCAGACGGAGTCGTAGATGAACCGCAGCGGTTCGCCATCCTCTTGTTCAAGGAGTCCCACGCGCTCGCCATGAAGATAGACGATCAGGGAATTCATGACGGCTGACGGGAGTTGGCCGGGGCGGTCAGCTGCAGTTCGAGACCCAGCGCCTGGATCACTTGCAGGGTTTTTCCGATCTGGCAAGTGGACTTGCCCTTTTCGAGATCAACCAAGAACCGCAACCCGGTTCCGCAAGTCAGCGCCAAATCCTTTTGGGTGATTTTCAACTGCTTGCGGCGCGCGTGGATGGTTTCGCCGAGCGAGATGGATGTAAATGCATTCATATTTACCGATCGGGAACATAATGCGGCTTTTTGCTGGTGTCAATGGAATATGTTCCCGATCGGTAATAATGATGTCAAAATGGCATTTTTGAACGATAAATATGCCCGTTCGGTAATATTTATGAGAAAAATGGTTCAAAATGGAGCTAAAATTGACCCAAATAGAGCATTTTGACGAAAAATATCGCGAAATCGCGTTTTTGGAGCCTCCGTCAGCCTGCCCGCCTGCGGCGGGACCTCGTCGGGGGGGCGTCACCGGGTCATGTTGAGTGTAGGCGCTCCGCGCCGGAATCGAAACATCTCGGCCCATTCCCCATGGCGGGGCTGCGCGATTTAAGCCGAGATCCCTCGACAAGCTCGGGATGACAGCCTGGAGAAAACCGACCGGGACGATGTCGTCCCGGCTCCAAACAGCCTTGGGATTCGTGATGTTGGAGCCCCCGACGCCCCGTCGGGGGGTAAACCTACTTTTTGGGGAAGCCTTCGGGGAATTGCGCGGCGGAATCGCAGATGTCGTGCCAAGGGGCTTTCATCGACGTCCAGATGTGGCTTTGGGGCCGGATGCGGGGATCGACGTCCAGCGAACCCGCGCGGATCAGCACCATGCCCGGGCGCTGTTCGGCGCGCGCGAACAGATGGCAGCCGCATGTCTGGCAGAACGAGCGGTATTTGCCGGGCGAGGAGTTGTAAGCCACGAGGTTGTCCGCGCCGGCCACGATTTTGAATCCGCTTTCCTCCACGGCCAGGACCGACGAAAACGCGGAGCCGGAAAATTTCCGGCAATCCGGACAATGGCAATTCGCGAAGATCAGGATCTTGCCGGTGCTTTCATAGCGAACTTTTCCGCAATAGCAACTGCCGCTCAGCATGGAGGCCTCCTTGTTTTCGAGAAAAGCGTACCGCAGACCGCCCGAAACGCCAAGGGGGAGAAGGTGAGAGCGTTTCCGGATTTGTTGTCGCCGGTCCCGCTGGGGCCGGGGCTGCTTCTCCCGTGGCCGGCCTCGCCGAGGCCAGCTACAGAAAATCCGAATCCGGGTTAACCACGGATGGACACGGATGGGGAGGGGAAAAGCAGCCGGCTCACACGGAGATACGGAGGATGATGGGATGAGAAAATCCTGCCAAGGAAAGAGGAAATTTTGGCGGCAAACAGGCGCATATTGTTAAAGTTGACTTTAATTATATTTAAGTCCAGATTTTTCAAGACGAGGAAATCATGGCATCTGAACACGTCAACTGGATTGAAGATTTGAGCGAGGAAGATCTGGCCTTCATTAAACGATTCATCCTGAGTTCCGGGTCGCTGAAAGACATGGCCAAGCAGTACAACGTGACCTACCCCACCATTCGACTCCGCTTGGATCGACTGATTGCCAAAGTGGAGACGCTGGACGAGGGGATTCCCTCCCCGTTCGAAAAAGCCCTGCGACTCCGATACGCAGAAGGAAAAATCGATTACGACACGCTCAAGGAATTGCTTCGCCTGCATCATCAAGAGAAAGGGAAAACGAAATGAAACCCGCGCTGCTTTTCTGCATCCTGTCGATCGGGACATCTCTCGCCTCGACGGGGTCCGTCCCGGATCTTTCCTGGTCCACGCTGATGAACGAAGGAAAAATACCCGCAGGCGAATTGGTCGGCGAATCCCTGAAACTGGAAAACGTCGGCGACCAACCCAAAACGTTCAAACTTCTCGTCCTGCCGCAACCGGGCATCACGTCACCCTCGTATGCCATCAACGGACAACTGAAGTACGACGGGGTGGAAGGAACGGGCTATCTGGAAATGCTCAACCACTTTCCGGGGGACAAGGTCTACTTCTCCAAAACCTTGTCCGCGTTCGGGGGCATGCGCAGCATTCAGGGCTCTTCGGATTGGCGTGCATTCAGCCTGCCGTTTTTCGTGAGAGATGAATCCGGCTGGCTGGAGGATCGGCCGGTAAAGCTGGAATTGAATCTGGTTCTTCCGGGAAAGGGAACCGTTTTCGTTCGCTCCGTCAGCCTCGCGCAGGACAAGGGCGAAAACCAAGCTCAGGCATGGTGGGGGACTCGCGCTTCCGGGGCCATGGGAGGCGTTTTCGGCGGAACCATGGGCGTTCTTGGCGCAATCACGGGTATATTGGCTTCGCGCGGAAAGGCCCGGGGATTCGTTCTCGGCGTCTATTGGGGATTGCTTGGGGTCGGCCTGTGTTTGCTGGTGGTCGGAATCTTCGCGGTCGTTCGCCATCAGCCTTACGCGGTCTACTACGTCCTGCTGTTTGCTGGCGGACTGGCAAGCATATTGAGCCTGGTGCTTATGCCCGTTGTCCGCCGGCGCTACCAAGACCAGGAACTTCGGCGCATGTCGGCCGCAGATGCTTAGAGCATATTAAATAATGTTGTAGCCGGTTGTTGGGGGTGATAGGGTTTCGGCA
>CAZECJ010000179.1:0-5123 GCA_964510645.1 uncultured Verrucomicrobiota bacterium | reverse complement strand
TAGATCCGGCAAGCATCACAGACGTTCCCGAAGTGCATAAAAAGCACTATGAGGAACTGGGATACAAACCTTACCGGATGGGTGACGGCAAAGTGAAGTGGCTTACGGAGGCGGAAAAGGCTTATAATAAAACACGCGGCTTGCCCATTCCCAAGCTGGGAGCGAGAAAGAACGCCCACGTGTCAGCCGGAGGACTACGGCGTAAACGCCGCCACCGGCACACATTTTGGACCTTCATAGCCGAGCACCGGGTGTTTCTGGCCATGGCTGCGATCATTCTGGCCGTGGTGCTGGTGTACATGCGCTGAACCCGCGCAAGGCGAGATTTATGGAGTAATGTAATGAAGATAATGTTATGCAACGATGACGGAGTGTTCGCTCCGGGCATCAGGGCCCTGGCTTCGCACCTCAAGGCGGCCGGACACGAACTGACCATTGTGGCCCCGGACCGCGAGCGCAGTGCTGCCTCACATTCGATAACCCTGCGCCGGGACCTGCGGATGAAAGAGCTGCAGCCCAACGAATACAGTGTGGACGGCACCCCGGTGGATTGTGTGGTGCTGGCCACTCAGAAGATCCTGACCGAGGCTCCGGACCTGGTGATCTCCGGCATCAACGCCGGCCAGAACATGGGCGAGGACGTACTCTATTCCGGCACGGTGGCCGCCGCTCTGGAAGCCAGCCTCTTCGGCTACAAGGCCATCGCTGTCTCCATAAATTCCTATCAGGGCCAGAATTTTGACACTGCCGCCGGCTGGATGGTCCGGCTGTTGGAACTGGGGGTGGACACGCTCATACCCGAGCGCGGCATCCTGAACATCAATTTTCCCAATGTGACCCCGGAAGTGATACAGGGGGTGCGGCTCACCAGTACCGGGCACCGTAGATACTACAATTTCATCACCGTGATCGAGGAACTGGAGGACGGCTTTGTTTACCGCATCGGTGGAGACCTCCCCTCCTGGGAGATCCAAAAAGGCACCGATGCCGAGGCCATAGCCGAAAACTACGTTTCCATCACTCCGCTGGGGATCAGTCTCACCCATGGCGACGCTTTTCCCGGCATCCTGGAATGGCTGGAGACGAATGACCTCCTCCAGTTTGAGACCAACTGATGCGGTTTGAAGACCAGCGCGCGCTTATGGTGGAGGAACTTGCCCGCCTGGGGATCACCGCCGAACGGGTTTTGGCCGCTTTCGGCAAAGTGCCCCGCGAGGTCTATGTGCTGCCTCAATACCAAGAATACGCCTACCGTAACCAACCGCTGCCCATCGAATTGGCCCAAACTATTTCCCAGCCGCTGATGATCGCCATTATGCTGCAGCATCTGGATCTTAAGGAAACGGACACGGTGCTGGAGATCGGCACCGGCAGCGGCTATCAGAGCGCGCTGTTGGCCGAACTGACCCAAACTGTTTGCACCGTGGAACGGCTGGAGGCCCTGTCCCTCAAGGCCCAAAGCCTGCTCAGGGAACAGGGTTACAAAAACATCCATTTCCGCATCGGCGACGGCGCTCAGGGCTGGCAAAAAGCTTATCCCGCCCTCAAGGAATTCAACAAGATCGTGGTTAGCGCCGCGGCCGCGGAGATCCCCGCGCGCTTGACGGAACAACTGGCCGTGGACGGGATCCTGGTGCTGCCGGTCGGCAAGAGTTATTACCAGATCCTGAACAAAGTTACGCGCACCGCGGACGGCTTGAGCACCAGCGAACACGGTGGCTGCACATTCGTACCTCTGATCAACACATGAAGGAGAATCCCATGGCCTCAAATCTCATGCTTTGGTTCAAGCGTAAGCTGGTCCCCCGGGACCAGCACAAAGACCTGCTGCGCTATTCTTTCTTCAAAGACCTGAACGCCCATCAGCGTGGTATGGTGGCGAGTTTTTTGCACAGCCGGGAGTTCCGGGCGGGGGAGAGCGTGTTCGAACATGGCTATCCGCTCCAAGTGATCTATTTCATCGAATCCGGTGAGATGGAAGTGACGCCAATTTTCGCTGGAGACCATCCCACGGTGCTTAAACAGTACCAATTCATTGGGCTGATAGACCTATTCGGTGGCCAAAAACGTCTCAGCAGCGCCAAAGCCATTACCGATCTTAAACTGAAGGCCCTGTCCGAGGACGATTTGCAGGAGATGCTGGCCAAAGATCCCGCTCTCGGCGTTAAACTGCTTAAAGCCTGCTGCGATTTTCTGGGCGGCTATATCAGGGATCACGCCCGCTGAACAAGTAATGAACTGGAATCGTCTGTTCTTCACCCTCATCATCCTGGCGGCCAGCGTGCTGGCAGTGATATTTTACAGCCCTCTGCTGGCTTATCTGGTGCTGGCGCTGGTCCTGGCCTATGTTTTCGATCCTGCCATCACCTGGATGGAATACAGAAGGATACCCCGCTGGCTGGGAACGTTGATCGTCTATCTGGTAATAGCTGGAGTGCTGACCTGGCTGATCTTAACCTACGTTCCCGCGCTGATCAAGCAAGCCAACCAGTTTCTGGCCTTGCTCAGCCGCGCGGACCAGCCTTTGTTGCAGACGATCATGGATCTTCCGGTCTTCAGATCGCTGCACGAATTGGCTGGAAATCTGGACAAATCGATACCCCAGGTACAATTCCTGACCCGGTTTGAATCATTAGTGGAGACCGGCATCAGCAAGGTCAGCCAGTTTCCCCAACTGCTGATCTCAAATTATCAGCCCATTCTTGGCACCCTGGCCATGATGCTGATGGTGCCCATCTTCTCTTTCTTCCTGCTCAGCGATAAAAAACCGATTCGCCGGGGCATGATGAGTCTGGTTCCCAACAAATATTTCGAGATCACTCTGATCCTGCTGAAAAAGTTCGACGAGAACGTGGGTAACTACCTTCGCGCGATCCTGCTGGAGATGTTTTCTGTGGGCATAATGGCCACGATCGCGCTCAGCATTGTGGGAGTGCCCTACGCTGTCGTGATCGGTGCCATCGTCGGCCTCACCAACATTATTCCGTACATTGGTCCCTGGCTGGGAGGCATTCTGGCCACCCTGGTGATCCTGATCAGCGGAATGGAACCGATAACGATCCTGTGGATGGGCCTGGCGATGTTTTTGGTGCAGCAGATAGACAACTATGTGGTTTATCCCGCCATCATCGGCAAAACGATGAAAATGCATCCCCTGTTGGTGATTTTAACCGTTCTGGCCGGCAGCTATTTTGGCGGTGTCATTGGCATGCTGCTCTCCGTTCCTTTGGTATACATGATCTTCAGTTTGCTCACCGCTTTGCAAAAGAATCTGAAAGAATTCCGCATAATCTGACACGAGGTATAAATGAGTCTGATCGACAAATGTTACTCCTTCCAAGACGCCAAGCGCGCCATGGCCGCGGGTTACTATCCCTACTTCCGGGAAATTTCTTCGGAACAGGACACCGAGGTGATCTGCAACGGCAAAAAAATGCTGATGCTCGGTTCCAACAGTTATCTGGGCCTCACCATCCATCCCAAGGTGAAGGAAGCCTCCATCGCCGCGGTGAAAAAATACGGCAGCGGCTGCGCCGGATCGCGCTTTCTGAACGGTACCCTGGACATCCATATCCAGTTGGAAGAGGAATTGGCCCGCCTCGTGGGCAAAGAAGCCGCGCTGGCTTATCCCACCGGCTACCAGGCCAACGTAGGCTGCATCTCCGCGATGGTGAACAAAGACGAATTCATGATCACCGACAAGTTCGACCACGCCTCCATCATCGACGGCTGTATGCTCTCCCAGGGCACCATGCTGCGCTTCAACCACAACGACATGGCCTCCTTGGAGCGCGTTCTGAAAAAGATCAATGGGAAAAACAGCCTGATCATCGTGGATGGGATCTTCTCCATGGAGGGCGACATTGCCAACCTGCCCGAAACGGGTAAACTGGCTAAAAAATACGGGGCCAGCCTGATGGTGGACGAAGCCCATTCCCTGGGTGTTTTGGGCAAAATGGGTGCCGGTGCCGCCCCGCATTTTGGCCTCACCGCCGAAACCGACCTGATCATGGGAACTTTCAGCAAATCCCTGGCCTCCGTGGGTGGGTTCATCGCCGCGAACGCCGACGTGATCCACTATCTGAAACACAAGTCGCGCGCCCTGATCTTCTCCGCCTCGCTGCCTCCGGCCTCCACGGCCAGCGTGCTGGCGGCCATCAAGATCATGGAGGAGGAGCCCGAGCGGATCGAACGCCTTTGGGAGATCACCCGCTACATGCTGAAAGAGTTCCAGGCCATGGGTTACAACACCGGCACATCCTGCACGCCCGTGGTCCCGCTCCATGTGGGCGAAATGCAGATCGCCTTCGAAATGTGGAAACGCCTTGGCGAAGAGGGGGTCTTCATCAATCCCGTGGTGCCGCCTGCCGTGCCGCCCAATTCCTGTCTCATCCGCACGTCCTTCATGGCCACCCACACCAACGCGCAGCTCGATTTCGCCCTGGAAAAATTCCGCGTTATCGGCAAAGAACTCGGCGTGATCTGATCCGCCTCTCATTTGATTGATACATAAAAAAATAAAGCCATCCCAGGAGGAACCATGGCCAGTAAAAACAGTGCCGAATACTACGGCAGCCTGAAGGAGATGTCTCCGATCCGCGCCATCGCCGAGACACTCATGAACTCTCACAACGTGCGCAAGATCGACATCCGCGAAGCCTATGAAATGGCAAAAAAACAGCCCGGCGTCACCGTTACCGACCTGCCCGTCTATCCGGAATTCGTGAAACTGCACGATCTTCCGGCCGATACCAAGGTGCTGGATGACTGTCACGGCAACATCATTGGCCGCACCGCCAAAGCCCGCCGTTTCTACCACCGCCTCGACCCCAGCAAGAAAAACAAGCTGGAAGGCGATTTCCGCGAAGCGGTCTGGCAAATGCAGCATTATCCGCTCGTTAAAGCGGAGGCGATCCTCGGCATGGACAAGGATCTGATGCTCAAGGCCACCTTCATCACCACGGAAAGCGACGTGGCCAACGTATACAACTGGCTGCTGAACTTTGCCCCCTACGAACAGCTCAAACAGCAGTATGAAGCCAGCCCCAAGCTGCCCATCCAGGACATCATCCTCATCGCCTTCAACGAATGGACCTGCGACGATCCTTTCTACAACAACGTTG
>CAZECJ010000178.1:0-5128 GCA_964510645.1 uncultured Verrucomicrobiota bacterium | reverse complement strand
CATCCTCAAGCTCTACAACCTCCACCACGCCAGACAGGAACTTGTCGGATGAACCGCAATTTGGCGCTCAGCATAACATCCAGCCCGGGCAGATCTTTCGGATAGACCGAAATCAACCGCTTGCCTTCCTGCTGATAAAGCGCCTGCTTCTTGTACATGCTCATCTTGTATTGCGGCGTGTCCAATCCCCAATACTCGACATAGATGTCTAGCTCGGGCAGATAAAAATCGGGCCGGATCTGGAATTCGCCGATAATGCGGAATTTCGCGTCGTAGCGATAGGCCAGTCCGTGCGTGGCCAGCCAGTCCGCGATCCGGCGCTCGCCCTCGGATTGCACCACCGTGCCGTCGTCCGCCTGGACGGTTTTCTGCAGTTCAACCCGGGTTTCGAAATTCCGACGCTCCAAAAACGTCTCGTCGAAACATCGATCACAGAACACCCGCTGAAAGGCTTGTTCAGACCGTGCGAATTCTTCCGCCGACACCGTGGCGCTGCACCGCTGGCACTTGTGCTCGACCGACGCGGCCGCAACGCGCAGGGCTTCTTCGATGAATTGTGCGGCCGCCTCCGCATCCCGCCGGATATATTCCTTCTCCGACGCATTTGCCGCCAGGTCGCGCAAATCGCGCAGGCAGCCCCGGGCCGCCGCGCCAAAGGCCTTCAGCGCCTTGATGGCGTATTGCCGCGTCTGCGCGTGGGGATCCTGCCGCGCTACCGGCGCCAGCGCAGCCACCGCCACAGCTTGATCCACCCCCATCCACGCCAATTTGCCCAAGGCCGAGGCCGCCAATCGCCGCGCGTTGGCCGAAGAGGATTGCAACAACGCCAGCAGTTCCCCAAACGCCGCGACCTCCCCATCGCGCCCAATGGCCACCGCCCGATCCGAAAGCCGCTTCTCCAGCTTCCGGTCCATCGGATTTTTCATGTTCCCCGCCCCTCCGGCATCGGCGAGCGCAGCGAAGTCAGCCGCGTTTCCTACAGCGAATACACCGTCTCCGCCGGCAAGATCGAAATGCCGGCTTGCTTCAGCGCGGCGATGGCCGCATCGGCGTCTTCGAAGCGGAAGACGACTACGGCCTTGTCCGTGGCGCGGCAGACGAACGCGTACATGTATTCCACGTTCAGGCCCGCCGCCGACAGCGCGTCCAGGATGCCCGCCAGCCCGCCCGGCCGGTCCGGCACTTCCACCGCCAGCACTTCCGTGAGCGAAACCGTGTGGCCCGAGTCCTTCAGCGCCTGCACGCCCTTGTCCACGTCGTCGACGATCAGCCGCAAGATGCCGAAGTCGCTCGTGTCCGCCAGAGACAGCGCGCGGATGTTGACGCCGGCGCGGCCGACCTCTTTCAGCACACTCGCCAGCCGGCCCGACCGGTTCTCCAGGAAGATCGAGATTTGTCGCACTTTCATGGTTCTTCTCCTTGTTTCCTAGGTCAGTTTCCGCAGGTCCTGCACGCGCTTGGCCTTGCCCAGCGTGCGCTCGATCGTCTTCGGCTCCACCAGCGTGATCTTCGCGCTCACGTTCAGCATCGTCTTGATCTGGTGGTGGATCTTGTCGCGCAGCGCTTCGAGCTTCTTCACCTCGTCGCTGAAAAGCGCCTCGGTCACCTCCACCTTGATCTCCATCGTGTCGAGGTTCCCCTGCCGGTCCACGACGATCAGGTACTGCGGATGCACGCCTTCGATCCGCACCAGCACGTCTTCCACCTGCGACGGGAACACATTGATGCCGCGGATGATCAGCATGTCGTCCGTGCGGCCCATCAGGCGCGCGATCTTCCGGCTGGTCCGCCCGCACGGGCACGGCCCGTCGGCCAGGATCCGCGTGATGTCGCGCGTCCGGTAGCGGATCAGCGGCACGCCTTCCTTTGTCAGGCAGGTGAACACCAGCTCGCCCTTCTCGCCATCCGGCAGCGGGGCGCCCGTTTCCGGATCGATGATTTCCGGATAGAAATGGTCTTCGAACACGTGCAGCCCGTTCTGCTCGAGGCATTCGTTCGCGACGCCCGGCCCGGCCACCTCGGAGAGCCCGTAGATGTCCAGCGCCTTCAGCGGAAACAACGCCTCGATTTTTTGCCGCATCGCTTCGGTCCACGGCTCGGCCCCGAAGTGCCCGCTCTTCAGCGGCAGCTTCATCAAGTCCTCGCCCATCTGCGCGGCCACTTCCGCGATCTGCAACGCGTAGCTCGGCGTGCAGCACAGCACCGTCACCCCGAAATCCTTCATCAGCATGATCTGCTTTTCGGTGTTGCCCGACGACATCGGCAGCGCCGCGGCGCCCAATTTTTCCGCCCCGTAGTGCATGCCCAGCCCGCCCGTGAACAGCCCGTAGCCGTAGGCCACCTGCACCATGTCGTCCGCCGTCGCCCCGCCGCACCCCAGCGACCGCGCCGCGCACTCCGCCCAGTTGTCGATGTCGTTCTTGGTATACCCCACCACCGTCGGCTTGCCCGTCGTCCCCGAGCTCGCGTGAATCCGCACGATCTCCCGGTGCGGCACCGCGAACATCCCGAACGGATACTGCTCGCGGAATTCCTTCTTCATCGTGAACGGCAGCTGGGCGACATCTTCGATGCACCGGATATCGGCGGGCTTCACGCCCTGGGCGTCCAGCTTCGCCCGGTAGAACGGCACGTGCTCGTAGGCCCGCCGCACCAGGCTCTGCAGCCGCGCGCCCTGCAGCTGGCGCAGTTCCTTGACCGGCATCGCTTCCGCATGTGGATTGAACATCGTCGCACTCCTTCTTTTACGCCCGCAAATGCTGGACTCCGCGGCCGCCGCCTGTCGAGAAAAAATCCGCGGCGCGCCTCATTTTTCCGCCGCCGGATCCCGGCGCAGGATCTCGTCCGCCATCCGCGCCGCCGTCCGGCCCACGATCCCGAGGCTCTCCGCCGACAGCTTGTCCAGCGTGTCGTCCGCCGTATGCCAATAGTCGTTCTTTCCGGGCGCGCTCCCGAACTGGAAATCGATCAGGTCGATCGCCGGCACCCCGCGCGCGAAGAACTCCTCGTGGTCGTCGCCGACGGTGTATGGATACAGCTGGAATTTCGTCCGCGCGCCTTCCGCGCGCGCCGCGTCGAACGCCAGCGTCGTGAGCCAAGGCGTGCAGTTGCGCGGGATCGTGATCGTCAGATCCCGGTCCCCCACCATGTCCAGCAGGATCAGCGCCGCGACGTTGGAAATGCTGCCGTCCGCCTCCATCGTTTCCGCCAGATGCCGGCTCCCGTGGAAGCCGTCGTTCGGCCCGTACCGCTGCCGCGACTCCTCGCCGTCGAAGAACGCGAACCGGATTTCCATCGAATGCGGCGCATTCGCCTTCAGGACCCGCGCCAGCTCCAGCAAAAGACCCGTGCTCGATCCCGAGTCGTTCGCGCCCACGAAACCTTCGATGTCGGCCTTCGTGTCGTAGTGGGATCCCAACAGCAGGATCCGTCCGCCCGTCCCCGGAATCCGCCCCAGCACGTTGCGGAACGTCAGCTCGCCGATCGGCGTCAGGTCCGTGAATTCCTGGATCTCCGCCGCCACGCCGATGTCCCGCAAGCGGTCCCGCAAATAGAGCGCGGCCTGCTCCGTCCCCGGCGTGCCCGATTCCTTCGGCCCCAGTTCCACGAACTTCCGGACCTCTTCCAGCGCCCGCTCTCCCGACACCCCGACCGCCGACAGCGCCTCGGCCGCCGGCGTCGCAACTGCTGGCGCCGCCGGCGCCGGCTTCTTCGGCGCCGGCCCGCAGCCCGCCGCGCACCACAGTCCCGCCGCCGCCCAAATCGCGCCATTCCTCCGCATGCCGACATCCTACGCGTTCCCCGTCCCGATGGAAACCCCGATCCGCCGGTCCTTCGATCGATCCACCATTAATTAATATATGCGCATATGATCATAAGCTGATTGGATGACTCCACCCGCCTGTGCTCTGGCCAACCGTTTTTCGCTGTCCGCGGGACAGGGAAGCAGAGGATTCCTTCCTTAACTCCCTATTCTCCGCTCCCCTTCCCCGGTCAACCGCTGTACCGCCGCCCCCCAAATTTTCACTTCCCCGCCACGCGACAACTCCCCTATACTCCCCGCGTTCATTTGACCCCTATCCAAGGAGCCTTCCATGAAATTGTGTGAATTCATCCGCCCGGCCTCCCTGCCCGCCGCGCGCGACAACCTGCGTGAACTCGGCCGCAAGGGCATGATCCTCGCCGGCGGCACCGCCCTCCACTTCATGCAGGACCACACCCCCGTCGTCGCCGTCGACATCACCCGCCTCGGCCTCTCCTTCATCCGCCACGAAGGCGCCTACTACAACATCGGCGCGACCACGCCCCTCGCCGACATCCAGCGCTACCGCGCGCCCCGCTGGGCCATGCACGAAATCTGCCGCCGCATTTCCACCCACCAGATCCGCAACATTTCCACCATCGGCGGCAACGTCTGCCGCGTCTTCCCCTGGGCCGACCTCCCCGTCGTCCTCCTCGCCATGGATGCCCGCATGGTCGTCTACTCCGGCCAGGAAGAGGAATTCTCCGCCGACGAATACTTCCAAACCCAGCCCGCCAAGCGCTTCCTCGACGGCAACATCCTCTCCTCCGTCAAGGTCCCCGCCCTCCAGGCCCACCACGGCTTCGGCTCCATCAAGGTCGTCCGCACGGAAGCCTCTTTCGCCATGGTCACCATCGCCGCCCGCCTCGAGCTCGATGGAAAGAACATCAAGTCCGCCCGCGTCGCCGCCGGCAGCGCCATCCCCTTCCCCCGCCGCCTGCCTTCCGTCGAGGCCGCCCTCGTCGGCCGCGAGGCCGCCGCCGCCGTCTTCAAGGAAGCCGCCGCCCAAGCCGGCCGCGACGCCCCCTGGCGCGGACGCGAGGGCATGAGCCCCGACTATTCCCGGCATCTCGCCGAAGTTTCGATCATGGACGCATTGGAGCGGGCCGCCACCTTCGCCCGCGAAAGGGCCGAATAACATGAAGAAGAATCCCAACACCGTCTCCTTCACGCTCAACGGCGAGCGCAAGACGTTCATCACCGAGCCCAACGAGAAGCTCCTGGCCCTCCTCCGCCGCGAAGGCTACAAGGGCACCAAGTACGGCTGCGGACAGGGCACCTGCGGCGCCTGCACCGTCCTCATGGACGACCGCGCCGTCTATTCCT
>CAZECJ010000177.1:0-5175 GCA_964510645.1 uncultured Verrucomicrobiota bacterium | reverse complement strand
TGATCCTGCAGGCGGGCGCGATGGGCGAGGGCGGCGAAATCTTCATCCTGGAAATGGGCACGCCGGTCAAGATCGCCGACATGGCCCGCGACATGATCCGGTTGTCCGGCAAGGTGCCCGACCAGGACGTCCAGATCGTCTACACGGGCCTGCGCCCGGGCGAGAAGCTCTACGAAGAGCTCATCACGCAGGGCGAAGGCATCGTGGCGACGGCGCACGAGAAGATCATGGTGCTCAAGCGCGACGGGCACGGGTCGGATTCCGCGGAACTCGACCGGCGGGTCCGGCGCCAGATCGACCATCTCCTGGCGGAGACCACGACCTTCGAACCGGCCCGGATCAAGTCGGCGCTGAAGGACATCGTGCCGGAATACGCGCCGGCCAATCACGTCGCTTCGGCATGAGTTCGCCGGAGCCCACGCTGTACTGGTCCCGGCAGCCTGCGGTTTCCGCCTGCCGGGAAGGCGACCATCTCATCCTGTTCGATCCGGACGCGGGCCGGGAAAAAGTCGTCAACTGGGCGGGATCCGCGATTTGGGAAGCCATGGACGGAACGGCGCGAATCGACGATCTCGCGGCCGCCTTGGCCCGCCGCTGCGAGATCCCGCCGACGGACGAAATCCGGGCCGATGCCCAAGCGTTTGCGGACGAATTGCGGCGCGACGGTCTTGCCGCTGCGACGGCGGCGCCCCGGGCCGTGCCGCTGCCGGCGGAGGACTATTCCTGGCTCCGCGAGGCGCCGCGCGCGCTGGATCTTTCCCTGACCGGCCGTTGCAACCTGCGCTGCGCCTATTGCTTCTATGCGGACGAAATGGTCGGGCGCCGGGACTTGCCGGTGGAACGCTGGCGGACCTTTTTCCGCGAACTGGAAAGCCTGGCGGTCCGGAGCCTGACGCTGAGCGGCGGCGAGATTTTCATGCGGTCCGACCTCTGGGAGCTGATCGACGGCCTCGTGGCCGCGCGCATGCGCTATTCGATCCTGACGAACGGGACGCTGCTGACGGAAGAAACGATCGCCCGACTGGGCCAAGGCGCGCGCCGCCGGCGCCTGGATTCGATCCAGGTCTCGATCGACGGATCCTGCGCGGAGATCCACGACGCGTCGCGCGGGAAAGGGAGTTTCGAAAAAGCCATCCGCGGATTGCGGCTGCTGCAGGCGGCGGGTTTTCCCGCGACGGCGCGCGTGACGGTGAACCGGCACAACGTGGGCGATCTGGAAAACGCGGTGCGGCTGCTGTTGGACGACATGGGGCTGGCGCGGATCGGCACCAACGACGCGATGCCGATGGGAACGGGCTGCGCGCGGCGGGAGGACATCGTGCTGTTGCCGGCGCAACGGCCGGAGGCGATGCGCACGCTGGTCCGGCTGGAGCAGGCCTATCCGGGCCGCATCCAGGCCACGGCCGGTTCGCTGGCCCTGTGGCACATGTTCCGGGAAATGGAAGAAGCGCGGGCGAGCGGGCAGAAGACCCGGCGCTGGAAAATGGGTTGCCTGTCGTCCTGCGGGTGCATGTTCGCGAAGCTGGCGGTGCACCACGACGGCATGATCGTGCCGTGCAACATGCTGGCGGCGGCCTCATTGGGGACCATCGGCGAGACGCCGATCCGCACGCTCTGGCAGGATCATCCGTTGCTGCAGGAAATGCGCGGACGGGGCGAGATCCCGATGGACCAGGTGCCCGGCTGCGCGGGCTGCGAATGGATTCCCTTTTGCAGCGGGGGCTGTCCCGCGACCGAATATACGCGGACGGGCGATCTGTACGCGGCGAATCCAGAGTGTTGTTACCGCAAATTCCTCGAAGAATGCGGCGGGTTGCCGTGAAAGAGCGAACCGATCCGAATGTCCAATATCCAATGTCCAATATCCAATCTTCAACTGAAAACCTGAAATACGCGCTGCGGCGCGACGTCGCCATCGAGGACTTCGGCGAGCGGTCGTTGGCGCTGCGGTGCGATGCGCTGGAGTTGCGCGAAATCAACGCGTCTGCGCGGCAAATGCTCGCGTTGCTTGACGGCGTGCGCACGGTGGAGGATATTGCCGCCGCGACGGGGCTGGCGAACGAAATCGTCCGGACGGCGCTGCTGGAGATGGAACGGCAGGGGATCGTCCGGCGCGTGGCGGAGTTGAAAAGGGAAGGGCCTGAAAACATGAGCGAGGCGAAATATCTGGCGGATCCCGACGTGTCCTTCCGGCAGGAGGACGACGATGGCGGGATCCTCTACAACGCGGAGACGGATTCGCTGGAGGTCATCAATCCGGTAGCGACGGAAATCTGGAAGTTCCTGTCGGCGCCGCGCACGCAGGCCGACGTGGTGGCGCACCTGTGCGAGACGTGCGAAGGCGCCGCGCGGGAACAGGTCGAAAAAGACGTGGCCGAATTCGTCGAGTCGTTGCTGAAAAAGGGATTCATCGGCGTAGTGGAGGAGCCGGCGTGACGGAAGCGGCCGACACCTGCGATGGACTGGATGAACGGGCCGTGTCCCCGCCCGTAGCGGGAATGCCCCCGGACGTGCCGGCTCTAAAGATGTTCTACCTGTATCTCTCCGCAGGGTGCAATCTGCATTGCCGGCATTGCTGGATCACGCCGACGTTCGTGCAGGGGAAGCCGGTGCCGGCGGAATGCCTCGATTTCGATTTGCTGAAAATCGCGGTGGCGGAAGCCAAGCCGATGGGGCTGTCCTCGGCCAAATTGACGGGCGGCGAGCCCACGCTGCACCCGAACTTTCGCAACGTTGTGGATTTTTTGACGGCCCAGGGGCTGGACCTTTCCATGGAAACCAACGGGACCCGCATCGATCGGGACCTGGCGGTCCATCTGGTTTCCAAAACAAACCTGCGGCGGGTCGCCGTGAGCCTGGATAGTCCGGATGCGGAGGAGCATGATCGTTTCCGCGGGGTGAAGGGGGCGTTCGACGATGCGGTGCAAGGCATCGGGCATCTGGTGGCCGCCGGTCTCCGGCCGCAGGTCATCATGTCGGTGTATCGGGGAAATCTGGAGCGGATCGGCGGCTTGATCGAACTGGCGCTGAAATTGGGGGCCGTTTCGGTGAAATTCAATCCGGTGACTCGTTCGGGCCGGGGGGCGGAGATGCATCGGCAGGGGCAGGGACTGGATTTCGACGAATGGCTGGCGCTGATCCGCCGCATCCGCGGGCCGCTGCGAGAGCGGTATCCCATCCATCTCAACGCGATGGTCCCGCCGGCGATGTCCACGGTGAAAGAGCTGCTGCGCTACGGCGGCGAAGGCGCGGGCTGCCACGTGCGGCACATCCTGGGCATCCTCGGCACCGGCGAGATGGCGCTGTGCGGCATTGGCCGGAATCTGCCGGAACTCTGTTTCGGAAAACTGGGCCAGGACCGCCTGCGCGAGGTCTGGATGAACCATCCGGTGCTGCGCCAGATGCGGAAGGATTTGGCCGGTCCCTTCCCAGACGTCTGCGGCGATTGCCTGCACGCGGGCCGCTGCATGACCCACTGCCTGGCGCAGAACTACGAAGCGAACGGCCAACTGGTGTCGCCGTCGCCGCTGTGCGCCGAGGCCGTGCGGCGCGGCGTTTTCCCCGCAACGCGGCGGGTGTCGTGGAAGGCGCAAGAGGCGCGGGGCGCGGGACGAGGGGTGAGGGATGAAGGGCGAGGGGCGAGGGACGGCGTCTGAAATCCGAGGACCAGCGGTCATGACGTCCAGAAACGATCCCATTCCGGAATCCGACATCGGCCCTCGTCCCTCGGACCTCGGGCTTTTCCTCCATGCCTCCTCGGTGATCATCGACGGAGGCGCGGTTTTGTTCCTCGGGCATTCGACGGCCGGCAAGAGCACGATTGCCCGGCTGCTGGGCGAGGCCTATCCGGTTTTGGCCGATGACGCCGTGTTTGTTTCAAGGAGGCCAGAGGGTCGGTGGGGGGGGGTGGATGGCGGGTTTCGGTTCGGGGAAGGGGATTTTGTGGATTGGCAAAAACGTATTTGCCGCCAGATCGATCTGAACTCGGTCCCGTTGCGGGGTTGTCTGCGCATCCACAAGGCGACGGAGGTGCGAGCGGAGCCGATGGATCCGGTGGAGTTGGCTCGGTATTTGATGGATGCGGCGATGGAAATCGACTTGCAGCGAAAATACGGACGGATCTCCGGATCATCCGAGACGGAACCATCTGCCTGGGAAGATGTTATGCGAATGAGGCGCCATTGGTTCAGCCTCGTTGCGGAAATCGCCCGAACCTGTCCCGGGCGACATTTTTGGTTTTCTAGGTCATCCAAAATTGCCGACCTGAGCGCAATGCTCGAAAATGGCTGATTTTCCGCTCGCCGGACAACGGAAAACAGATAACGGGATCATAATCCCGGGCTAATCCGAATTTAATCGTACATGCTTTGCGCATTGATGCGCAAATCGGTACTTTTTCGATCATTAAATTAAGAAGCGATCGGTTTGTCTTTTTCTTTTGGGCTGATGGGTGAAAATTAAGATGGTAAAACGATGGACATGTTCCCCGCGGCGAAGCGCGCGGGGGCTTTCGCTTTTTGCCATGGGGTGGTCCGGGCCGGTTGGGATCCTGCGGTTCACGCGGCCTAACCGCATTCGGCGCTGGGGCGGGCTGCTGGCCGCCGCAGGATGGGCGTGGGCAGCCGTTTCTGCGCAGGCGCAGGTGCAGGCGGTCACGAACATCACGGTGACGTACCAGACCGTGGTGAACACGAACGACAACTATTCCACGACCGGCGGGGGCAGCGCGGGATTCCCGACGGGCACCGTGTACAACGTCCGTTTCAACGAGGGCACTTCGAACCAGATGTTTCTCGGGAAGGTGAGCGCCGGCGGGCGGACCTTCGACGGCATTTCCCTGGCCGGCGAGATCAACATCGCGCGCGCCACCAACGCCCCAATCAAGGGGATCCACCACATCGTGCTCTATGAGCAGCAGTCGTTTTCGGGAACGAACATCTTCCTGAAGACGGATTACGCGGCGACGATGGAAGAGTCGCTGCGCAGCCGGGCCATCAATTGCGGCGCGGACAACGTGTTCTCCGACGTCGGCGACGGCAACGGGAACAACAACAACATCCAGCGCATCGACTATCTGTTCCCGGACGGCCTGCCGGTGCACAGCCATGTCGAACAGCGCGGGTTCCTGGTGATGGACCGCGGCGGCAACGACCGGTTCAAGATCGCGGCGATCAC
>CAZECJ010000176.1:0-5279 GCA_964510645.1 uncultured Verrucomicrobiota bacterium | reverse complement strand
TTCGCCACGATGCCCTTGCAGCCCTCCGGCGCCAAAATCTGCCCGCCCGGCAGCTCGTTCCCGTAGAGCCGCGTGAGCACCCCCAGCTTGCCGGCCGGAATGTCGGTGATCTTCCGGATTTCCCAATCCCACGCGTAGGGATTCTTGAACCAGCGGCCTTCCGCGAACACCTCCAGCTGGATGCCCTTCTGACCCGGCTCCAGCGCCAAGATCTGCCCCGACGGCAGATCTTTGCCCGTCTTGCGGATCAGGACCGCGATTTCGCCCGGTCCCGGCTCGATGCGGCAAAAGACCCAGAACCAGATCGGCAAGAACAGCACCGCCAGCAAGATCACCAGCGGGATGGCCAGCGTGCCCCAGCCCGGCGCGAGCCGCTCGGGCTTCCGGCTGCGGGCGTTCGGAGAAATCGGCGGCGGAATGAATTCTGGCTCGTCCATGGCGGAAACCTCCTCGAGGCTCCGCGTGCGCGCGGCGCCTACGCCGGACATCGTGCCACGTCTCCCCCCGCAGGGAAATCCCTTTTTCGCCCTCCCGCATGCGGGGTCGCCCTTCGGCTCCCCGCCGCGGACAATCCCTATGGTCCCGGCTCCGTCCGGGCCGCCCGCAATTCGCGGATCCGGTCGTTCACGCGGAAGCGCCCCACTTCGCTGAGCGGGCTCCAGCTTTCGCCCGTATCCCGGTAGATCCCGTGCCAAACCACGACCAGATCCCACTCCGGAATCGCGACCATCGCGTACCGCCCGCCATAGCCCGATCCCATGAACGTTCCCGGCGGCGCATCCGGCAAGAACAAGCTCCCGTCCGGCGTCGCGCGGTTGAACCACCAGAAGTAGCCTAGGCAGCCCAAGTGGTTTTTCTGGTTCTTGCCCCCGCCGATGGATTCCACGCGCTTCAAATGACGGCTCTCTGCGCCCGACGTGCGCGGCAGGTCGGGCGGCAGGGTGCCGTCCATGGCCTCCGCGAACAGGTCCTTCCGCAGGACCCGTTGGCCGCGCCACGTTCCGCCGCGCAGATAGAGCAAAGCAAAGCGCGCCATGTCCCGAACCGAAATCCGAATGCGCCCCAGATGCGAACCTTGGTGGTTCATGTCCGGGACGTCTTCGAAGCCGATCGCCTGCCCCAGCGCCGCGCCGTTCAGGACCTGGTCGAAAAACTTCCAGGGCGAGCGGTACACCTCGTGGAGCACGGTCCAGACCAGCAACCCCGTTCCGTAATCGTTGTAGGCGAACGCTTCGCCGGGCCATTCCTTCAGGCCGTAGCCCGACGTCTGGCTCAGCAAATGCCGGAAGGTGATCTCGCGGTCTTTGAACTCCAGTTCCGGATTCAGCTCGTTCAGCGCCGGCATGAAGTTCGCGACGCGCTCATCCAGCGAACCCAGCCATCCCAGCTCGATCGCCTTGAAGGTCAAAAAGGCATAGATCGGCTTGATGGACGACGCCACGTCGGTCCGGGACGTGATATCGCCCCAGGTGTGGATCATTTCGCCGCCGTGGACGATGCACCCGGAGCCCCCCGCCTTCCGCGAAAACTCCGCCAATTTCTCCGAAGCAAATCCCGCTTGCTCCGGCGTTTTCCAGGACCACTGCTCGCCCGGAAACGCAGACCGGATCCGCAACCAAGCCCCGGCGGCGAGCCCGACGACCAGTGCGCCGGCAGCCAGCGGCACCCAAAGCCTGCGCATGTGCGATAATTTCATCATGGATTCCGCGCCGTCCGCGCCGCCAGCAGGTCGCGCAGCAACTCGTTCACCTTGAACCGGCCGACGTCGCTGAACGGACTCCAGGCCTCGCCGGTGCGCAAACAGGCGTCGTGCCAGACCGCAACCAGATCCAGCTCGGGAATGACCACCATCGCGGACCGCCCCCCGTAGCCCACGCCCATAAAGGTTCCCGGCGGCGCATCCGGCAACAGCCGGCTCCCGTCGGGCGTCCGGTCGTTGTGCCACCAGAAGTGGCCCAGGCTGCCCGCATGGTGCTTTTCGTCCTTGCCGCCGCCAATCGGCGCCACGTTTTCCAGATGCTCGGTTTCCTCCCCCGACGTCCGCGGAAATTCGTCCGGCAACGGCGCGCTCATCGCCTGCCGAAAAAGATCCTCCCGCAGGAAACGCCGCCTCCGCCATTCGCCGCCGCGGAGATACAGCAGCGCGAACCGCGCCAGGTCCCGCACCGAAATGCGGATCCGGCCGCGCGGCACGCGGAAGCTGATCGCGGTCGGCTCGTCTTCGAACTTGAGAACCGCGCCCAGCAGGTCGCCGCCGAGGATCTCGTCGTACTCCTTGGGCGGACGGTCGTACACGCGATAGAACAGCGTCCAGACGAGCAGGCCCGTGGCATAGTCGTTGTAGGCGAACGCTTCGCCGGGCGCCTCCTCGAGCCCGTAGCCGGACGTCTGTTCCAGCAGATGCCGGAACGTGATCTCGCGGTCCTTGTACTCCGCCCCCGCGTTCAGGTCGTCGAGCTCCGGCACCCAGTTCACCACCGGATCGTCCAGGGAAGCGAGCCGACCCGTTTCGATCGCCTTGTAGGTGAGAAACGCATAGATCGGCTTGATGGACGACGCCACGTTGCGGCGCTGGTCGATTTCGCCCCAGGCGTGGATCACCTCGCCGCCGTGGACGAGGCAACCGTCGCCGCCGACTTGCGCCGAGAATTCCGCCAGTTTTTCCGCGGAAAATCCGGCCTGTTCCGGAGCCTTCCACGACCAGGACCGGCCGGGATAGGAAGGGCGGCCCGCCGTCCGCAGCGCCCAGACTCCGCCAGCCGATAGCCCCGCAGCCACCAGCCCGAAAACCAGGATCGCGCGGCGGCTCACAGGATCGCCCCCGTTCGCGCCGCCAGCAGTTCGCGCAGCAGCTCGTTCACCTTGAAGCGGCCCACTTCGCTGAACGGGCTCCAGGCCGATTTGTCGATGCCCGGATAGACGCCCAGCCAGACCGCCACCAGATCCAGCTCGGGAATCGCGACCATCGCGAACCGGCCACCGTAGCCCGACCCCAGGAACGTGCCCGGCGGCGCATCCGGCAGCAAGCGTGTCCCGTCCGGCGTCGGTTGGTTGAACCACCAGTAGTTCTTCAGACAGCCCAGGTGGTTCTTTTCGTCCTTGCCGCCGCCAAACGATTTCCATTCCGGCGGCAGCATCTCGGCATCCACGCCCGCCGTTCGCGGCATGTCCGGCGGCAGGCCTCCGCCCAGGGCTTCGCGGAAAAGATCTTCGCGCACCAGGCGCCGGCCGCGCCACTCGCCGCCGCGCAGATAGAGCAGCATGAACCGCGCCAGGTCCCGCGCCGAGATGCGGATGCGTCCGCGCGGGGAGTTCGGGTGCGTCGCGGTCGGCCGGTCCTCGAACCCCAGCGCCGCGCCCAGCCACGGGCCGTTGAGCACTTCGTCGTACCGCGCCGGCGGCAGGTCACACACGCGGTAGAACAGCGTCCACATCAGCAGCCCCGTCGCGTAGTCGTTGTAGGCGAACGCCTCGCCCGGCCGCTCGCGGAAGCCGTAGCCCGAGATCTGGCCCAGCAGATGCCGGAACGTGATGCCGCGATCCTTGTACCCCAAATCGGCGTTCAGGCCCGCGAGTTCCGGCACCCAGCGCACGATCGGCTCGTCCAGCGAACCGATCCGTCCGTCCTGAACGGCTTGGAGGACGAGATGGGCGTAGATCGGCTTGCACGCCGAAGCCACGTCGCCGCGAAAGGCGACGTCCCCCCAGGCGTAGATCATCTCGCCGCCGTGGACCAGGCAACCCGTGCCGCCCGCCCGCCGGGAGAAATCCTGCAGCGCATGCATGGAAAATCCGGCTTCTTCGGGCGCTTTCCAGGACCAGTGCGCGCCGGGAAAGTCCGGATGGCGCGCCGCGCCGGCTTGCCGGAGCGCGACCGCCGCGCCGCCAGCGGCCGCCGCGGCGAGCGCGCCGATCCCGATCCATCGCCTGCAAGTGCGGACATTCATGACGGCCCATCTTATTCCAATCCGCCGCCGCGGCCATCCCAAAAAAACGCCCGGAAGCCGTTTCCGGCCGCCGGGCGTTGCGCGCCAACGGACGGGCTAGACCTTGCCCGCGCCCTTTCCGATGAAGAGGTGCCGGTTCAGCGCGTTGACGTAGGCCTTCGCCGACGCCATCACGATGTCGATGTCCGAGCCCTTCGCGGCCACCAGGTCGTCGCCATACTTCACCTGCACCGAAGCTTCGCCCAGCGCGTCCTCGCCGTGGGTCACCGCCTGCATCGCGAACGACTTCAGCTCGCCCTTGATGCCGGTGATGCGGTCGATGGCCTTCAGCGCGGCTTCCACCGGGCCGGAGCCCGTCGCGGAATCCTGCGTGACCTTGCCGTCCTTCTCGATCTGCACCGTCGCGGTCGGAATCGACCGGTTGCCCGCCGACACCTGCAGGCACTTGATCGCGTACACCTTCGGGATGTCCGAGATGTACTCGCGCAGCAGCTCGACGATGTCGTCGTCGTACACGACCTTTTTCTTGTCCGCCAGCGCGATGAACGCGTCGTAGACGCCTTGCAGCTGTTCGGCGCTGACCTTCAGGCCCATGCGGTTCAGGTGCGCGGAGAAGCCGGCGCGGCCGCTGTGCTTGCCCAGCACCAGATCCGTGCCGGTCACCACGCCCACGTCTTCCGGGCGCATGATCTCGTAGGTCTCGCGGTGCTTGAGCATGCCGTCCTGGTGGATGCCCGACTCGTGCGCGAAGGCGTTCGCGCCCACGATGGCCTTGTTGCGCTGCACCATCATGCCCGTCAGCTGGCTCACCAGGCGGCTGGCCGGGAACAGTTCCTGCGTGCGGACGCGCGATTGGATGCCGTAGTGGTCGTTGCGGACCTTCAGCGCCATCACCAGTTCTTCCAGCGAGCAGTTGCCCGCGCGCTCGCCGATGCCGTTGATCGTCACCTCCACGCCGCGCGCGCCGCATTCGACCGCCGCCAGCGAATTGGCCACCGCCAGGCCCAGGTCGTTGTGGCAGTGCACGTGCACCACCACGTCCTTCAGCTCCGGCACGTGCTCGTGCAGATAGGTCAGCAGTTTCCGGAACTCCTGCGGCACCGTGAAGCCGACCGTGTCGGGAATGTTCACCGTCGTCGCGCCCGCGGCGATCACCGCGCGGACCACTTCCGCCAGGAACTCCGGTTCGGTGCGCGAGGCGTCCTCGGGGCTGAACTGCACGTCCTTGCAGAACTTCTTGGCGTAGGCCACGCCTTCGACCGCCTGCCGGATGATCTCGTCCTTCGCCTTCTTCAGCTTGAACTCGCGGTGGATCGCGCTCGTCGCCAGGAA
>CAZECJ010000175.1:0-5338 GCA_964510645.1 uncultured Verrucomicrobiota bacterium | reverse complement strand
CCCAGCGAGGTGAACAGGATCGTCGCCGCCAGCCGGTTCAGCGCCGCGTCGCGGTCGGTCAGCGTCCGCCCGTCCTTGCCCGGATTCGCCGTGATCTCGTCGATGTAGGCCACGTCGTCGTGGCTTTCCAGATAGTTCACCGGCTGCAGCGGGTTCAGCGCCCAGCTGTCCACCGACCCGAAGATGCTGCCCTTGAGCCAGTCGCGGTTGCCCGACCCGCGCACGAAATCCTTCGCCGCATAGCGGAAATCGTTGTTCCACGCCGACCAGCCCGTCCCGCGCAGCTGGTACTTGTTTTCCCCGCGCCCCGGGCTCCACGGCTCGGAGATCAGGATGGCCTTGGGGTTGATCGCCCGCGCCACGTCGCGGATCGCCAGCATCGTCTCCATGTCGATCAGCTCCGCCAGATCGAGGCGGAAGCCGTCCACGTGGAACTCCTCCATGAAGTAGCGGATATTGTCGAGGATCAGCTTGCGCATCATGGGCGATTCCGTCTTCACGTCGTTGCCGCACGCGCTGTGGTTGGAGAAGCTCAGGTCGGGGTTCAGGCGGAAATAGCACTTCTTGTCGATCAGCCCGAAAATATTGGGCCCGCCCACGTGGTTGTAGACCATGTCCAGCACCACCGCGAACCCCTGCCCGTGCAGGTCGTCCACCAGCTGCTTCAGCTCGTAGTAGCCCGATCCCTTTTCCGGCTCCAGCGCGTAGGTCGATTCCGGGGCGAAGAAATACGTCGTCGCGTAGCCCCAGTTGTAGGGATCGGCGCTTTCGGAAAACTCGCTCACCGGCAGCAGCTCGACGACGTTCGCGCCCAGCCGCTTCAGGTGGTCCAGCCCCGTGTCCTTCCCCAGCGTGCCGGCGAGGCCCGCGAATTTCCCGCGCTTGGCCGCCGGCGCCCCCGACGACGGATGCACCGTCATGCCGCGCACGTGGCACTCGTAGATCACCACGTCCTGCGGATCCGGCGTCTCCCACGCCTGGTCCGTCCAGCCCTTGAACCACTGGTTCGTCGCCGCCGGATCCATCACGATCGTCAGCCCGTCGGCGTTCGCCGCCGCGCGGCCGTAGGGATCCCCCACCACGGAATCGGGATCGAACCCCTCGCTGTCGCCGCGCGGACCGTCCACGCGGAATCCGTAGAACCGGCCGATATCCAGCCCGCGCACCGTGAGCTCCCACACGCCGTCCGCGGGATCCTTCCACATCCGGTACTCTTCGCTCGGCGGAAAGCGCTTGAAGCTCGGCGTCCACGTCACCGCCATGGGCCGGTCGAAGAAACACAGCCACGCGTTGCGCGCGCGCGGCGCGAAAATCCGGTAGGTCGTCGTGCCGCGTTCCTTGTCCAGCGTGACGCCCATCGGCTTGTCGCTGCGGATCTTGTCGAAGACCCCGTCCGGCGTCGTCATCACCCCCAGCGTCCGGTCCGCCACGCCGTCGAGCTTCAGGACGTACGCCTGCGTCAGGTCCAGCGGCTGCGCGGTGTGCACGCGGATTTCCGCGCCGCCGGTGCGCAGCAGGTCCAGCTTCAGGTTCACGCTGCCCTTGCCGTCCGCCAGCGCGTTCGGCGCGCCCTCCGGCGGCGGCAGCCATTCGGTGCCGTTCAGCACGAACTTGAACACGAGATCCTTCTCGCCCGGCGGCAGGCGCATGCCGGCCAGCTGCGCGGTGCCCTCCCACGTGCCGGGCAGGCGCCCGCGCTTCAGCATCCACTTGCCGCCCCCGCCGCCGCCGTCCCACCCCGTGAAATTTCCCGCCACGGCCACCTTCGTGTCCCGCGGCAGTTCCTTGCCGTACGCCGCCTGGTCGAACAGGAACGTCACCACCCCCTGCGAGAACAGATAGCCCGTTCGCCGCGCGTCCTCCATCTCCGTCACCACTTCGGTCCAGATCACCGGCACCGGCGGATCCAGCGTCGCCGTCGGCGCGATCCCCGGCGGCAGGCTCTGCTTGAAAAAAACGCGGATCATCTTGAAATCGTCCACCACCGCCCGCTGGATCGCCGCCGGCGGCCGCTCGATCTCTCCGTCGAGATTGATCGGCAGGACGCGGTTGTCGCCGCCTTCCCATTCGCCGTTCACGATGAACTTGAACTCGTGCCGTCCCAGCCGCGCCCCCAGCGTCCGCACGTCCAGTTCCCACAGGTTGTCCGAAACCGTCGCCATCGGCACCGGCGCCGCCCACGCATTCCAGGTCCCCGAAATCTGCACGTTCGTGACCGCCGCGACTTGCTTGAGGGCATTGGTGAACGCCGCGGAAGAATCATAGCGCAGCCACGGCGTCGCTTCGTTCCCCAGAATGGGCCGAAAATCCGCGCGCTGCGGCTCCTGCGCGCCGGCAGCCAGCGCCGACGCCAGAGAAACCAGCACGGCGAAAAACGACGATCTATGGAAGAGGTCCGACATACGCTCCAAGTGAAGCGTTATCGCAAAAACTGCCCCCGCCGTCAAAAGAATCGTCTCAACAGTTCAAGTCCAAACCTAATCCGCTGGTCCCGATCCCGTCCGAATTTTCGCTTGCAGAGGCATTGTGCCCTAGTAGAAACTTCCTTTTCGTCGTGTTGGTTAATCGAGATAGGATGAATATGTCCAAATTGCACCTTGTCGGTCTTGTTGTTTTTTCCGCTTCTTTGGTTTTGGCCCAGTCCGCACCCCCAGCCAAGCAAACCGATGAATCCAAACCATCGCCGGTGGGGGCATCCGAAACAACCCAGCCCAAGCCGACCTATCAAGATTTCCATTTCATGATCCAACTCGGCACGCCCGACAATTCCAACACGAACCGCACGTTCTCCATCACCAGCAACCTGCCCGGCGTTTCCCCCTCCGATATCGTTCTCACCATCCACTCCACAAACCGGGAATACCATGTTCGGCTGAACGAATTCGGCTATCCCGTCGACTTCCCCCTGACGCCTGAATTGTGGGCCGAAAATCCACCGGTCACCGTGAATCAACCGAAGGGAAGCCTCTATATATTCGCCGGCGAGAAGGTCTCCGCCGAAGATGCGAACGGGCCGATTTTTCAAGCCTATATGAAATTGCACGACGAAGCCATCCGCTCGGGAATCCGTCTGCAGGACGAAACCGTCACTTACCAGGCGCTCCACTATGTCCTGGGCCGTTGGCCCGGCTACAGCGCATCAATGGCAGAAAACGCGCCGGACGAGGCACAAGATCCGCCAGTCAATTTGGCCCACTTGTACGCCAAACCCGTCGTGCTGGAATTCAAAGGTACGCCACCTGCCGGCATCCGCTGTCGCGGGACCGCCGAAAATTTTGAAATCCATGCCGATGCCGATGGGCTCGTTACCGTTCCCGTTTCCGAAACTCTATGGGCAGCCAATCCATGGATCGAGTTCTATCCGAACATCGACAGTTGGTATTTCCGCGGGGACAAACCCGTATACGCCACCCTTTCCCTCCGCGAACTCTTCGAACGAGCCACCCGCCGATCCCAAAAGAATACCTCCCGGCATGCGGTGCCAAGCCGCGAGCCGTAGGCTCTGTTGCATGGCACCCCCAACCGGATTCGAACCGGTGTTACCAGGATGAGAACCTGGCGTCCTAGGCCTCTAGACGATGGGGGCGACGAAAACGAGGGCACACCATGCCCAAGCCCCCTCTTTTTGGCAACCAAAAAGAGGGGGCGGCGTTCAGCGGTTCAACGGTTCAGCGGCTGGCGGCCCCACTTGATGATTGGATATTGAACATTGGACATTGGATATTGAATCTCCTCTTATGCTCGCTATAGTCCCCCCCCATGAAGAAACCCCTCCGCGCCCAGGCCGTCGAATACTTGCAGTACCTCAAGGAACAAGGCCTCACCCACGTCCCCTCCTCCGGCAAGAAATTCGCCAAGCCGCCCGCTTCCGTTCGGCCGACCTCGGACCTCGGATCTCGGACCTCGCCTGTCCCCCCCGCCCCCCCGCCCCCGCCCTCCGCCAAGTCCGCTCCCGTCCCGCCGCCGCCCGTCGCGCGCGTCCCGGCCAAGCCCCCCAAGGGCGGCAAAGACACCCTCGAATCCATCGCCGCCGAGATCGCGGCCTGCCAAGCCTGCGCCCTCGCCCCCACGCGCCTCCACGTCGTCCCCGGCCAGGGCGCGCTCAAGCCCGACATCCTGTTCGTCGGCGAAGGCCCCGGCGCCGACGAGGACGAGCAGGGACTCGCGTTCGTCGGCCGCGCCGGCCAGCTCCTCACCAAGATGATCCTCGCGATGGGCTACACCCGCGAGCAGGTGTTCATCGGCAACATCGTCAAATGCCGGCCCCCGGGCAACCGCGTGCCCACGCCCGACGAGATGGAAGGCTGCCTCCCCTACCTCAAGCGCCAGATCGCCGTCATCCAGCCCAAGCTGATCGTCTGCCTCGGCGCGACGGCCGCGCGCGGCCTCGTCAACGAAACCCTCCCCATCGGCAAGGCCCGCGGACAATGGCGCGAGTTCGAAGGCATCCCCGTCATGCTCACGTTCCACCCCGCCTACCTCCTGCGCGATCCGCGCAAAAAGGTCGAGACCTGGGCCGACCTCAAGACCGTCCTCGCCCGCCTCGGCAAACAGCCGCCCGCCAAAGACGCTTAGTCCGCATTCAGCGGAATCGTCTCGGACTCCTGTGGGTTCTGACAGGATTAACAGGATGCCAAACCCCACAATTCATAATTCTTAATTTTAAATTCTTAATTGCCCTCCCCTGTCCCTCCCCCATCCTGTTAATCCTGTAAATCCTGTCTAGAAAATCTCTCGTTCCGGTTTTACGGATTTTCTTTTCCCGCGATCTTCGCCGTATTCTCCGCGATGCGGAACAGCACGATCAGCGTCTCCAGCCAGATCCGCGCCAAGATCGTCCCGACCAGGAACGCGATCGGCGCCAGCACCAGGCCTGCCAGGATGCCGCCGAACGACTTCGTCGCGAAGCCGCCGAACAGGATCATCAAGCCCCAGATGCCCGCGGCCACCATTGAACAGACGTAGAGCACCGTGATGATCTTCGTCGTGATGAATTCATTGAACGACAGATCGAACAGCCGACCGAAAAAGCCCTTGGGTTCCATGATTCCTTGCCTCCTGTGGCCCGGGTCCGGCAACCGGCCGAACCCCTTGACCGTCGCCATCCTGCCAAACCCGCCCCGCCCCGACAAGACCCCTCCGGGCGCCCCGCCACCGAGGCATAAACTACGAAACACGCGAACGACGCGAAATTTAGCCCGGGTAGACGGGTAGCGCATAAGCGAGTGTGGGGAAAATGCGGAAGGGTGGTGGCGTCTAGCCGCCGTGTTTAGAACTTCCTTTGACCCCGACTATGCCAGGAGTGCGCAGAAGTAAAAGCCCATAATCCTTTCCCCCC
>CAZECJ010000174.1:0-5352 GCA_964510645.1 uncultured Verrucomicrobiota bacterium | reverse complement strand
TAAACCCGGATTTTGCGTTTGAATAAGCCTTGAAAAAGCAAGTGCTTCACTGTGCCCTTGTTGTGCCAACAAGAAAGGGACACGGAAAAGTGAAGCACAAGACAGAGGATATTCGAGCGAACCAGGTGGGGCAAGTGAAGATCGCCTTCACGGGCAAAGCGCTGACGGCCTGGGGCGGGGCCTGCTCGGTGGTGGCGAAGTTTTTGGAACAAATCGAGTTCCGCCAATGGGTGGCCGCGCACGTTCCGGTGGAGGAGCATTCGCCCAATGCCAAGGGGATCTATCCGAAGGTGCTGTCCCTGTTTTTGACGTGCGTGGCCGGCGGCACGCGTTTTTCCGACATCGGCGGTTGGCTGCACGGGAGGGAGGTCGTCGCGGCTTGCTTCGGGGTGCAGTGGCTGCCGCGCGCGGCCAGCGTGCTGACGCGGTTCCTCGGCAAGTTCCGGCGGCTGCACGTCGAGCGGCTGCGGGAATCGAGTTGCGGGTTGGCCCGGCGGCTGCTGGAAGAGGAGGCCGTCGCGGAGGACGACCTGGTTCTGGACAGCACGGTCTGCACGCGCTACGGCGAGCAGGAGGGCGCGGAAAAAGGCTACAACCCAGGCAAGCCCGGCCGGCCGAGCCACCATCCGTTGAAGGCGAGCCTGGGCTGCGGGTACGTCGTGAATCTGTGGAACCGCAGCGGCAACGTCCACACGGCCCATCAAGTCGCCGGCTTCTTCGACCAGACTTGCCGCGGACTGCCGCGGGCGCTGAAGATCCGCCGCGTGCTGGCGGACAGCGGGTTTTGCGACAACGGCTTCCTGGAGCATCTGGAATCCGAGGGCTTCCGCTACGTCGTGGCGATGCGGCTGAGCGACTACGTGAAGGCGGCCATCCGCCAGGTCGCCGAATGGACCGAGGTGGCGCCGGGCATCGAGATGGCGGAGGAACGGGTGCGTCTCAGCACCTGGGGCCAGGCGCGCCGGATGGTCTTCGTGCGCCAGCACGTGCCCACCCGGCCCCGGGCCACGGGCAAGCAGCCGACGCTGTTCGAGGATCTCGAAGACCATCGGGACTACCGCTATGGCGCCATGGCCACCAACGACGAGGACCTGTCCATGCTCGAGGTTTGGCGCACCTACCGGCCGCGCGCCAAGATCGAAAACGTCATCAAGGAACTGAAGGAGGGCTATGGCTGGCACGAGTTCAACGTCCGCAGCTTCTGGGGCACGGAGGCGGGCATGCTGCTGATCGGCATGGTCTTCTACAACCTGATCCACCACCTCAACCGGCGCGTCCTCAAGACCGAAGCCGAGGCCGTCTGCCGCCTCAAGAAGATCCGGTTGAAGGTGCTGGCCATCCCAGCCCTCTATGGCTCGGGCGGACGCCTGCCCGTGCTGCGCCTGGGCGTGCGCGACCCGCGCATGCGGGCCCGGATCCGCTACTGGCTCCAACGCATCTGCCGGCTGGAGTTGAGGTTGCCAAACGGCAATGCGGTTGGCCCTCCTCCGGCCGTTCCGGCCTGATCGGAGGCGAATCCGGAGGCCGCAACAACCGGGTCTGCATTGATCCAACCGAAACCACCCCCCTCATCACCCAATGTTCATCGAGTGATCACTCAACCCGTCTGCTCAAATGCAAAATCCGGGGTAAATCGCCCGATGCATAGTTAATTAACTATGCACAGGTTTTCCAGACGGTGACAATGGAACAAAAGCCGTTTCTCTGCGCATTATCTATATGGTGCTTAAACAGTAATGACTCTTCATTTTGGGGGTCATTTTCCAATTCTCTTGCTCTAGTTTGGGAGAAATCGCGCTATTATATATGTGCATAGTTAATTAACTATGCACAGGTTTGACTTAGGCGGCCGAGGGAGAAAAGGCGGTTTTCCATGCCATGTAAATTCCGATCGCCTATTCGCTCTTGGCCCTGTTGGCGCGAGGCGTTTACGTGCCGTGGAAAATACGCATCCGAAAGCGCGCGGATTTTTCCGCCAAGGCTGCAGAGAATGCGTGGACAACGGATCAGGGCGCGGCGGGAGGTTCGGAGACGGGCAGGATGCGCCCAGGCTCGTAGGTCTGCATCAGGCGCAAAATCAGGGGCTCGTATTGGTCGTAGAGTTCCGGGGGCGCGCTGAACTGCACGTGGTGCGACAGGTCGCCCGTCAGGAAATCCAGCAGGAGCACGCGGTTGCGGAAAAGCTGCACGGAGCGCTTCGCGGCGCGGTGCGGGCCCACGTAGGCGAAATCCAGGTGCGTGTCGGCGGACAGATTGCGCTCGATTTTCCGCAGTTTTTCGATCAGGTCGGCGAAGGTCTCGCCGGGGGTCGCGACGACCTGGATGCTCAGGCTCATGCCATAGGGGCCCTGAAATACCGCGTTGTAGAAGCCGTCGGCGGGGTTCGCCACTTTCACCCAGTTCCGCGGCGGCACGAAACTGAAGAGCCCACCGGAATCCACGTAGCGGGGGCCGTCCATTCCGCCGGCGAGATCCGCCGCGTCGCCCGGACGCGGGGCGTCCTTGCCCCGGACCCGCGCGCCGATGCCTTGGGACACGTGCCGCAGATCGGCCACCAGCGCCACCAGCAGCAGGGCGGCGAACACGAGCAGAATCACGCGGAACCGGTTTTGGACGGTGGAACGCCGAGCTTTCTCTTCTTGTTCGCGGCGTTGGCGGCGGGCGGCGAACGCGGCCATGTCGTCGCCGCTGGGCAGCGACGGCTTCATCAGTTGTTCCGCGCGAAACGGGTCACGTAGTCGGGCAGCCAGTTCCAATAAGCGTAGTATTCGTCGGGCAGTTCGGTGACCAGGCGCTCGGAGGCCGTGATGTCCTGCCGCAGGGGATCGTCCTTGCTGGGCAGCACGCGTTCGTCGCGGACGAAGAGCTGGGCGGCGCCGGAGACGGCGTCGGTCACCTCCTCGAATGCGAGGGTGCGGTCCACTTCGCCGAAATGCTCGAACTGCTCTTCCAGGCCGGCCTCGGCGATTTGCAGGAAGCGGTCGAAGCGCGCCGGCCCCAGCGCCCGCTTCAATTCGACGTAGAGTTCCTCGCGCACGAGCTGGCCTTCTTCCGCGTAGGGCGGAATGGTCAGCACCACCTGTTTTTCGGCGGGCTGGTCTACGGAAATCTTCTCGGTTTCGAGTTCCTGCAGCACGGCGCGCGTGCCGATGAAGGCGGTGCCCAGATGGTCGATTTCCGCGTCGTCCAGCCGCAACACCTCGGCGAGATCGGCGCTCACTTCCATGTTCGTGTCGCACGGCACCACCCGCAAATTGGCCATCTGGTGGTCCGGCAGGGGGAACGTGCCGCGCACGTTGTCCAGAATCCAGTTGAGCATGTCGTCGAGGCGGCCGCGCAGCTTGGCGTTTTCCATCTCGAGCCGGAACGCCTTGCGCTCCAATTCCCGCGCGGCCGCATCGGGCGCGGGCGCCGGCAAGGAGTTGGGAGGGACGGCGGCCTTTTCGGAGGGTTTCGCCGCCAGGACGGAAGGCGCGGCGGCCAACGCCGCTCGGGGAGAGAGGGCGCGCGCGGCGGGCGGTGCCGCCGACATCCACCTCGACGCCAGAACGGATGCGCCGACCAAGGACGCGGCGATGGCCAGCGCGGCGGCGCATTTCCGGGCGATGTCGTTTTCCAGCATGCCCCGCACCCGAGACGGCCCGGTCAAGCGACCGATGCCGCCGTCATGGCCTCCGCAAGGGTGGGATAGAGTTTCACGAGCTTGCTCATGCCGAGCAGCTCGATGGTTTTGGTGATCCGCCGGTTCAGCGCCGCGATGCCCAGGAACGAAAGGTTCTGGAGCGCGATCCGCTGGTAACGGCCCAGCAGGGCCAAGCCTTTGCTGTTCACGTAGGACAGATTTTCGCAGTCCAGCACGATGCGGACGCGCGGCTGGTTGACCATGGGGTCCAGCAGATCTTTGAAGCGATCATGGGTCATGGAGTCCAGCGGTCCCGAGATGTGGATCACCTGCACGCCCTCGCGGCTTTCGATCTGCGTTGTCAAAACGGCATCTGACATGCCCACTTCTCCCATGCCCCGGATCCAGGGACTCTGGAACCGGCGAGCGTTGTCACCATAGCCCAACCGCCCTGCGGTTGTCACCCCCTAAAATCCATCGGCCAGAAAACGGCGAAGTTCCGTCCGCTGGCCCCAGGTCCCCGCTCCCGCCCAACCCAATTCAGGGTCGGCCCCGTCTCACGAAGCCGCCGCCATTTGCAGCGCTTGCTCGATCGTGGGATACCACGTCATGAGCTTGTCCAAGCCCAGCAATTCGATGTTCCGGAGAATGCGCGGACGCAGCGCGGCGATGCCGAGAAACGACAAATCCAGTTTCGAAGTCCGCTGGTAATGCATGAGCAACGTCACCCCGCGGCTGTTCACGTAGGTCAGATTCTGGCAGTCCAGCACGATGCGGGTACGGGCCTGGCGGAGTTGGGGATCCATGAATTGCTTGAACTGGTCATAGGTCGCGGAATCCAGAGGCCCGAACACATGGATCAACCGAATGCCGTTGCAATCTTCAATTTCAAATTTCAGTGTCGCTTCTGACATGGTCTTTCACTCCCGTAATCTGTGCGATCCTCAAAGCCATAATACCCGCTGAACTTGATATTAATGTAATCCTAATAATCGGGGTGCGCAAGTAGATTTCTTCCATCGCAGAAAAAAACTTATGGAACGACGATTGCTTTCCGGTAAACGACAAAACCGCCCTGCGCAGGCCATTCCGTCAGGGGGCGCAGGCCGATGGCCTTGGATTGCATGTCGAGGAATGGATCGGGCTCGACCCATATGTAAGGTTCTTCCGGGGGACCTTTTACGCCGGAACCGCCCGCCTCCAGCCAGCCGGAATCGTCGAAATTTGCCGCCGTCCAATCGCCGGTCGGATTGAACGCGAATTTCCAGGTGGGATCCGTACCGATGAATGAATCCCGGCAGCGGATGGCCAGTTGCACCCAATCCGGATACCGCTGGCGGGGAGCCTGGATGGCCAGCACGTGCGGCCCCGGCGGCAGGGGAAATACCGCGGCGGCGGGTCGCTCGGGATGGCCGGCCTGCAACATTTCCTTGCCGTCGATGAACAGCTTGGCGGGCATGTTGGCGTACAAGATCGCCAAGGCGCCCCCGCCCTGCCGCTGGCGCATCAGCATCTCCGCCGCCGTCCGCACCGCTTCGTTGTCGTCCGCCAAGAACCGCGGCAGCGGATCGGATCCGCCCAGTTTCTCGTCCAGCATTGCCAGACGGAATTCCAGCATCCGCCGGGCCAGCGCGGGCAACTGCGCGCCGTGGCGGCGCAGGCGCGCCGCCAGCTCGTCGCGCGCGCCCCGCCAGTCGCCGAACCGCTCGTGGTTCCACAGCGCCGTCATC
>CAZECJ010000173.1:0-5402 GCA_964510645.1 uncultured Verrucomicrobiota bacterium | reverse complement strand
TGGCCCGCCCGCATCGCCGAAGTCGCCATGTGGCTCATGGACCACCTCATGAACCGCGACCTCGCCGAAAAGCTCGGTCAGTACTTCGCCCGCCTCCCCCTCAAAAAAGCCCCTCATATCCTCTGCGCCAACGCCCTCCGCGCCAACTGGACCGAACTCCTCCCCCCCGCAAAATGCGCCTTCGTCATGGGCAACCCGCCGTTCGTGGGACAGACCTATCGCACCGACGAGCAAAATCAGGAAGTCCGCGACGTTTTCGGCGATATCCGCCTCGTGAACAGCATCGACTACGTCGCCTGCTGGTACGTCAAAGCCGCCGATTACATGCGCGCCAATCCCGCCATCCGCGGCGCTTTCGTCTCTACCAATTCCGTCACCCAAGGCGAACAGGTCGAGCCCATCTGGCGCACCCTCCTCGACCGGGGCGTTCTAATCCATTTCGCGCACCGCACCTTCAAGTGGGAAAGCGAAGCCCGCGGCAAGGCCCATGTCCACGTCGTTGTCATCGGCTTCGGCTTTTCCGACCATTCACCGAAGCTCATCTTCGACTACTCCGACGATGACACTCCCGTCGTCTATACGGCAAAAAACATCAACCCCTACCTAGTCGATGCCCCGAACACGTTGGTGGCAAGCCGCGCCACGCCTATATGCGATGTCCCAAAAATCACCTTGGGCAACAAGCCTACCGACGACGGCAATTTTATTCTGACCGCCACCGAAAAAGACGAACTCGTTGTAAAGGAGCCTTCCTCTGCACAGTTCATCCACCCTTATGTTGGGTCTGTCGAATTTATCAACGGTGATCCTCGTTATTGCCTCTGGCTCAAGGATGCCAACCCTGTTGAACTAAAGAAATGCCCCTCCGTTCTTCAGCGACTTCAAAACATCCGCGAGTTCCGCCTGAAAAGCACCGCGAAACCAACCCGCGAAAAAGCCGAAACCCCGCAGCTTTTCTTTTTCAATTGCCACCCAGATAATTCCTATCTGCTGGTTCCTAGTGTCTCATCCGAACGCCGAAAATATGTTCCCATCGGCTTCATGGACAAGAACACCATCGCCAGCAATCTGGTGTACATCGCCCCCAACGCCACGCTGTACCACTTCGGCGTGCTGACCTCGGCCATGCACATGGCCTGGATGCGCCAAGTCGGCGGCCGTCTCAAAAGCGATTATCGCTACACGGGCAGCACTGTTTACAACACCTTCCCCTGGCCCGAAAAGATCCCCGACGCGCGCAAGGCCGAGATCGAGCGGTTGGCGCAGGCGGTGCTGGACGAGCGGGCAAAGCACCTGGAAAAGGGCGCGACGCTGGCGGATCTCTACGACCCCGTCACGATGCCCCCCGGACTCGCCAAAGCCCACGCCGCGCTCGACCGCGCGGTGGACCGCGCCTATCGGTCCGCGCCGTTCGAGACCGAGCGCGCCCGCGTCGAGCACCTCTTCGCCCTCTACCAGTCCCTCACCACCCTTTTCCCCGCCAAGCCGAAGAAGAGCCGGAAATCCACCGTCTGAGATTTGAGTCATGAAATATGAACGCTTCGAAGATTTGCCCGTCTGGCAGGCGGCGACCGAGCTGGCGCGCAAAATCTACGCCCACACCCGCGACCAATTCTATGCCCAGCCCGGCGACCTGCGCGACCAGATCCGCCGCGCGGCGCTCTCCGTTTCCAACAACGTCGCCGAAGGCTTCGAGCGCGGCAGCACCGCCGAACTGATCGCGTTCCTCTACATCGCCCGCGGGTCCGCCGGCGAAGTCCGCTCCATGCTCCAGTTCGCCGACGGCATGCCGGAGGCCGCCCATCTCAAATCTCAAATTTCAGATTTGAGATCCTTGGCGGAAAGCTGCTCCCGCCAGATCCGCGCCTGGGCCGACCACCTCCAGAACACCGACATCCAAGGCCCGCGGCACCTGAACGACAAAACCCGCGCCATTTTCGAAGAGAACAAGACCGCGACCGTCTTTCGCCAGGAACTGGCCCACCGCCTGCACCGCGCGCTCCCCGACATCTATCCCGCGCCGGCCGTCCAGGAACGAGAAAAAGGGCGGAAATAGAGGTCCGCGCGGGACGCCCCGCTTGCCTACTCCAACCCGCGGTCTTCCAGATCGCCTTCCTCGAGGCCGAGGTAGTGGCCGAGTTCGTGGTAGTAGGTGACGCGGACTTCTTCGCGGAAGACTTCTTCGTCGCCTTCCGCGTAGTCCCAGAGATTTTCCAGGAAGAGCAGGATTTCCGGCGGAAGCGGGTCGCCGCTCTCGACGCCCTCCGCGCAGTTCGGCCCCACGAACAGCCCCAGCAGATCCGGATCGATGCCGTCGTCGCGCACCATCGCCTTGGTCGGGCGCGCCAGCATCACCACGGGCACCTCCGCCGCGCGGCGCGCCATCTCGCGCGGAAGCTCGAGGCGCAGCGCCGCCACTTCCGTCTTCGCGATCCGTTCCAAGGCCACCAGGTTCATAGGATCAGCATGCAGTCGCCGTAGCTGAAGAAGCGGTAGCGCTCGCGGATGGCCTCGGCGTAGGCCTCCCGCACGAATTCGCGGCCCGCGAAAGCGCTGATCATCATGATGAGCGTCGATTTCGGCAGATGGAAATTCGTCACGAGCGCGTCCACGGCCTTGAATTCGTACGGCGGATAGATGAACAGGTCCGTGCGGCCCTGCCCCGCGCCGAAGCCTTCCGGCCGCGCGGCGGCGCTTTCGAGCGTGCGCACGCTGGTCGTGCCGACGGCCACGACGCGCCCGCCGGCGGCCTTCGCCGCCGCGATTTTCGCGGCGGTTCCGTCCGGGATCTGCCAGCGTTCGAAATCCATTTTGTGTTCTTCGACGGTCTCCACGGCCACCGGCCGGAAGGTGCCGATGCCCACGTGGAGGGTGACGGTGGTATGGCCGACGCCGTGCGCGGCGAGGCGGTCGAGCACCGCGGGCGTGAAGTGCAAGCCGGCGGTGGGCGCGGCGACTGCGCCCGGCTCGCGCGCGAACACGGTCTGGTAGCGCACCTTGTCGGCGGCGCGCCGTTCGGGCGTCGTTTCCTTGCGCAGAATGTAGGGCGGCAGCGGCGTCTGGCCGATGCGGTCGAGCACCTCCAGCCACGGCATTTCCGATTCCACGCGCACTTTCACGCGGCCCAGTTCGCCGTCCTCCAGCACGGTGGCCACGGCGAGGTCTTCGTCGAGGATCACCCGTTCGCCGACCTTCGGGCGGCGGCGGGACCGCATCAGCGCGTCCCAGACGCCGGGCGACAGTTCTTCGAGCAGGAGGAATTCCACTTTTCCGCCGGTGCCTTCCTTGGCCTTGCGGCCGAAGACGCGGGCGGGAATGACGCGCGTGTCGTTCACCACGAGCAAATCGTGCGCCCGCAAATAGGCCGGCAGATCGGCGAATTGCCTGTGTTCCCAAGTCTGCTTGGCGCGGTCGAGCACCATCATGCGGGCGCCGTCGCGGCGTTCGGGGGGGTCCTGGGCGATCAGCTCCAGGGGCAGGTCGTAGTCGAAGTCGGAGGCCTTCATCGACCGAGCAGCAGGCGGCGCTGGACCACCATGCCGATCACGGCGGCGAGGAACGCGCCCAGCACGACCAGGCCGACGTTCTTCAGCCAACCGCCGCCCTTCTTGTCGGCCGCGCCTTCTTCGGCGACGGCTTCCTCGGGCAGATCTTCGCCTTGCGCGGCATCGTCGGCGAGCGCGGCCGGAGCGGCCGGGACGGCGGGAGCCGGAGCGGGCTGCACGGCGGGCGGCGGAGGCGCCGCCGGGGCGCGGGCCGCGTCCGGCAGGCAGCGGTTGATCAGTTCCTTCGTCTTGGCGATGTTGGCCGATTTGGTCGCGCTGCCCATCATGACGGAGATCACGCGGCGGCCGTCGCGCTGGACGGTGGCGGCGAGGCAGTAGCCGCTGGCGCGGATCCAGCCGGTCTTCAGGCCGTCGCAGCCCGGGAAGGTCCCCAGCAGCGCGTTGTGGTTGCCCATGATCACCGGCTGCGGCGCGTCGGGACGGAACGGCCGCTGGATGACGGAGGTGTACTTCAAGGTTTCGGGATGCGCGGCGAGCAGGGCCTGGCAGAGCTTGGCGAAGTCGCGCGGCGTGGTCATGTCGGGCCGCTGGCCGGCGGCCGGCGGCAGGCCGTGGGGCGACTGGAACTGCGTGACGGGCGAAAGGCCGAGTTCGCGCGCCTTCTCGTTCATCAGGCGCACGAAGCCTTCGCGGCTGCCGCCGACGTGCTGGGCCAGGGCCATGGCCGCGTCGTTCGCGGATTGCACCATGAGGGCGTAGATCAGTTCTTCCAGCGGGAAGGTCTCGCGCGGATCGAGCCACACCTGCGAGCCGCCCATGTCGAAGGCTTCCTTCGTCACCGCCACCGTTTCGTCGAGGCGCAGGCGGCCGTCTTGGACCCGGTCGAGGATCACGAACAGGTCCATCAGCTTGAGCATGCTGGCCGGATAGCCGGGGCGGTCGGCGCCGTCCTCGAACAGCACGCGGCCGTCGCTGGCGTCGACCACGATGGCGCCGTTGTAGGGATCGCGCGCGCTGGCCTGCCCGAAAACCGCCGGAACCGCCAACGCCAACGCCAAACCGAGCAGAAGGATGTGTTTCATAGCCTCCCCTTCTAGCCGGACCGGCCCCGGAAATCAAGACGAACAGCCGGTGCCGCGCGCCTCCGCGTTTCATCGCCCCAGCCACCATTCCGCGAAACGGGGCGGCAAGATGCCGCCCTTCCCGTCAGCCCCCCAAGGACCGGCGAGGGCGCAAAAAGGGCGCCGCGGAAACCGCGGCGCCCTGGCGGGACTCCCGAACGGGCGGGATTACTTGGCGACGGCCTTGACGAGGGCGGCGGCCTTGTCGGTCTGCTCCCACGTGAAGAACTTGAAGTTCTTGTCGCTCTTTTTGCGGCCGAAATGGCCGTATTGGTTGGTCAGGGAATAGATCGGGCGGAGCAGGTTGAGCTGCTTGACGATCTCGGCGGGCTTGAGGCCGAACACCGCGCGGACCGCCTTGGAGATCTTGTCGTCCGAAACCGTTCCCGTGCCGAAGGTCTCGACGTGGACGGAGACCGGGTCGGGATAGCCGATGGCGTAGGCCAGCTGCACCTCGCAGCGCTTCGCCAGCTTGGCCGCCACGATGTTCTTGGCGACGTAGCGGGCCATATAGGCCGCGCTGCGGTCCACCTTCGAAGGATCCTTGCCCGAGAACGCGCCGCCGCCATGGCGGCCCATCCCGCCGTAGGTGTCCACGATGATCTTGCGGCCCGTCACGCCGCAGTCGCCCTGCGGCCCGCCCGTCACGAAACGGCCGGTCGGATTGACGTGATACACGGTCTTCTTGTCGAGCAGCTTCGCGGGCACGGATTTCTTGACGACCTTCTCGATGATCTCCTTGCGGATCTGCTTGTTCGAGACGTGCGGCGCGTGC
>CAZECJ010000172.1:0-5420 GCA_964510645.1 uncultured Verrucomicrobiota bacterium | reverse complement strand
GCTTGCAGAACTCGAATTCCGTGACCTCGTAGGGGATGCCCTCGAGCTCGATCTTCAATCCTTTGCGCAAATCAGCTGCGGTAAATGCCATGGTCGTCGTCCTTTGAATGGGGTCGAAAAAGTCGGGCTGGTGTACGCGAATGCGCGCGATTTGCCAAGAAAAAAGAAGCCGGGCAAAAAGAGGCCGGGGCGCGGACCGCGAAACCCGGCAAACCTGTGCATAGTTAATTAACTATGCACGGGCGCGGCGGAGTTTTCTCGGAAACCGCCGGTCCTTGGGGGTCTGGCGGGAAGGGCGGCAGCCCGCCGCCCCATTTCGCGGAACCGAATCGGCCTCGGAAGGAAATTGACGGAGGCGGGGGCGGGGGAATAAAGTGCATCTCCGGGTAGCGCACTCTTCAAAACCCATCTGGAGGCACGGCGAACATGAGCACGACGGTCGGCGATCTGTTGCGGATCAAGGGGAACAAGGTGGAAACCATCGCGGCGTCGGAAACGATCCTGGAAGGGATCCGGCGCATGAGCGAAAAGCACATCGGCTGCCTCGCGGTGGTGACCCAGACGGGCAAGCTGTCGGGCATCCTGTCCGAGCGCGACGTCCTGTGGAAAGTGATCGCCGAGGCGAAATCGCCGAAGACGCGGTTGGTGAAGGACGCGATGACGCCGCTGAAGCAGATGAAGACGGTGACGCCGTCCGTGTCGGTGGAGGAATGCATGGCGCTCATGACGGGGCGGCGGCACCGCCATCTGCCGGTGCTGGAGGGCGGAAAACTGGTCGGGATGGTATCCATCGGCGACGTGGTGAAGTTCATGCTGGATGCCCAGCAGGCGACGATCCAAAGCCTCGAAAAATACATCACGGGGACGTTCTGAACCGCGGAGTAGATCCGGGACTATTTCACCGCAAATGAACGGAAATCCACGCAAATGAGAAAGCTTCCCTGACCCTCGTTGTGTTCATTCGCGTCCATTTGCGGTAGTCGACGGCTGGAAGAAATGGAGAGCGGAGCGATGACGAAGACCTGTACGTGCGCTTGCGCGGAAACCGCGCCGGACGAAGCGGAACTGATGAAGCGGCTGGACGACGTCCTGGCCGAGCAGAAGGACAAGCCGGGCGGACTGATTCCCGCGCTGCAGACGGCGCAGGCCATCTTCGGCTACCTGCCGGAAGCGGCGATGCGGCGCGTGGCGCAGGCCTTCGACAAGTCGTACAGCGAAGTGGCGGGGGTGGTCTCGTTCTATTCGTTCTTTTCGACGGTGCCGCGCGGCAAATTCCTGGTGCGCGTCTGCCTCGGCACGGCGTGCTACGTGCGCGGCGGCAACGAAGTGCTGCGGGCGATGAAGGACAAGCTGGGGATCGACGTGGGCGGCACGACGCCGGACCGCCTGTTCTCGCTGGAGGTCGGTCGCTGCTTCGGCGCCTGCGGCATGGCGCCGGTGCTGATGGTCAACGACGACCTGCACCAGCGCGTGAAGCCGGCGAAACTCGGCGAACTGCTGGAAAAATACCGCGCGCAGGCGGCGCCCGCGCAGGAGGCGCAGCCGTGACCAAGCACCTGAAGAAAATCGAATCGGGCGAGGCGCTGGCGGCGTGGCGGGAGCAGCTGCGCGCATCGGAAACATCCGCGCAGGACGTGCGGATCTGCATGGGCGGCAGTTGCCTGGCTTCGGGCGCGCCGGAAATCGCGGACGCGTTCCGGAAAGAACTCGCGGCGGCAGGGCTGGCGGACCAAGTCGCGGTGCGCGCGGCCGGCTGCATGGGCCCCTGCGTACGCGGACCGGTCTTGCGCGTCGGCGACGGCACCTTCTACCAGGGCGTGAAGCCCGAAGACGCCGCGGAAATCGTCCGCGAGCATCTGGTCGGCGGGCGCGTCGTGGACCGGCTGATCGCCCACGGCGAGGCGACCGGCAAGGCGCAGGCGAAGGACCGGGAGATTCCGTTCTTCACGAAGCAGACCCAGATCGTGCTGCGCAACTGCGGGAAGATCGATCCGGAACGGATCGAGGAAACCGTGGCGCGCGACGGCTACGCGGCCTTGGCGAAGGTGCTGGGCGGGCTGAGCCCCGAACAGGTGGTCGAGGAAATGAAGGGCTCCGGCCTGCGCGGGCGAGGCGGGGCGGGATTCCCGACGTTCATGAAGTGGGAATTCACCCGGCGCGCGCCGGGCGAGACGAAGTACGTGCTGTGCAACGCGGACGAAGGCGATCCGGGCGCGTACATGGACCGCAGCGTGCTGGAGGGCGATCCGCACAGCGTGATCGAAGGCATGGCCATCGCGGCCTACACGATCGGGGCGGCGCAGGGCTACGTCTACGTGCGCGCGGAATATCCGCTGGCCGTGGCGCGCCTGCGCAAGGCCATCGAACAGGCGCGCGCGTGTGGCTTTCTGGGCAAGCGCGTGCTGGGGACGGATTTCCAGTTCGACCTCGACATCCGGATGGGCTCGGGCGCATTCGTGTGCGGCGAGGAAACCGCGCTGATCGCGTCCATCGAGGGCCTGCGGGGCGAGCCGCGGCCGCGCCCGCCGTTCCCGGCGCAAAAAGGCCTGTGGGGCAAGCCGACGGTGCTGAACAACGTGGAGACCTACGCCAACGTGCCGGCGATTTTGCTCAACGGCGCGGCATGGTACGCCCAGTGGGGCACGCCCAAGAGCAAGGGCACGAAAGTGTTCGCGCTGGCCGGCTGCGTCCAGAACACGGGCTTGGTGGAAGTGCCGGTGGGCACCTCGCTGGGCGAATTGATCTACGACATCGGCGGAGGCATCCGCGGCGGCAAGGCCTACAAGGCCGCGCAGATCGGCGGACCGTCGGGCGGCTGCATCCCGAAGCAGAACCTGAACGTGCCGCTGGACTACGAAAGTTTGCAGGAACTGGGCGCCATCATGGGCTCGGGCGGCTTGATCGTGATGGACGAGGACACGTGCATGGTGGACGTGGCCCGGTTCTTCATCGAATTCGTGCAGGAAGAATCGTGCGGCAAGTGCGTGCCGTGCCGCGTGGGCACCAAGCGCATGGGCGAGATCTTGCAGCGCATCTGCGACGGCGAGGGCGAGATGGAAGACATCGAACGCCTCGAAAAGCTGGGCGCGTTCATCAAGGAAGCCTCGCTGTGCGGACTGGGGCAGACGGCGCCGAATCCGGTGCTGTCGACGATCCGGCATTTCCGCGAGGAATACGTGCAGCACATCCGCGACAAGCATTGCGCGGCGGGCGTGTGTCCGGCGCTGGTGCTGGCGCCGTGCCTGAGCGCGTGTCCGGCCGGCGTGCAGGTGCCGGGGTTCGTTTCGCTGGTGGGCGAGGGGCGCTATGCGGAGGCGCTGCGGCTGCATCGCGAGCGCAATCCGTTCGCGGCCATCTGCGCGCGCGTGTGCTTCCACACCTGCGAAGACCACTGCCGGCGCAGCTCGCTGGACGCGCCGGTCGCGATCCGCGGCATCAAGCGCTTCATGGTGGACCAGGAAGTGACGATCCAGAAGCCTGAGATCCGCGAGAACGCCGCGAATGCGGCGCGCAAGGTGGCGATCGTCGGCGCAGGCCCGGCGGGGCTGACCTGCGCCTACTTCCTCGCGCGGCTGGGCTACAAGCCGGTCGTGTTCGAGTCCGAGGCGCGGCCGGGCGGCATGCTGGTGCAGGCCATTCCGTCGTACCGGCTGCCGCGCGAAACGCTCGCGCGCGAAATCCGCATGATCGAATCGCTGGGCGTCGAGATCGAGACCCTCAAGCGGCTCGGCAAGGACTTCACGCTGCCGAAACTGCGGGACGACGGCTACGAGGCCGTGTTCCTGGCGGTCGGCGCGCCCGATGGGCTGGGGCTGGAGCTGCCCGGCAGCGACGCCCAGGGCGTGGTGGATTCGATGGAATTCCTGCGGCAGTACAACATCCGCGGATCGGTGCCGGTGGGCAAGGACGTCGTGGTGATCGGCGGCGGCAACGCGGCGATCGACGCGGCGCGGACGGCGATGCGGCTGGGCGCGGAGCGCGTCACGGTGGTCTACCGCCGCACGCGCGAGCAGATGCCGGCCTACGCCGAAGAAATCGAAGAAGCGCAGCAGGAAGGCGTGGACTTGCGCACGCTGTGCGCGCCGGAACAATTCGTGGTCGAGGGCGGCAAAATCGCCGGACTGGTTTGCCGGCGGATGACGCTGGGCGACTTCGACCGCAGCGGACGGCGGAAGGCGCAGGCCGGCGACGACGGCGCGCTGGAAACGATCCCCTGCGACCAGGCGATTTTGGCGATCGGGCAGCGGCTCGACGCGAAGGCGCTGCTCGGCAAGGTCGAGGCGGCGGTGGCGGGCGGCTGGATCCAGGCCGATCCCGTCACGGGCCGGACGGCCGTGCCGTGGCTGTTTGCGGGCGGCGACGCGGTCACGGGGCCGTCGTCGGTGGTGGAAGCCATCGCGTCGGGCGAGCGCGCGGCGGTCGGCATCGACGCGCTGCTAACGGGCGCGGAGCACGCCTTTTGGCGGACCTATCCGGAGGTGCCGACGGACTACGATCCGGAGGCCGATCCGGTGCCGTATCCGCGCGAGGATCCCAATCTGATCGAGCTGGAGCGCAGGAAGAACAACTTCGACGAGGTCGAGCAGCCGTGGAACGAAGCCACGGCGCGGCGGCAGGCGCGGCGGTGCCTGCGGTGCGACTACGGCAAGACCGGCAAGGTCAGGGGAGCGGCGAAATGATCCACGTCACCATCAATGGCAAGGCGATCGACGTCGCCGAGGGCACGACGATCCTGGCGGCGGCGAAATCGGCGGGCATCCAGATTCCGACGCTGTGCTTCCTCGAGAAGCGCGAGCCCGTCGGCGCATGCCGCGTCTGTCTCGTGGAAGTCGAAGGGGCGCGGACGCTGATGGCGGCGTGCTCCTCGCCCTGCACGGAAGGCGCGGTGATCCACGTCAACAGTCCCAAGGCCCGCGCGGCCCGCAAGCAAGTGGTCGAGCTGCTGCTGTCCGAGCACGACGGCGACTGCCAGACCTGCGAGCGCAACGAGGACTGCGAGCTACGCCAGTTGGCCAGCGACATGGGCATCCGGACGGTGACCTACGGCGGCAAGCGCACGGCCGCGCATCGCGACGAAAGTACGCCGGGGCTGGTGCGCGACAATTCCAAGTGCATCAAGTGCCGCCGGTGCGTGACGGTTTGCAACCAGGTGCAGGGCGTCGGCGCGCTCTTTCCGCAGGGACGGGGATTTTCCACGGTGATCGGCCCGGCCTTCGCGGTCGATCTGGCCGGCGTGACCTGCGTGCAGTGCGGCCAATGCGCGGCGATCTGCCCGGTGGGCGCGATCACCGAGCGCAGCGCCATCGACGCCGTGTGGGCGGCGCTGGACGATCCGTCCAAGACGGTGATCGTGCAGACCGCGCCGGCGATCCGCGCGGCGCTGGGCGAGGAATTCGGCTATCCGCCCGGCACGCGCGTGA
>CAZECJ010000171.1:0-5480 GCA_964510645.1 uncultured Verrucomicrobiota bacterium | reverse complement strand
AGTCGAGGGCGGGGATCTGGTACATGCGGCTTTCGCCGGCGGTGATTTCGTACATGGAAAGCGTGTAGCGCAGGGCGTCGGCGGCGGCGCCGCCGACGAACTGAACGATGGCGGGCGCCGCGGCGATGGCGAAGCCGCCGAGCCCGCCGGTTTCCGTGATGGCGCTGTCGCCGATGTCGGGATTGGCGTCGTCCTTGGTGAAGCCGGCGAAGTAGAGGGCATCGGGCACTTCGGCGGGGGCGGTGAACCAGAGGTTGCCGGTGCCGGCGAGTTGGATGCCGAAATCGGTGCCGTTGCGGGCCATCACGACGGCGATGGAACTGCCCTTGATGCCTCGCGCGGCGTCGAGGGTGGCCTTGCAGGCGGGCATGGAAAGGTTCAGGAAGAAATGGTCGTTGCCGTTGATGAAGTTGAGGACGGCGACGGCATCGTCCTTGTTCTCGCAGGTGGCGAGGATGGCGGGGGCGATGGCGCGATACAGCAGGGAGGTGCCGGCGCGGTTGCGGTTGTGGACTTCGTCTCCCATGTGGAGGGCCTGGGCGATCAGGTTTTTCAGGTCGATGGGGCCGGTCTGGGCGAGGGCGGCCTTGAGGACGGGATACAGGACGTTTTCCATCCACTTGAGGCGCTTGGTGACTTCCTCGCCGAACGCCCCGTAGCGGAGGACCTTGCCGAGGCCTTCGTTCAGCGTGCAGTAGGCGAAGTTTCCGAACTTCTCGTTGTGGATGATCATGACGGGCATGGACGGCGTGACGATGCCGGCCATGGGGCCGACGGCGCCGTGCTCGTGGCAGGGGGCATACTGGATCTTGCCGGAGGCGGCGAGTTTTTCGGCCTCTTCGATCGTGGCGGCGCGGCCTTCGTAGACGAGGCCGGCGAGGATGCCGCCGCGCATCGGGCCGCACATGCGGTCCCACGTGATGGGCGGGCCGGCGTGGAGGATGGTGTCTTCGGTCATGCCGGGGATCACCTTGCGGGCGATGTCGAGGCCGACGAGCTTGGGCGTGCCGGCGAGGATGATCTCCATGGCCTTCTGGTTGGCCTTGTCGATCTTGGCCGCACGCTTGGCGAGGATGGCTTCGGAGTCCGGGGCGACGTCGACCGGCGGCCGCCAATCGACCTGGAGGGCGGGAGGAGAATAGCGTTCGCAGACGTCCTTGAACGCTTCAATGCCGACGTTGACGACCTGGAGGGGAGACGAGAACAGCTTTTGGAGGCTCATGGCGAATTCCTTCGAGATTAGCGGTTATGGCGGACGACCTCGGCGGCGAGGAAGCCGGCGAGCTTGCAGGCGGCGGCGTTGGTGAGCTGCACGTGGGCCCCGGCTTTGCGGAGGGCTTCGACCACTTGGGCGCGGTTTTGGGGATCGCCGACGGTCCCGGTGACTCCGGCGACGACGAAAACCTGCTTGGCCGCCTTTTTGACGACGGGGACCAGCTCGGCGGCGGGGTCGAGATTCGCGCCGTGGCCCAGCACGACGTCGAGCAGGATCACGGCGACGTCGGGGTGGGCGGCTTCGTCGAGGATCATCTTGTTGCGCAGGGTGTAGTCGATCATCGGATGCGCGCGCCCGACGGTGAATTCGTCCTCGCCGAGATCGACGATGGCGTTCTTCTCCGGTTTCCAGGCGTTCTTGAGCTTCTGGGAATCGCCGAGGGGGGCGTTGGAATACAGGTGGCGGACGACGCCGTCGAGGACGACCTGCGCTTCGGCGCAGAACGTGCCGCCGCTGAAGAGGCCGCGGAGGTAGCGCCCTTTGGGATTCTTGCGTTTGCCGACGATGGCGCGGGCCTCGGCCTGGAGGATTTCGTCCCGCCGGGTCAGGTGGGCGAGCGCCTGGACGGGATCGTCGCCGTTGGCATGGGCGACGGCGAGCAGCGCGGCCTGTTCCAAGGTGGCGGGCGTGCCGCCTTCGCCCAGGAAGAGCGCAACGACCGGCTTCTTGATTTTGCGGATGAGCGTGTAGATCTTCTTCAGAACGCCGGGCTGCGGCGGCTTGGAGACAAGCAGGAGCACCTTCGTTTCGCGGTCGTCGGCCAGTGCCTGCATGGCGTCGAGGAAGGTGATGCCGCCGACGGCATCCTTGACGTCGCGCCCGCCGGTGCCGATGGCCTGGGAGACGCCGGAGCCTTCGTTGGCGATGATGCAGGTTACTTCCTGGGTGCCGGTTCCGGCGGCCCCGACGATGCCGATGGGGCCTTTCGGCACGACGTTGGCGAAGGCCAGCGGCACGCCGTTGATGATGGACGTTCCACAGTCCGGCCCCATGACGATCAGGCCCTTCTGGTGGGCGGCCTTCTTGAGGGCGACTTCGTCCTCGATGGAGACGTTGTCGGAGAACAGCATGACGTGGAGGCCTTTTTCGATGGCCTTGCGCGCCTCGCGGGTGGCGTAGCGGCCGGCGATGGAGATCATGGCGAGATTGGCGCCGGGGAGGAGGGCGACGGCCGAGGCGAGGTCGCGCGGGGCCGGCGCGGCGGCCGTACCGGCGGCGGCGGGCTTCTTCTTGCGGGAAAGCATTTCCTCGGCCTTGGCGAGCGCCTCGCCGGCGGCTTTGGCATCCTTGGCTTTCACGACGATGAGCAGATCCTGGTCGCCGGTCTTCTTGAACTCGGGCAGGAGCAAATCGGACATGGCCAAGATGGATTTGTTCGCCTCGGTCGCCATGACGACGGACGCTTCGACGACTCCGGGCAGTCCGGCCACTTCGCGTCCGGTGCGCATAAGGGTGACGGAATCGAAGTAGAAGCCCTGCTTGATGCGGCCAACGGTATTCATCTCATTGATCTCCTATGCGGGCGAAGCGGCATGGACCGCCTGCCGAACGCTAGTTTCTACCGCATTTGCGCAAGTCGAGGCGAGCAAAAACAGGGCCCAGGAACCGGGCTCGGCGGAAACGCTTTAACGGGGTTCAACAAAAGTCCTGCCGCCAAGGGGCGGCAGGACGGAGGAGATCTGGGAAGATTCCTAGAAGCCGAACTTGACGCCGGCATTGACGGAAAGACCGTCGAGGGAATACTTCTCCCGGATGTCGGAACCGCGCCATTGCCACTCGTCGTCCTCGCTGATGAGGTTGTACTTGGCTTCGCCGAAGATCGTGGCGTTGGCAAAGACGAGGTTCAGGCCCGCGAGGGCGAAGTAGCCGACGCTGTCCTTGACCTTGGCGTCGTCCCAAACGTCGTCGGCTTCGAAATCGAGGTTCTTGACGTAGTAGCCGATGCCGGCGCCGACATAGGGCTTGAACATGTCGCTGGCGTCGAGCGTCCAGGAGACGGCGGCCTCAAGGGGGATGACTTCCATGGCGTTGTCGTCGTCGCCGAACAGGTCGGTGTTGAGGTAGGAGCCCCGGACCTCGAGGCCGAACCCGCCGCCGATGGCGGTACCGAGCCGGACGCCGCCCCCGTAGAGATCATCGTAGTCCTTGCTGTCCCAATAGGTGCCGAAAACGCCGATGCCGGCTTGGGCGATGGGAAGGACGAAGAGAACCAGACCAACCAGAACAATCCACTTTTTCATGACAGCACTCCTTGAGTTGTTGCGGACACATCCGTATCCATGCCGACAACATAGCGAACCGGCGGCCCCTTCTCCATGGGGTGAAACCCCACCGCGCCGGCTGGCAGGGCTCAATCGGACGGAAGCGCGCGCGATTCTTTTTCTCTCGCGGCTGGGCAAAAAAAAGTCCTGCCGCGGATGGCGGCAGGACGAGCGGCGCGCGCGCCCTAGAAGCCGATCTTGAGACCGACGTTGGCGGCAAATCCGTCGAGCGAGTTTTTCTGCTTGGTGTCGCTGCCCTGCCAGCGCCACTCGTCGTCATTCTGGACGATGTTGTACTTGGCTTCGGCGAAGAGAGCGACGTTGCCGAGGAGGATATTGGCGCCGGCCAAGGCGAAGTAGCCGACGCTGTCCTTGTCGTTGGCATCGTCGATGATGTCGTCGGCTTTCCAATCGACGTTCTTGAGGTAATAGCCCGCTCCGGCGCCGACGTAGGGCTTGATGGCCTCGCTGACGTCGAGGGTCCACGTGAGGGCGGCTTCGAGGGGAATGAGTTCCATTTCGGTCGAGACGTTGCGGCCGTCGACGATGTCGTCGAGTTCGTCGGAGACGAGGTAGGAGGCGCGGGCTTCCAGGGCTACGCCGCTGAAGATTTCGAATCCGAGGCGGACGCCGCCGCCGTAGAGCGCGCCGTAGTCCTTGCTGTCCCACCAGGAGCCAAAGACGCCGAGGCCGCCGGCGCCGCTGACGTCGGCAAGCACGGCGGGAGAGAGAACAAGAGCCAGAAGAATCCCAACGATGACTTTTTTCATGGTCGCACTCCTTTTGTTATGACGGAACCCATCCTCAGGATGGGGCGCGCCGGACGGGGATGCAAGCGGAAAAACGGGGAATCAGAATCCGAGCTTGAGGCCGGCGGAATAGGAAAATCCGTCCAGCGAGTTTTTCGCTTCGACGCCGTCGCCGCGCCACCGGAGGTCGTCGTCGGTCTCGACGAAATTGTACTTGGCTTCGGCGAAAAGGGATACGGCGCCGAGATACAGGTTGAGGCCGGCGAGCGCGAAGGTGCCGGAGACATCCTCGGACGTGTCCCACGTGCCGGCTTCGTCATCGTAATCGGCGTCTTTGAAATAGTAGCCGGCCCCGCCGCCGACGTAAGGGACGAAATGGCGGTGGAGCGGGATGCGGAGGGTGAGGGCGGCTTCCAAGGGAATCAAGGTGGTCTCGATTTCGTCGTCTTTGGATTCGAAGTAGGACGCACGGGCTTCGAGCCCGAGCGGGTCGAAGACGTTCCAGCCGAAGCGCACTCCGTAGCCGGTCAGGGTGCCGTAGTCTTGGCTGTCCCAGCGGGAGGCGAAGACGCCGAGGCCGGCGTAAGGGGTGTTGATGAGATCGGCGGTGGCTTTCGCGCCGATCGTAGAGGCGGCCGTGGCAAGAAGGACCGAGGCGTCGGCGCACGCCGCGCGCGCGGCACCCCAAACCAGACAGGCTGCGACAACGGCTCGTTTCATGCGGCTAGCGGATGGGGCAGGCGCCGCCGGCGCATTCGTTGCCCATGTCCACGGCGTCTTCCGACTGCGCCTTGACCCGTTCGAGATCGATGGGCCTGAGGCTGGCGACGTAGGCGTCGTATTCGGCCTTGGAGACCGGCTGCTGCGGCAGGTAGGGAAAACCGAGATCCGCGGCGGTCTTCAGCGGATCGGCCCGCAGCAGGAACGACACGCCGACGTAGTGGTCCCAATACTGCAGCAGCCATTCGACGATGGCGTCCACTTCGGAAGGATCGTAGCTGACGGTGATCGAGCAGTTCTGTTCGACGTAGTTGTCCATCAGAAGCTTGTACCGCTCGAGCTGGTCGATGGCGGATTCTTCATTTACTTCGAGGTCGCCGACCTTTTCGAAATCCACGTCGTCCCAGGCGACGGGCAACGTGATGACCCAGTCGCCGGTGCCGTTGGGATGGGGCATGATCTTGTAGCCCGCCT
>CAZECJ010000170.1:0-5608 GCA_964510645.1 uncultured Verrucomicrobiota bacterium | reverse complement strand
CTCGGCGGTTTTCCACGCCGTGGAAAACTTTTTTCCACACTGTGGAAAAATCCCGCGATGTTTTTACGTAGCGTGGAAAAATCGACCAAAGTTTTTACGTTCTACGTAAAAATCGACCAAAGTTTTTACGTTCTACGTAAAAATCCGCCAACGTTTTTACGTAGCGTGGAAAAAACGCGACGCCGGTTTTCGCGTCGCGAAACCCCCTGTGCATACTTAATTAACTATGCACAGGTTTGGGAGGTCCCATGCTGCGCTTGATGCCAGCTTGGTTCCATTTCTATGGCCATTTCGGCGATTTTTTAGGCCACAGATCTCCAACCGCTGTCTGCCGCACAGAATCGGCCTGTGCATACTTAATTAACTGTGCACAGGTTTGGGGAGGACCATGCTCCGCCTGATTCCAGCCCCGGCCTCCCTGCGCCTGTGCGGCGGATCATTCGCCGTATCCTCTCTCCCAACGGCTTGCGTGCCGGAGGCCCTCGACCCGCGCGTCGCCAAATCCCTCCACGACCTCTTCCCCGGCCTGCACCATCTCGCCTGCCGCCAAGCCCATCCCGCCATCGTCCTGACGTCTTCCGCCGGCCCCGCCGAATCCTACCGGCTGCGCATCTCGCCGCACGGCATCGAAATCGCCGCCCCCGACGCCGCCGGCTTCTTCTACGCCCTCCAAACCCTCCGCCAGATCCGCGCGCAGAGCGGCGACGCCCTGCCCGGTAGCGAGATCGAAGACGCCCCCGTCTTCCCCCTGCGCGGCTACTATCTCGACGTCAGCCGCGGCCGCGTCCCGCGCCTCGAGATGCTCCGGCGCCGCATCCGCCTCCTCGCCTCCCTCAAGATCAACCACCTCCAGCTCTACTTCGAACACCCCTTCCGCTTCCGCTTCGACTCCGCCATCGCCGGCGACAACGACGCCTACGACGCCGGCGACCTGCGCGCGCTCGATGCCTGCTGCCGCGAGCACTTCATCGAACTCGTCCCCTCTTTTACCTGCTTCGGCCACATGGGCCGCATCTTGTCGCTGCCGCAATACCGCAACCTCGCCGAAGTCGAATTCCCCGCCCCCTCGTGGGAAGCCGCCACCTGGCTCCAGCGCCTGCGCGGCTGCACGATCCACACCCGCGATCCCGAGGCGCAAGACCTGTTGCGCCGGATCTTCGACGAATTCCTGCCGTGTTTTTCTTCGACGCGCTTCAATCTCTGCGGCGACGAGACCTACGACCTCGGCCGGCGCACCCCGAACGCCACGCCGGCCGACGTCGCCCGCCAGTACGTCGACCACGTCCGCTTCCTCCAAAAGGAAGCCGCCCGCCACGGCAAATCGCTCATGCTCTGGGGCGACATGCTGCTCAAGCATCCCGACGCCATCTCCGCGCTGCCCCCCGGCTGCGAAATCCTCGACTGGGCCTATTTCCCGACGAACAAATTCGAAAAGTGCGGCGAGTTCATTTCGCGCGGACTGCCCACGACCGTCTGCCCCTCCGTGCGCGGGTTCGGACGGATCTTCAATGCCGTCGAAGAAGCGCGCGGCGTTTTGGCAAAATATGCGCGCATCGGCAAGGAACTCGGCGCGCGCGGATTGATGAACACCGATTGGGGCGACTACGGCCACTTCAACGCGCCGCCCGCCGCCCTCCACGGCCTCGCCCTCGGCGCGCAACTGGCATGGAATCCCGCCAACGACGAAGGCGCCGATTTCGACCGCGCCTTTTCGAAAATCGTTTTCGGCGCCGACGATTCCCGTCCCACCGAACTTTTCTCGCTGGCCGGCTCCGCGCCCGAAGCCGTCGCCGCCTGGCCTTTCGCGCCGCTGAAAAACGTTCCGCCGCCGACCGATCCGGCCCCCGCTTGTTCAATCGCGGCTCAAGCCCCAGAATGGGCCGACGGATTTTCCAAGCTCTCCGCCACCGAATGGGCCGACGAAACCGACCACGCGCAGCTCGCCCTTGCCTGCCGCTTTTTGCAGTTCGGCGCGCTCGTCGCGTCCGGCGCGCCCGCGGCGCAGACCCGCCCGCTCCTCGACGACCTCGAAAAAGCTCTCGCCCCCCTCTGGTTCGCCGAAAGCCAGCCCCGCGGCCTCCTCGACCTCCACCACCGCGCCTTCGAGCCCATGAGAATGTTATTGGAGAATCGACCATGAAACGACTGGTGGTCTTCGTCGCCGTTCTGGTGGCTTCGCGCCTTCTCGGCGCCGCCCCCGTCCGCGTGTCGTTCCTCGACGCCGATGCCGCCCGCGAGGACACTCTGCAAGTTTTCGCCGATGCCGGATGCGATCCGGCGAACCTAGATGCGCTCCGCAAAGCCATCCTTCACTACTACCAAACGCCGCTGGCGCTCGATACCTCTTCGTTCCCGCCGGCAACCAACGGCTTACATGAATTCGCTTCCATCGGCGATTTCGTCTCCGCGCTCGGCACCAATCAGCTTTCTTATCTCGACCATCCCTTTGAGCTGAATTGCATCGATTCCGCCTTGCTCCTGGCCGCTCCGGGAATGGACATAACGGCGACCCTGCAAGCGCAGGATGGCACCTACCTTGCCATCCAGGTGTACAGCAATTACAACGAGTGGCTGGTTCCGGTCGCCTCCCTCGGCGACGTCTACGCAACCGCCCATCCTCCGGAAAAGATCCCCTTCATGGCGCGCGCGTTCGGAATCGACTTCCCGGAGAAACACAAGACATTGGAGGCGACTTTCTACCAATACCAGACCCTCCCCCTCGGGACGACGCCGGAAATGATCGCCTCCGCAACGAGGAATGCCCTCCAACGGCACTGGAAGCGCTGCGGCGTCCGCTTTTCCGACCATGTTTCCTTGGTCATGCTTCACCGCGCACGCGCCGATTACCATCTGGCCGTGACCGATCACTTCGGCGTGCTCATGAAACGGGAAAACAACTACACCTACCTAGAAAAGACCGGCGGCCGCGGCCCCTTCCTCCGTATCGACGTCCAAGATCCCGCCGACGTCGCCGCCTACTTGTCCACCGTCACTTGGCCGGATTATCCGTTCAACTACATGTCGGCCAACGACGACCTTTTCCTCGACGTGCCGCTGCGGCCGACCGCATCCACAGCAACCGCTACGCCCGCGCCTTCGAGCCCATGAGAAAACTCCTCGGATAAACTGTGGAAAATCCTGCGCCAGCCAAGCCGAAACCCAACCAAGCCGAACGCCTCAACCGGGCCTTCGGGCCGGTCGTCGCGGGGCTCGTCATCGATTTCGTGGATCTGGCCACCTTCGGACCCATCGGCATGTACCTCGGCCTGCCCATCGGCGGCTTCGCCGGCTACTGGATGGGCCGGGCCCTCGGCCTCGAACGCAAACCGTCCCTCGTCTGCGCCTTGCTCGCCGGCGCCTACTGTATGATGCCCGGAACGGAAATGATCCCCGTCGCCACCGTCGTCGGCGCGGTCGCGCGCTACCGCGAGTCCGCGCCCAAGCCGGACGCCGCGCCGGCCGAGGCACGCAAGCTGCCCTAACTCGTTTTCGCTCAGGCATGAAGATTTTAGCGAATTTTCCTTGCGAAAGGATTGTATTGTTATATTCTTGTTAAGGCAATTCTGATGACTACTTCAACTCAATCCAAATCGCGCCGGGCCGGCGCCGCCCTGATCCTGCTGGTGCTGTGCGTGCTGGTTTACGCTTTGGCCGTGGCCGGCTACGCCATCTGGTCCTACCGCGAGCACAAGACCGCGCTGCTGGCCGAAATCGATTCCGATCTCCTGCAGGCCGCCCGCTCCTTGAAATATCTCCTCGCCCCCGATTTCCACGACCGCGCCCTCGCCCCCGATTCCATCGCCAAGGACGAGGAACTCCGCAACCGAAAACTCGTGACGGATTTCGGCGTCGAGTCCGGCTTCAAGTGGGTCTACACGCTCGTCGAAAAGGACGGCGCGTTTTTCTTCTCCGCCCCCTCCGTCACCGAAGAGGAGGCCAAGGAACTCGACTCGTGGTACTTCTATCCCTACGAGGACATGCCCGAAGAATTCGTTGCGGCCTTCCAAGAAAACCGGACCGTCTACGTCGATTACACGGACCAATGGGGCACCTTCCGCTCCGTCGCCGTGCCGGAACGATCGCCGGGCGGCCGGCTCTATCTCGCCTGCGCCGACCGCGAAATCAGCGACATCGATGCCATGTTCCGGCGCAATTTGATGCACTCGGCGGCCGTGGCGCTATTCTTCCTGCTGGCCTGCCTACCGTTCATCCTCCTGCTGGCCCACGTCTACCGCATCCATACGGCCGACCTGAAGCGGCTCAACGCCGAACTGCGCGCCCACAAGGACACCCTCGAAATCCAGGTCCAGGAACGCACCGCCGATCTCCAAAAGGAAACCCAGCGGCTACAGGAAGCGCTGGCCAACGTCCGCACGCTGAGCGGCCTGATCCCCATCTGCGCCCGCTGCAAGAAGATCCGCGACGACAAGGGCTACTGGAAGCAACTGGAACTCTACATCCAGCAGAATTCCGACGCTCTCTTCTCCCATGGCCTCTGTCCGGAATGCGTCCGTACGATCTACCCCGAGTTCACAAACGCCGACGAGCTAACGCCGGCCCCGCCCGACGCGGGTTCCGCCCGAACGCCCCCCCCAACGCCCTCTTGACCCGTCCGCCCCTTTGGGGTAGCCTATCGACATGAAATTGCCGTTGCTGATCCTGTGCATTTTCGCCTTGCTGGGCTTTGCGCTTTGTCTTTCCGCTTCCGCGGAAAACGAGGCGTGGTATTTCCCCGACGGCACGCTCTACGTGCCCTACGTCCACATGCAGAACAACCAAGGCGACACCGTCACCAACTATGCGGCCTTCTTCAAGAAGTCCAGCGCCGCGTGGAACTTCAGGCTCTACGGGCTGGCGGGCGTGATGGCCTCGACCAACTTGATCCGGACGAATTACGTCACCAGCACCATCACGAACTACGTCACCATCAGCAACTACATCGACAGCTACACGCACGGCAGAATCACGACGGTGATCGAAGGGACCAGCACCAATGTCTGGACCAATTTCGTTTACTCGAACCATGTCTATGCCACGACCAACGTCACCGCCACGACCAACATCGTCGTCGTGACCAACGTGCCCTCGCCGACGCCGGCCGACGTGGCCGGCACGTGGAATTTCAACTTCTTTGAAACACTTGACCGTACCTTTACGGGCACCGGTTTCGGCCGCACCACGAATATTGTGTTTGCCTCCACGAATCTCGCCCTGACGCTGACCCAGACGGGAGCGGGCGTCGAAGGCTCGGGCACCAACAGTTCCGTCCAGTACTCCTTGACCGGCGAGGTCACCAACGACTTCTTCGTCTTCACTATGCTGACGGGCCATACCAACGCGACGATCAACCTCGTCGCCGGCCAAGCCCTCGTGGGCGACGGCATGCTGGAAGGCGACTATTCCTGGAGCACACCCAACGGCTCCATGGTCAAGATCGGCACGTTCTCCGCCGAGAAGCAATAGGCCGGCGTCCCCGCCGGGTCCTACCACTGATTCCAGCGCGGCGGGGGGGCGAAACCACCCGCCTTGTCGATCTGCAGCAGCTCCGGATCGATCTCGTCGATGAAGCGGGACGGTCACGTTGAACAAGCGGCTCTCCTCGGCGCCA
>CAZECJ010000169.1:0-5672 GCA_964510645.1 uncultured Verrucomicrobiota bacterium | reverse complement strand
CCCAGAATGGTTGAAAATAGGGTTTTTCTTAATAAGATGATGCAATATCCTATTCCGCAATCTGAAATACTGAAATCTGATTTCATTATACAAAACACTGGTTGGTAATTACTTCGAATATATTATGATTATGAAAAAGCAGTTTAAAATATTCTTCGTTCTGGTCATCCTACTAATGGGTTGCTCCGATCCGGCATTAGATGATATTTATGGTGAGGCTCTGATCTATATGCCTCAAGCCACTCATAATATTGGTACCGATTGCAATCTGTACCTGAATCTGAGCGCCGAGTCCTCGGTGTCGGATCCCTCCCTAAAGACTAATACCACAATAGGGATTTACAGGTCGGGGACACATCCAAAGGAAACTGTTACTGTAGATTTGGTACTTAATACCGACTCCCTTTCCACTGCTCAGAACTTTGCCCTCAGCGGCCTGGCACCTAGTAAGTTCGATATTTATAGGACTGCCATATTACTGCCGGCTCAATTTTATGATCCTTTACCCACTCATTTGACTATCCCTAAAGGGGAACGACAAGCTACCACTCAATTGGTCTTACACAATGCCGAAATCTTTTCACAATATGAAGTAGGGCAGATACTGGTATTACCGATTCAAATTCAAAATCCGACACGCCACGTGATCAACAAATCCCTATCTCTCACAATGGTCGTTATTACGCTCACTGAATAAATGTATTGGCTATGGTCATAAAATTGAAATATTACGGGATATTGACAATAATGCTGTTCCTCCACAGCGTTCTGGTGGCAGAGAACGATGAGGTAAAAGAAACCAGGCTTAAAGTTAATGGTGAAGGTGACTTTGCATTATATAGCATCACCTCGCGGATGATAGGATCGGCTTATTTGGAAAACACAAAGTATCCGGACCTATTTATGCTTGGGGATAACCGATACGGTAATATCTGTCACCGATATACACTAGATAGATTTGACGAATCTGGTGTGCCCGTATTTGAAAAGAAGGAACAAGTTGTTTTGCCGGAAAGGGCTTTGGGTAATTGCGTACTGGTTCAAGAGGATAAAAACGTCTATTTGTTCTGGACAGCCAAAGGACAGATGGAATACGCCATATTTGACAAGAATAAGTCAGAATTTGAATTGAAAGGTTCACTGGCCCTTCCCGAATTTGAATTTTCACCCCAACAAATAGCAATTGAATTAACAAAAAACGGATCAGTACGCGTTGTTGCTGCGTATACGACCAAGCCGTCAGCCAAGGCCCCAGGAAACTGGCGGCAGGCGGATTATTTCCCATATGATGCAGTAGGAAGATGGAGGGGTGTCTTTGGCTACGCCGGTTTTTTCATGTTTGAGTATCCCCAGTTGCTCCAAGGAAACCCGACCCACCCCGTTCAGATTTCCATGAAGAAGGAGGAGATACTTAACTCGGCCCAAAGCATCGCTTTTGTAAGTTACCCCAAAGGTAAATCTGGAATCATTTCTGGATCCCGCCAGGGGGGAATATATTTCCTGAAATGGGGAGATGATAATAAGTTTGAAGATAAAAAACATATAGTTGATTTAGAGGGGAACGTCATCAGGCATCCGACGATTGGTGCCTCACCTATTCTCTATCCGAACGAAAAGGGGGATTATGTTGATATAATTGCAACGGGTGAAGGTGGTGCATTTTATTATCAATACAGTGGTAAGTTTTCCAAGAGGGGAGAACCGATTTATAAACAAGCTGTTCCTTTAAAGGAAAAGAACCCTTTCTTGTACGGAGGATCTTTATGCACTCCAACGATTGTGGATTGGGATTATGATGGAGTGCTTGATATAGTTAGTGGCAATTCAGCAGGATTTATTCTCTTTTTCAAAAACGGAGGGACTAATACCTCGCCAGCTTTTCATTCGGGGATCCCCCTCGTGGCCAATGGGGAAATTATTCACATTCAACCGGGCTATGGAGAGGATATTCAGGGACCAGGTGAAGCCCGTTGGGGATATGTTGGCGCCAATGTTTTTGATTGGAATGATGATGGAGTATGGGATATTCTTACCAACGATTCTCGCGGACGGCACACCGTCTTTATGGGAGCTGGCAAAGGTATTCTTAAATCAGGGAAACCTCTTTTTCTCGATGATCTTAATCTTCATGGTACCTGGAGGTGCAGACCCGGAGTAGGGATCCTGGGAAAGAACTATGTGTATATTACGCTTGATGACGATGACGATGCACACCTTTATTTCAGGGAAGACAATTATAATCTCATTGATGGTGGCAAACTCCAATTGATCGACGGAAAAGAAATCAAGGCAAACTGGCTGGAGGCTGGAGGAAAAGGCAGACTGCGCTTTGAAATAACGGATTGGGATGGAGATGGAGTGAAAGATCTAATGTTGGCAACTAATATGCACCATTCAATTCCAAATCCGATTGATGGTATTCCATGGTATCGCCCCCAGGAGCTCAAAGGAGCCACCTTACTTTTCCTTAAGAATGTCGGAACAGAAGAAGAACCTTTGTTCGATTACCCAAAACAACTGAAGTACAAAAATACATATGTACGTTTTGGACATCATGGATGTGGTGCTTCAGTGGGAAGATTGGGACCCATTTCTGACGAAAGGCCCAATGTTATTGTATCTGACGAAAAGGGAACCTTTTTTCTCCTTCCAAGAGAGCATTTATCATGGTGATTTTTAGAACTATGGATTTTAATTAGGTGATTAAAGTCTTCATAAAGGACACAATATCCTTATTGTTTACGCTAGTCACAATAATCTATCCAGAATTGTCAGAAAACTACCAGATGTATCCAGAATGATAACGGTATGAGAGAAAAGGTTCGGCGACACCGAACAAATCTGTTTCATAAAAAACTTTAACACTAAAGAACTTATTGACAGATGAATAGATTCTTATTATGGTTTATATTTACATTTTGTTGTATCCTTTATGGAGAAACCGCTTGTGCCCAGCCCTTGAGCAGGAAAAGCCTAATGAGTGCACAGCCTATAAAAGCAGGTGGACAAAAAGGACTAACCCCTTTATCTTTTGCTCTAAGTAACTGTCCACAGGGGGCAGCCTTCACTGAAGATACAGATTATCCCGACCTTTTTACCTTAGCCGTTACGGGGATAAAACCTTTAGGATTATTCTGGAGTAAGTACCTTTACGAAGATGAAGATGAACGGCTTGTTTATTCCGAACCCTTACAAATCAAACATCCTTGGGGAGAGAAGGTGCCTCCGGTAACAGGCAAAATTTTCAATATGGGAGATGAAACATGGGGATTATGGATTGAGTCAGGAAAAAATGTCGTGATTGCGAAATTTGATAAAGATAATCAAGAGTTCAAAGAAACAAGACAAATACCCATTAACGGGAAGGTTAATCCCCTGTTAGGGATTGATGTAACAAATATTGGCAGTCATCGGTTAAGGATAACTTTGCTGTGCAGTGATGGGCAGACCTACCGCCCAAAGACTTACTCTGGTGATTTGCAATCTTATTATGATGGTGCAGGCGCATATCGTGGGAAGCTTCCTCTTTGTGGGTTATACAGCTTTGAGATTGACATTAAGTTTAACAACCAGGTGTCAGAAATTATTGAGTTGACAAGGAATAATAATATTTCTATTTCAGGGAGCAGCGTTTTCAAAGTCGGATCTAAAGGAGAGAAACTGGATGGATACATTATAACAAATACCCTGGGGGTTATTAAATATTGGACTTCAGGTGAGGAGAAAGCTCGACATGTTTTTGGCGAAGATAATTGCGTTCTATATCACCCTACACAGGGCGCAAAAGCCATTGCTTTCTTCTCCAGAAAGAAGGGGCATACCGAGTTTATTGCAGGAGGAGAAGGAGCCTTATATCACTATAGGTTTTCAGGCAAGATGACTACAAACAATGAACCCATATTCCTTGAGCCTCAAGCAATATTACGAGAGAATGGCGATTTGTATTCTGGGTCATTAACCGTCCCAAATGTGGTTGATTGGGATGGTGATGGGGCACTTGATATCGTTGCCGGTAATTCAGAGGGAAGATTGCTTTTCATTAAGAATAATGGGACAAACAGCTTGCCAGATTTCGCCCTTCCTGAGGAGATGCATTCTGCAGGTGCCCCCATCCTATTCCGTCCAGGCTATCAAATTGTACAGGGCCCACTTGAGTCGGCATGGGGTTACTTATGTCCTTCTGTTATTGACTGGAATTGTGATGGTCTCTACGATATCGTATTCTCAGGTTCACGGTCTAAGTTTGAAGTTATGATTAACCGGGGTACCCGGGATAAGGCTGAATTGGACAGTCCAGTTCCACTGCGTCTTGACAATATGGAATTGCCTGGAACTTGGAGGGTTAGACCTGCTACAGCCAATATAAACGGTAAAAATGCTCTGGTAATATTAGATGTCGAAAACGCTCTTCACCTATATTGGCAGGTAGATAACTATACAGTCGAAGATGGGGGAAGATTACGGATGGAGGATGGAAGTATAATCACGTTCCACAACAATAAAGAACCTTTGGGCCAAACTGGAAGAGCCAAGTTACAGCTTGTAGACTGGGATAATGATAATGTCCTGGATCTGATTATTGGGACTGTTAAACGATCATCGTTCCCCAATCCAGAAAGAGGATTACCCTATTCGAGGTTCTTGAAAAATCAAATAGGAATGCAGGTATTTGTCATGAAAAACACAGGGACAAACGAAAATATGAGATTTGCGGAACCTTTACAGTTTCAGGTTCGCAATGAGGACTTATATTTAGGAGCTCATTCCAATGCTCCTTTTGCATGTGAACTGGGAGATGCCTCCCACGGATTAAACCTTATTGTCGGTGTTGAAAGCGGTAAGTTATACTTCTTCGATCGCAAAGATCTGACCACTATTGGAATTGAAGATGAAAATACAAAATAAACCGATGAGTTTTAGTTTATTGAAAGCAATCAGGCATATCTCTCCATTCAAAAGAGAAAAATAGATTGATTTGCATAATAGTAATACCCTGCGATAAATAGTTATCAATGAATAATAGGATCAAAGTGAAATTAAATAAGCTCACATTATGATGAAAAGGGAGTTCTTATTTCCATTGTTTGTACTGGTTTGTTCACTGAACTTCATGAAGCCGGTTATGGGGCAAAAACTTGAACGCCTGGCGTACAACAATCCTGAACTTATCGTGGATCTTGGGGTCGGACTGTGGGCCTGGCCCCTTCCAATGGATTATGATGGGGATAGGTTAATGGACTTAGTCGTTGTATGTACTGATACGCCATACAAAGGGATATATTTCTTTAAAAATACGGGAGTAACAGATGCAGTCACCCAATTGCCTCTGTTTGAGCCTTCTCAACGCATAGGAGATGCTGTCAATAATGTAAGCATATCCTATTTGGATGGGAAACCAGCAGTAACCTCACCAGGGAAGTACTATCCTGACTTTTTACGTTCTGCGTTCAAAAATCCTGTACCCATTCCTGCCCCGGATATAATAGAATTATTCTACAAAGGGATTAACGTACGAACAAATCAATGGCAATATGTTGATTTCGATGCGAACGGTGCATTGGACTTGCTGATAGGAATAGATGTATGGGGTCCCAGGGAATACAAAGGCAAGGAGTATTATGGCTGGGATAATGCCTATGACTCCAATGGACAGTGGACAAACGGCCCATTGC
>CAZECJ010000168.1:0-5692 GCA_964510645.1 uncultured Verrucomicrobiota bacterium | reverse complement strand
GCGCGACGAGCTGGCCTACGTGTCGTTCGCGGGCAACACGGACCGCAACGTGCTCAACCAGGTGATGGCGCACCGGAAGTTGCAGCTGGCGGAGCCCGACGTCCGGCGGATTTTCGGCCGCGTGGAGGAGGAACTGCGGGAGTTGCTGGAGGAGAACCCGAGCAAGGAAATTGCTGGGGCGCGCGGCTTTTTGGAGCATCTTGCCGCGAAAGGGGCCGCGTTGGGGCTGGTGACGGGCAATATCCGCGCCTGCGCCTATCTGAAACTGGGGAACGTGGGATTCGACCGGTTTTTCCGCTTCGGTGGGTTTGGAGACGAGCACGCGGAGCGGACGAACATCGCGCGCTCCGCGTTGGCGGCGGCGAATGAGGCCGGGATCGAGGTGGAAACGGGGGGCGTTTGCCTGGTGGGCGACACGCCGTTTGACGTGGCCGCCGGACTGGCGGTGGGCATTCCGGTCATCGGCGTGGCGACGGGGAAGTATGGGGAAGCCGACTTGCGATCTTCCGGCGCAACTCTCACGGTGGCAGATTATTCCGATATGGACGTCCTTCTGGGATGGATGGGCGAGGCCTTGAAGTAAAACGCTTGACTCGACGAAGAGCGGGGGGGACAATGCCCCGACTATGAGAAAAACCAAGATCGTTTGCACCATTGGCCCCGCTTCGGATACCCGGGAAATCCTCGGGCGCATGATGGATGCCGGCATGAACGTGGCCCGCCTCAATTTTTCGCACGGGACGCGCGCGGAGCATGCGGCCAAGATAGCCCTGATCCGCCAAATCGCCGCAGACAAGGGGTTGCCCATCGCCATCTTGCAGGATTTGGCGGGGCCCAAGATCCGCACCGGGGCGTTTGCGTGCGGAAACATCACGTTGAAGGCGGGCGACGAGTTCATCCTGACGGCCCGCGACGTGCCGGGCAGCGAAAAGGAGGTCGGGCTGACCTACCGCGAGCTGCCGCAGGACGTCCAGGAAGGCGACACCCTGTTGCTGGCGGACGGTGCGCTCGAGCTGCGCGTGGAGAAAGCCGAGGGGCCCGACATCCATTGCCGCGTGGTTCTGGGCGGGAAATTGAGCAGCCACAAGGGCATCAACCTGCCCTCGCGGAGCATCCGCGCGCCGATCCTGACCAACAAGGACTACGAAGACCTCGCGTTCGGACTCGCTCAGGGCGTAGACTACGTGGCGTTGTCGTTCGTGCGGTCGGCGTCGGACATCGAAGTGGCGCGCGCCTATATGCGGGCGCAGGGCAAGCTGCGGCCGATCATCGCCAAGATCGAGAAGCACGAAGCGCTCGACGAGCTCGACGAGATCATAGCCGCGGTGGATGGCGTCATGGTCGCGCGCGGGGATCTGGGCGTGGACATTCCGCCGGAACAGGTGCCCACGGCGCAGCGGCTGATCATCGACAAGGCCAATTTCGCGGGCAAGCCGGTCATCACGGCCACGCAGATGCTCAAGAGCATGACCGACTCGCCGCGGCCCGCGCGCGCCGAGGTCAGCGACGTGACCAACGCCGTGCTGGAGGGCACCGATGCCGTGATGCTGTCGGAAGAGACCGCGATGGGGCAATACCCCGTGGAATCCGTCGCCATGATGGCCAAGATCGCCGAAGAGGCGGAAAAGGGATTCCAGCACGCGGCCTGGTGGCAGCGGCTGCAGCAGATGCACACGGCGGATGAATCGGAAGCGCTGGCGCGGGCGGCCTGTTCGCTGGCGGAGACCATCGGGGCGAAGGCGCTGGTGATCGCGACGCAGACGGGCGGCACGGCGCGGCTCGCCGCGAAGACCCGCCCGCTGCAGCCGATCTTGGCCGCCACGACGGAAGCCGAGGCGTTTCGCTGCCTGGCGCTGGTCTGGGGCGTGCGGCCCATGATGATCCGTCCCGTCGACCTGTTGATCAACCAGTACGCCGAGATGCACCGCGCGGCCAAGGAAACCGGCCTCGTGAACGCCGGCGATTCCGTGGTCACCACCGCCGGGTTTCCGGTCGGCAAGGCCGGCGCGAGCAATCTCATCAAGGTCGAGATCGTCCCGTAGGACCTCGGAAAAATCGCATTCCCGGGCGTTGCCAAGGCGCACGCCCGCAGGTATCTTTGGAATCCTCGTGAATGCCCCGGTGGGCGTTCGAAACGCAAAGGAAGGCGGCCCATGGCCATGATTCCCGATCTGCAATCCACGCTGCTGTGCGACGACGTCCGCCAGGAACGGACCGGCAAGTTCATTTTGATCGGCCTGTTCGATTCGCTCGGCAGCCCCACGTTCCCGTTCCGGCATGCGCGGATGTTCCTGGCCACGCGCTGGTGCTCGGGCGAAGGCGAATTCCAGCAGCGCACGCGGATTCTGCGGCCGGACATGAGCACGGTCGTGGCGGAAGGCCGCCAGATTCCGGTGAAGCTGCCGAACGCGGAAGCGACGGCCACGAACGTCGAGCTGTTCCTGAACCTGGAATTCCGCGAGCCGGGAACGCATTGGGTCGAGGTCCTGCTGGACGGCGACATCAAGATCCGCTTCCCTCTGCGGGTGGGGAAGGTGAATCCGCCGCCGGGGCCGCCGCACGGCGGGCATCCCTTCGAGCCGGAAGCCTAGCCGCGATGTGCCTCGCGATTCCAGGCCGCTTGGTGGCGATTTCGGACGGCGAGGGTTTCGACCGCCGCGGAACCGTGGACTACGACGGGGCGCGGCAGGAGGTGTCGCTGGCCTATCTGCCCGAAACGAAGATCGGCGACTACGTGCTCGTGCACGTCGGCTTCGCCATGACGCGGCTCGACGGCGAAGAAGCCGAACGCATCCTGCGGGAAATCCGCGAGCTGATGACGGAATGAGGACCTCGTTTTTTCGCCGCTGAGATGGGCCCCGGGCTCTACATTCACGTTCCGTTCTGCGCGCGCAAATGCGCATATTGCGCGTTTTATTCGCGACCGCCGGAACCGGGACTCGTGGCGGCATGGTTTGCGGGGATCGAGCGCGAGTTGGCGGCGCTGCCGGTCGGGTTTGCGCCGGAAAGCGTCTTTTTCGGCGGGGGAACGCCGACCGCGCTGACGGAAGGCGAATTGGCGCGCCTGGTCAGGCTCGTCCGCGTCCGCGTCGATTTCAAAAACCTCGTCGAATGGACCTGCGAGGCGAATCCGGGAACTCTGACGCCGGCCAAGCTCGCGTGCCTGAAGTGCGCCGGCGTGAACCGCCTGTCCATCGGCGCGCAATCGTTCGACGACGCCGCGCTGAAGCGGCTCGGCCGCATCCACACCGCCGCCGAAACGCGCGAAAGCATGGCGCTGGCCCGGGCGGCGGGGTTCGACAACGTGGGCCTCGACGTGATCTACGGCGTGCCGGGGGTTTCGCGGCAAGCGTTCGCGGCGGACGTCGAAGCCGCGCTGGCTTTGGATCCGGAGCACGTGTCCTGCTACTGCCTGGAAATCGAGGAGGGCACGCCGTTCGCGCGCGAAGCGCAGGCCGGGCGCCTGGCGGTTTCCGAAGACGAGCAGCGCGAGCAGTTCGACTGGGCGCGCCGGCGGCTGGCCGCGGGGGGGTGGGCGCACTATGAGATTTCGAATTTCGCGAAGCCGGGCCGCGCGTGCCTGCAGAACGGGCTGTATTGGAGCGGCGGGGAGTATATCGGCCTCGGGCCGGCCGCGCATTCGCATTGGGGCGGCGTCCGGTGGGGAAATTCGCCGGAACTGCCGGACTGGCGGCAGGCGTTCGAAGAAAAGCTGGAGCCCGAAGCCAAGGCGCGCGAGACGTTGGTGATGGGGTTGCGGCGGATCGCGGGCTGGGGCCGCGCCGAGTTTCGCGCGGCGACGGGATTCGATTACGACGCCTTGCGGGGAAAAGAAATCGCGCGGCTGACGGAGGCGGGCCTGCTGGTGGCCGAGGCCGATCGTCTCCGCCTTGCCGAAGACGCGTTGTTCATCAGCGATGCCGTCTTTTCGGAACTGGTTTAACCAATCGGTGGATTCACGCGAAAATTCACTCCCCATAACCTGTGCATACTTAATTAACTATGCACTTGGCAATATTGGCATATAAATAACATTGAATGTCATAACTTGTTTATCAGAATTGAATTGCAATATTTAACGCTGTGCACACTTGATTAACTATGCACACATGAATTTGGATGGAGTGTCCCGCGGGCGGGTGTTTCGGGAGTGAATGGGCTCAGGCCAAGAACAGGAAGAAGACGCCGAAAACGGCGAATCCCAGCAGCACGAGGCCGACGATCAGCAGGGGCGGCAGCAGCCAGGCAAGGATGTTCGCAGCGAGCGCTTTGCCGAAGGTCGTATCGAAAATCGGGGTCATCACGGCGGCGGAAACGCAGAAGCCCAGCAGGAGGCCCAGTCCGGTTCCGACGAGAGGCGCGGCGTTGAATGCGGCCAGCACGACGAACCAAGCCATGCCGCCCAGCAGGATCGTGCCGATGGCGCGGCTGAAGGAGCGTCGCTCGATGCCTGCCAACCGCGCGCCCCACAGCAGGAAGGCGGCGGAAAGAAATCCCCACGCCAGCAAGAGCGCCGCGGCCAGCGCAACCGCCGCCAAAATCGGAATGGCTGGATTCATCGGCGCGTCTCCTTAGATTCCATAGGGGTTTTCCAGCAACGGCATGTATTCCCGAAGAACGTCCAAAGAGCGTTGAAGCGCAACGGCCGAAAGCCACGTCAACGCCAGAACGACGAGCGTCCAGCCGATCTTCCCGGCGGGCGAAGTGCCGGGGCGCCACCAGATCAGCGGCAGGGCCAAGGGGCCGACACACAAGACGGCGAGCACGATGGTCGACGTGCGGAAATACCACGGGAGTTTATCGGCCGCAGACCGGGAACCGTCCAGAAACTCGCCGCAATGTTTGCACTTGATGGCGGCGTCTTGGATCTCTTCGGCGCAGAATGGACAGGTTTTCACGACTGGTCTGCGATTAAATCACGTAATGGCTGGAGTTGCCGGCGGCGGCATGACGCCGGAGGATTTCGGCAAGGGTGATGCCGCTCAGGGCGCTCCGGACGGCTTGGCTGACATCCGACCAGACGGTATGCGCCACGCAGTTTTCCGTGCGGTCGCAGAAGGCGGGATCATCCACGCACTCGACCAGCGATACGGGTCCTTCGAGTACTTGGATGACGTCCAGCAGCGTGATGGAATTGGGATCGCGGATGAGCACGTAGCCGCCCTTGGGTCCGCGCGTGCCGCGGACGAATCCAGCCGTTTTCAGGAGGTTCACGATCTGCCAGAGATACTTGGCGGAAATACCCTGGCGTTCGGCCATGTCGTTGAGATTCACGGGGCCCTTTGACTGATGGGCCGCGATGTCCATCAACGTGCGCAACCCGTACCGGCCTTTGGTTGAAATTTTCATGTAAATCCTTGTGCAGCGAATTTGATCATACTCTACTCGCTTTCTCGACAATTGCGAGAAAAAGACGTCGGCTGCGGAGGGGTGGCGCAAGACGCTGCGGGGTGGTCGGCACGCGGTGGGAGCATCTCCGCTTCATTGACCCCAAAACCATTTCCAAGAAAAAGAGCGACAGGATGCCGCCCTTCCCGTCACATCCCCAAGGACCGGCGGCTTCTAGCCGCGGCTGGCGATCCATGAAACCGGGATGCGCCCGCCGGCGGCCCGCCTGGGCCCGCCTGCTTGGAAGGGGGGCGCATGGTAGTTCTGCGGAGGGTTAGAGCATTGGGCGGGTGGAGGTTCAGGC
>CAZECJ010000167.1:0-5706 GCA_964510645.1 uncultured Verrucomicrobiota bacterium | reverse complement strand
CGGATTCTTTCAGCGCGGCTTCGGCCTTGTGCAGGTTGGCGCGGGCGCTGCGCGGGGCTTTCTGGCGGCGGGCGAGGGCGACGTCGGTCGCGAGGCGGTTGCGGCGCCGGGTGGCGAAGAACAAGCCCGCCAGCGCCAAGGGCGCAGCGGCATGCATGCCGATCAAGAGGTTTTTTTGCGCGGCCAGGCCCTTGCCGTTCCGCCAGCGGGCCGGCGCGGGCTTGAGATACACGATGTCGGTGCCCAGCACCAGCGATCCGCCGCCCGAAGCCGCGCCGCCGGGCACCTGGAGCATCAAGGCGCTGTCGCCGTTCTCGGACGGATGCACCGTCAGCGGAAACGGCCCGGCCGAAACGGTGCGGTATTGCGCCGCCGCCGGATCGAAGAAGGAAAATTCCAGCGCCGGCAATTCTGTCAAGGCGTCCGAACGCGGTATCACGACCTGTTCGAATTCCTTGGTGCCGCCCTCGGCGGCCGGGTCGGGCACGTCGCCGACTTGGCGCGCCTCGTAGGTCTTGAACAGATCGGCGTCGCGGTACGCCGGCGGCATCGCGGCGGCCACGTTGCCCGAGCCCTGCAGCCGCAGCTTCACGGTGATGGGCTGGCCCACCTCCAATTCGCGCGGGCGGACGTCCATCGTGAACTCGAACTGGCCGACGGCCCCGGCAAAGCCGGCGGGCCGGCCTTCGTCGGGAATGGCGCGGATGGTCAGGTTCGCCGGGGGAACGGGCAAGGTGACCGGCGTGGCGGAGGGGCCCGCAAACGGATCGAAAAACCCGAAGGGATCGCGCCGCTGCTGGCGTTGGTTGGGATCGATCACGCCGACGCGCAGCGCGGGCCGGATGTCGAACGTGCCGGCGGTCAGAGCGCGCGCCTTGGCCCGGAACCGGCGCAGGTTGTAGAACTGCCCGCCGACCTCTTCGCGGACCATCTGGAGTTCCTCGAAGCCGCCGATCACGAAGCCCGATTCGGGAAAGCCGCCCAGCAGATTGACGTCGCGGGTAAGTTCCATGCCGGGCAGGGAATAGATGCCGAGAACGATATCGAACGTCTGGTGGATGTAGGGCGGGGCGGAGGGCAGCGTGACCCGCGCGAAGACCATTTCGTTGGTCGCGGCGCCCGAATTTCCTTCCGGCGCGCGGACTTCGAGGGAAACTTCGGGAATCTGGATTTTCTCGCCGTTGTAGTCGAGCTCGTAGGGGCCGATGGTGTGCTTACCGGGCTTCTGCGGGAAGAGGTTGTAGGTCAGGCTGACCTGCGAACCGCCGGTGCCGAACTGCATCTGCTGGCCCGTGCCCGTGATCTGGAGGCCGGGAATCGACGGAAATTCGATGTTGGGCGCCGAACGCACGCCATGGAATACGAGGGTGGCCTGCGCGGTTTCGCCGAGGTTCAGCAGGCGCGGCTGCACGTCGAAGGATACGTCCAGCGCGCGGGCGGAAAGCGCGAGCGCGAAAACGAGCGCAAGGACGGCGCTCGAAAGAATCTTCGCTGGATGGACCCGAGGGTTCATGGCTCGTACTCTAGCGGGAAGAGCATCCGCTACCAGTCTTTTTCGACGGGAACGGGGCGCCCGAGGAAAGGATGGAGCCGATCGCGCTGGGACTGTTCCTGCGCCTTCATCGAATCGAGCATCATCGCGGCTTCCTCGGGCGTCATTTCTTCGGATGGTTTCTCTTCTTGGATCTGCTCCTCCTGCTTCTGTTCTTCTTTTTGCTGGTCGGGTTGAGGCTGGGGCTGTTGCTCCGCCTGTTGCTGTTGTTGTTCTTGTTTTTGTTGCTGGTCCTTTTGGTCCTCCTGTTGTTGCTGATCTTTCTGGTCTTGGTTCTTCTGATCCTGATTCTGCTGGTCCTGGTTTTGCTGTTGCTGATCTTGTTGCTGCTGTTTCTGCTGCTGGATCTGCTGCTGCTTCAGGACGGCGAGTTCGTAGTTCGCCTTGGCATCGACGTCTTTGGGGTTGAGGGCGATGGCGTTCTCGTACATCTGGATGGCTTCGCCGACGGACGATTCCGCGCTGGCCAGTTCCTGCGTGGACATCGTGGGCAACGGCATGGCGGACATCGCGGCGGCGGGGCCGCCGGCCTGGTGGAAGAGGGCGTTGCCGCGGTTGTAGTAGGCCTGCGACTGGAGGGCGAGATCGGAACCGGACGCGGCGCGGGCGAAGGAATCGGCGGCGGCTTTCAGATCGCCGCCGGCGTAGGCCGCGAGTCCCGCGTTGTAGTAGGCGGCGGCCGGATCCAGTTTCTCGGCCGGCGCGGCGGCGGCGGCTTCGAGAAACGCGTTGCTCGCGGCGGGATAGTTGCTCGCGGCAAAGGCCTGCAAGCCCGCGTCGAACGATCCGCGCGCGGAAGGCTCGGCGGTCCGCGCAGGCAAAGTCGTCAACAGTGCAAGAAGGGGCAAAGCGAGGGCGAAACGGGTAGGGCGAACCGTCCCAGTGAGTCGAGATTGAACAAGATCAATATTCAATATCCAACGGAGCAGCCCGGCTCGGCAGGAATGCCTCGCCCTACCTGAACCCTGAACCCTGAACCCTGAACTCCGACCCCTCCGCGGCTGTTCACTTGAACATTGAACATTGGATATTGAATATTGAATATTGAATCTTTTCATGCGCCGGCCTCCGCATGATTCTTCCGCCGATCGGAAAGCAGCGCTTCCCACGCCAGCAGCAGCAGCGCGGCGGCAATGGGCCAGACGAAGCGCTCTTCGTAGATCTTCGCCGTGCGGGTTTCCTGCTCGGAACGCTTGAGATTGTTGATGCTCTCGTTGAAAACGCGCTCGAGGCCGGTGTCGCCGGGGGCGGAGCGGACGTAGGTGCCGCCGGTGCCCAGCGCGAGTTTCTGGAGCATGTCTTCTTTCAGGACGGTTTTGACGATCTGGCCCTGGCGATCCTTGAAGTAGGCGCCCTGGCCGTCGGCGCTGGGGACCATCTCGCCGGCGAGCGTGCCGATGCCGATGGTGTAGACGCGGATGTTCTTTTCCTTCAGCTCGGGGAGAAGCTCGAGCGGGGCACCATCGTGGTTCTCGCCGTCGGTGACGAGCAATACGACGCGGTCGGCGGCGCCGTCTTTCGGGAACGAATCGATGGCCGTGCGCAGCGCCTGTTCGATGGCGGTGCCGCCCTTGGGGATGATTCCGGAATAGACGTCGTCGAGCGTCATCTTGAACGCCGCGTAGTCGATGGTGAGCGGGCACTGGAGGATGGAAGATCCGGAGAAGGGAATCAGCCCGACGCGGTCGCCGCGCAGATGGCGCAGGAGGTCGCGGATGCCCCACTTGGCTTGCTGGAGGCGCGTGGGCTTGATGTCGGAGGCCATCATCGAGCGCGAGGTGTCGAGCACGACCAGGAGGTCGAGGCCCTGGCGGCGGACGTCTTCCCAGTGGAAACCCCATTGCGGGCGGGCCAGCGCCAGGACGAGCAGCGCGAGCGCGAGAACGCGAAGCACGAGCCGCGATCGGGCGCGCGCGGGATTCCAGGCCGGGGCGAGGACGCCAAGCAGGGCCGGATCGACGAGCTGCGCGAGCGCGGCGCGCCGGCGGCGGAGCAGCGCGAACAGCGCCCAGGCCAGCGGGATCGCCAGCGGCAGCCAGTACAGAAGCTGGACGTTGCCCCACTTCATGGCAGCCTCCCGAGGCGCGTGAAGCCCAGCAGGGTTTCAAAGGCCAGGCACAACAGGCCGAGGATCAGGAACGGCGCGAATTTCTCTTCGTAGCGCGTGTATTGGTCGAGCTCGATCTTCGTCTTTTCCATCTCGTCGATGGCTTGGTAGGTCTCTTCCAGGCTCTTCAGATCGGTCGCGCGGAAGTACTTCGCCTTCGTGATTTCGGCGATTTTCTTCAAGGTGGCCTCGTCGATTTCGGCGCCGCCCTGCACGAAGCCGAAGATGCCGCTGGCGCGGGGCTGGTCGGAGCCGGCGCCGATGGTATAGACCTTGATGCCGAGGGCGGCGGCGGCCTGCGCGGCGTCCGGCGGGGTCAAGCGGCCGGCGTTGTGGATGCCGTCGGTCAGGAGAATCACGATCTTCGACTTGGCCTGCGAGTCGCGCAGGCGGTTCACGCCGGACGCGATGGCGTCGCCGATGGCCGTGGCGTCTTCGAGCATGCCGGTCTGGAGGCGGTCCATCTGGAGCATGAGCCAGGCGTGGTCGGTGGTGAGCGGCGCGATGGTGTAGGGCATCGCGGCGAACGCGACGATCCCCAGGCGATCGTCCGGGCGCGCCTGGATGAACTGCGCGAGGACCGACTTGGCGGCGTCGAGGCGATCCATGCGCTTCGTCGCGGTTGAAAAATCGTCGGCGCGCATCGAGGTCGACGTATCCACGACGAGGACGATGTCGACGCCCTCGGTTTCGACGCGCGACTCGCTCATGCCCTTCTGGGGGCGGGCGGCGGCGGCGACCAAGAAGACGAGCCCGGCGGCGAAAAGCGCGGGGGGCAATTTCCGCAGGGCCAGCCACGGCGAACGGGGCAGACCGAGCAGCGCCGCGCCGTCGGAGAACGTCAGCGGCGCCTGCCGCCGTCGGGCGTAGCGCAGCCAGACCAGCGCCGGCACCAGCAGCAGGAGCAGGAACATGAGCGGATGGCGAAAAACGATCATGCTCCGCCTCCCAATCGACCCCCATGGCCTTGTGCCATGGGTGAAGAAGGTTGATCTTGAGAAGGTGCGCATGGCTGCGGAACAACCTGATTCACCCGCCCCGCAAGGGGGCGGGGGTCTGGAACAGCCGGCATGGTTTCGCGGACGAGGCGTTCGGCGGAATCGAGCGCGTTGTGCATGTCCGCCGGTCCCGGCGCGTGCCGCGCGAATTTCACGAGGTCGCTCTGCTCGAGGAACCCGGCGACGAGGTCGCGGTGGGCATCGGAGAGTTTCTTGGAAGACAAGGCGTCGCGGATGAACTCCTCGGTGGTGCGTTCAGGCGCGCGCAGGCCGAAGCGGCCTTCGAGATAGCGGCGGACGATGTCGGAAAGCGCGACGTAGAACGGCTCGATCTTCAGCGCCTCGATCCAGCCCTTGGCGCGGAGGTCGGCCAAGGCGTTCAGCGCGATCTCGTGCGGCGGCACCGGCGGCGCCAGATGCAAGATCGTGCGCGGCATGGTCAGGAATTTGCGCAGCGCGAGGAACGCCGCGGCCAGCACGGCCCAAATGCCCAGCGCGATCCAGAGCCAATGCGAGGGCGGCGCGGGCCAATGCGCGAGGCCGCCCTTGGCGGGCCGGATGTCTTGCTCGCCGGGGGCCAGCGAAGAGAGAACTTCGAGCGAGAGGAACGGGTAGGCGTTGGTTTTCACGCCCGCGGGCGTGGAAATCAGGATGGAAGCCTTTTCGCCGACGACGTGGTTGGTGATCGTCATCGAGGTCAGGCGGATTTTCTGTACGGTGCGGCGCAGGCCGTTGGGGAAGGTCTCGGTCTCGGTCTTCGCGTCGCGGACGACGACGTCCTTGCCGCTGGCGGGGTTGGGGAAGCCGACGGTGGTGCCGTCGCGGTGCACCGCGGTCAGCGTCACCTCGACCGGATCGCCGATGCGGATCTGGTTCGTGGACATCGCCGCGGAAATCGAGAAGTCCTGGCCGGCGGGCAGTTCCGGCGGCGGGGGGACGGGCTTGGAGCAGCCTGCCCAAAGGGCGAAATTAAGAATGAAGAATGAAGAATGAAAAATGGCGGAAGTTTTCCACAGTGTGGAAAACTTTTTTCCATTGTGTGGAAAACT